>NZ_CP039456.1:2545479-2862574 GCF_006974145.1 Changchengzhania lutea | reverse complement strand
CAAAGATCACATCGTTTACAGATATGTGGATGCTTTTTTAATGTTAGCTGAAGCCTATAATGAAAATGGTACTCCTGCAAGTGCATTGCCGTATCTAAGAACAGCTAGGGACAGAGTCAATGCTAGTGAAATTACTACGACTGATCAAAGTGCTCTAAGAACTATTATTAGAGAAGAAAGAACCAGGGAATTGTATGCGGAAATGGGAGAATTATTCGATTTGCGGCGTTGGGGAACTTCAGAACAAGAATATAATAACCACCTATTAAGACAATGGAGAAACCCAAATAGAGGTTGGGATGATAAATACATTTTATGCCCAATTCCTGCTGTTGAAATTGGTAAAAATCAAAATTTACTACCTAATAATCCAGGTTGGTAAAACAAGAGTAAATGAATACAAAGTAGCTGTGAAATTTAACTTTTACAGCTATTTTGGTTTTATAAAAACAAAAGATGAAACATATATTTCTAATCCTATTTTCAGTAATAATAGTGGTCTCTTGCAAGCAAAATAAGGAAGAGCAAGCCAAAGTCGATGCTAAACCTGAAACCTTGCCAAACCTTATTATTGTACTTTCAGACCAACATTCGTATGATATGCTTGGTGCTTATGGCAATGAACAGATCATAACACCCAATCTGGATAAAATGGCAAGTGAAGGCATATTGCTCAGTAATGCATTTTCAAGCCAACCTGTTTGCACACCTTTCAGGGGCATGTTGATGAGCGGGATGCATCCGCTTAAAAATGGTGCTTTTGTAAATGATGTACCACTTTTACCAAACAAAACAAAGCTTTTGGGAGAAGTTCTAAAAGAAAAAGGATATCAAACCGCTTATGTTGGGAAATGGCATTTATTGGGTGGAGATAGAAATAGACCGATTCCTAAAGAACTGTCGTATGGTTTTGACACTTTATTGACCAACAACTGCCATGTGGACTTTCGCCCGGGAAAGGCTTTTTTCTGGAACGAAAAAGGAGAAAAAGAGATCTTTAATGAATGGGAACCTTACGCACAAACCAATCAGGCCATCAATTATTTAAAAGATATAGACCAATCCAAACCATTCGCTCTTATTGTGTCTTGGCATCCACCACACGATTGGGGCAAATTTAAAGGAG
This sequence comes from Changchengzhania lutea, assembly GCF_006974145.1. Taxonomy (NCBI): domain Bacteria; kingdom Pseudomonadati; phylum Bacteroidota; class Flavobacteriia; order Flavobacteriales; family Flavobacteriaceae; genus Changchengzhania; species Changchengzhania lutea. The sequence goes on along the minus strand of NZ_CP039456.1, from coordinate 2,861,448 downwards.
AAGACGGGAAAATGCATTACAGGTATGATACTTTAGATGAATTAATGAGTTTATACAATCGAGACTCCATAACATTACGCCCAGGTTTAGAAGTTACAGAAGATAGAAAACGGATGTACCATGGACACTTGGCTTCTGTTACAGGCGTTGATGTCGCTTTTGGAAGACTGATGAATCAATTAAAAGAAATGGGCATTGAAGATAATACATTGGTGGCTTTTACGGCAGACCATGGCGACATGTTGGAATCTCATAACGCAAAATTGCCAAAACAATACCCGCATGATTATTCAAACAGAGTCCCTTTTATAATTAAATATCCCAAGAAAATTAAAGCAGGAATAAAATCAGAAACCATGCTGGGAACCATGGATATAATGCCAACAATTTTGGGCTATTTGGACATTGAAACAAAACAAGGTTATGATGGTAGGGATTTATCTAAAGAATTGGCATTAAGTAGCATTGATGCTAACGATTATGTGCCACTATGGGTCTATAGATTGGGGCATGCAAAAAACATCAATTGGCGAGGTGTGGTTACCAAGGATTTTACTTTTTCTATGGATAAAGATAACAACCCAATCACAAATACACTCTTCGATAGAAAAAACGACCCCTACCAATTAAATAATCTATACAACCATCCAGATTATAAAAGTGATCGAGATAAACTTCAAAAATTAACTTTCGAATGGATGGAAAATTATAATGATGGTTTTTACGGTGCAAAAGATTTTAAAGAAGTACAGCCAAAAGGCGGGTGGCAATACAATTACAGCAAAAGTCCTTATGAACTTTTTGCGGAAGATAGAAAAAATCAGCCCTAAAGCTGATTTCTTTCTTTATTATAAAAAATTCTATTTATTTTTCTTAATAGGTACCAGGTTCACAAAGGGTTTGTCTCGAATTTCCTTATCAGAATTATAATCTTTATTAAGGCTTGGTAAATAGCGCTTTTCAACATTCTTTTCTAACCATAAATTAAGCTTATTGAATAAAGCACTTTTAAGTTCAGGTCTTTCTTCAGCTATATTGTTTTTTTCAAAGGGATCTTTTTCAATATTGTATAGGTACAAACGGCCATACCAGTCAAAAATAAGTTTATAGTCCCCATCCCTAATGGCTGAATGTGGTGTGAGCGGATAGCCATCATAGGGACTGTTATAGATGACATTAAAGGGATAATGCCAGTAGTGTGTTTCTTTGGAATAGGATTTTTTTGAATTGTCAACATCTGTCAACAACGGCATTATATTTTGCCCATCCAGTTTTTGATCTTCAACAATTTCTTTGGAATCATAACCCGCAGCTGCCAAAATACTCGGAAAGATATCGGTACAATCAACCGGCACATCCACCCACTGTCCTTCTTTAATTTCACCTTTCCACCTAAATATAAGTGGCACCCGGATGCCACCTTCGTTTAAGGTCGCCTTCCCGCCTAAAAATGGGGCGTTGTCCGTGCCATCTCCCTGGGGCGTTATCTTGGAATCTATCCCCCCGTTATCCGACATAAATATAACGAGTGTATTTTCTTCGAGATCCGTTTCCTTCAGTTTATCAAGAATGGCACCGACCGAGCGGTCCATGCTTTTGATCATCGCAGCGTAAACAGGGTCTTTATGCCCGTTCCAGCCTTTGGTATTTTTGTTTTTGAAATATTCTACATCCTTTTCAAGCGCTTGGTAAGGTGAATGCACCGCAAAATGCGAAAAATACAGAAAAAAGGGTTGATCCTTGATTTTTGATCTTCGGTCGATATAATTTAAAGCCTGTTCGGTAAGGTCATCGGTCAAATAGTCTTCTCCGGTATCGGCTCCCGAATCCCCTATTTCCCATTCATCTTGCGGCATTTTAGGAAAGGTTTGTTTGGAAGAATTTTCCCAGCCCTTGCGCCAGTCGAAATATACAGATCCCCCACCATCAAAATACGCCAAGTTTTCAAAGCCTTGATCCTGTGGCTGATAGCCTTCAGCCCCGAAACCCCCAATATGCCATTTACCGATAAATGCCGAATTATAGTCGATCAAGGCCTCTGCAAGGGATAGCACGTCTTTTCCCTGATCGATATCCCTGCCGGTCGGCACCGCCGAGTTAGAAGTTGCATTGATCCAGGCCTGCTCAATTTTAATATCGTCCTTATGCTCCAACACATCGTGCGGATAATAACCGTCAGGAATGGGGAGGTTCTGATTGTAGTAGGTAGGTCGCAATGGCATGGCGGTCATAAAGCCCAATCTCGATGCGTACATACCGGTAAGGATACTTACCCGTGTTGGGGAACAAAGCGGATTGGCATAAGCCTGTGAAAATGCGGTCCCCTCACTGATCAGTTCGTCAATGTTTGGCGTTTCATAATACATTTTTGAGGTATCAAGCTCCATAAAATGATTGGCATAGGCCTGTGTATCCACGATCCCAAAATCATCGGCCAGGATAAAGATGATATTTGGACGTTTGTTTTTAATTGGTTCATCAGATTTTTTATTTGAAAGGGATTGGCATCCAAAAATCCAAAGACTAATAACGCATGAGAATACGGTTTTTAAGTATGGCATTTGTTTATAATTAATTAGGTTGACGTTATTTTTATATGATGGGTGAAAGTTATAGACTGTTTTTATCTTTTATGATGGTCTAGTATATAGCAAAAATTTATAATAGAAACATATTTTTAGCATTTTCGGCTTGTTCATTTTGTGGACCTTACAGGTTTTAAAAACCTGTAAGGTCTTGGTTATCCTGAAAACTGTGAGTAGTTTATTTCTCAAAATGAATGTTGCCATGTAATTAGTTATGATTAATGATCTGCCCCAATATTTTAGTGTCATAAACATAAAATTTAGGATAGTTTCCTTTCATCCAAAGCACCAAGCTTTTGCCTTTTATCCATTCTGGCACAATCGGTCGAAGATTATCAGATTCCGAATTAGCAGTCAATGCAGCCCATGTCCATGTTTTACCGAAATCCCTAGTTCTTCCCATATAAATTTCTTGTTGTTGTTTACCAGAAACCGAACTAATTAAAGGTGTTCCTGTAATAGGATTTGTGCTTGTTGAAATAAAAACCACATCTGGATTTGATGGATCAACCGATGCAAGGCCAGTATAATCGCCTTCATTAGTGGGACCGAAATTATCTCCTGCATACGCCATAAAATTTACGTGCCACTTTTTCCCATCATATCTCACATAAAAATAGCAATGATCTTCTTGATTGTCATTCGCTCTAAATTGGATAACTCCAAAGGGTTGATGGTCTGGAGTGATTTTAATATCATTAACCCAACCTCTTCGCATGGCCATACTATCAATGACAGTACTATCTTTTAAAAGAAGTGTCATTTCAGTGGGTGGAATAGCATTTTCATCATAAAGATTTTCATCTATGATAGTTCCATCTGTTTTATGCAACTTTCCATTTTCTATATAGGCATGGTATATGGAGTTAAGATAAGGTCCAGGCTTTGATCTATCTTTGCTAAAGTTAACCCTAGGATGATCATCTGTAGCAAATAAATGGACTTTTGATTTTCCATCCCCTGCATATTTTACATAGGCTCTTCCTCCGTCTGGGTGATCTGGCCATGCGTCTTTTGCGTTTAGGGTTTGTCCGCCATAGATCCAATGTTCCCCAAGATCATTCGAATAAATAAAATTGGAATCAAATCCCTGGGAACGGATCCCATTGAATATCTGTCCATTTCCATTATTGCCCTCAGATAGGTATATGGGATTTGTATAGGTTATTCCTGCCTGTGGTGCATCAGATAGGATGGTTTCATTCCATATAGTAGGATCGTGAGGGTTTTTTGAAATTTTGGTTCTTATAAATTTATCATTGCCATGTTTGGACCAATTAACAAGATAACGGCCATCGGGTCTAATTAAAAAAGAAGGCGAGGCATGATCATCCATTTGTAATTGGTCATCAAGTTCAATGCGTTCCCTTTGTAACAATGGATTTTTTTTATTGAGATCGAACCGCGCCCAATAGAGATCAATATCGCCACGTTTATCGCTTAAACTATCTCCATAGGTCACCACGCCCGTCATTAGAATTGGGGTATCGGGATCATCTATGTCCATGATAACACGTTGATCCTGGAACCAACACCATGAACCAGGACGATCTGAATCTGAGAGTTGGAAAATTGCAGAATGATCTTTAGATATTTGAGAAAGGTCTTCCAATATTTGGCTCTGTGGAATGGTTTTATTTGTAGTAGTGGCACAATTGTATAAGAGTAAAGAAATGCCTAACACCCATCTTAGAGAATTTTTGTTATACACGCCTTTATGTGTTTTTAATTTCATTATTTAACTTTTTAATTTTCTGATAGTTTTAGCTTAATTATTAATTTTTCTAATGCTATAGCATCAGATTTATAATAAGCCGTTAGAAATTCTTTGTGTGATTTTTCGGGAGCTATGGTTAAAGTTTTTCGAATGATACGTTCTTTTAACCAATACGCATTCTCATACTTTTCTTGTACTGACGACGCTTTACTTAATTTAATGATTTCAGGATCGACTAAACCATAACGAAACACCGTTCTAAATAAGCGTTGTGCCTTTTTCCAATTCTCATTTGCAATTTCACTGTTATGTAACCTTAGTTGATCCCAATTAAGTTCCGTCACATCTACTGTTTTTCCAATATCATCGATACCTAATTCCAATAAAAAATCGGTTCTGTTCTGTTGTCCATCACCATTATAATCATAACTGATTTTATCAAAATAGCCATTATTATTGGTGTCTTCATATTGAATGACTTCCTCCGCCTTTTCTGGCATTTTTGTAGAAGCTACGCCATTTGGATGCGCTCCAGCCCAATAAGCCCTGTTAATATCCACAGTCCAAACGCCTTTTTCAGCACCTAAAAGATGAATTTTGCCATCCCAGTCCGTATGGTACAATTTGGCTTTTCCACTAAAATCAGTATCCCATTCACTACGGTCTCCAAGAGCATCAGATTGCGGATGATAAATGGGCGAATTTTTATTCATTCGCTCCAAAATATAAGGGTCGCCAGGGTAATAAATTTCAACCCGTTCCCAGCGGTGGCTGTCATCATCTTCATCAACCGTTAAATAAGCGCGTGCCCAAGTAGCAGAAAAGAGGCGATTTACAGCACCTTCGCGATTGAGATAAATAAACTGTGTTTGTTGCCGCCATTCGGCGTGTCTGTAATAAGGCATCACCCAATCAGGGGCTTTAACTTCTGGGAAGTTGTGTACTTGGTCTTTATAATCCAATCCAGGAGCTCCAGCAACGTACAGGGTCATATCATAATCCATTTCGTTATCACGTCCAGAATCGTTATCCAGATCATAGCTTATCCAAGCCTCGTCTACAATACCATCAAAACTCAATTTGTTTCGATCGTTTTTGTCAAACTTTCGGTTATCTGCTACTCGAATGGACATTTCTGATAAACCATCTTCATCAAAATCATAAAAAAGAAACGGATTTTCCCAAGAAAATTTAGGGTTTTCAACAGACCAAATTGGTGCGTGTTCTTTCAAAAAAGTGGTATTGCCGTGATAATTAGTACGCCAATTGGGACCTCTATCAAAACGTGTCCAGGAAACGGAAAGATCGTTCCACTCAATGTCCATAAGCAAACCCGTATTATCTAAATCAATCATTACAAAATAAATAGAGCCACTATCAGCAAAAACCCAGTCATAACCAACTTCTGGATTGCGACTAAATATTTGGATGTCTGGAATATCATCTTTATCTCTATCGGCCCATTTTACATTATAATCCCCGGGGCCATCGTAAAATCCATCATCATCCACATCAACTTGCAAAGCGTCGTTGCGCATATCGCCCCATTTATCATTCGTTGTCGCATCGTCATTTTCATCAAACCAACGCACACGCTTTCCATTCCACCATAATTCTATGATATCTGGATCTCCGTCCTTATCGAGATCTTTGTATATGATTTCTTTTCTTTTGAGATTATCCAAATCACTATGTGTTAAAGAGGTCACATCTGTTTCTCTCGGATAAACAGATGTTTTGGATTCCTGAGCATCAATAGTTAGGGCAAAAAGCGTCAAACATACAGTCGTGATAAGGATTGTTTTTATTGTTCTCATTTTATAAATTTAGTATCTGTAATTGGCTCTCCTACTTGGAGCATTGTCTCCTGCCTCGAATAAGTCGTATATAGTTTCTAATTTGCTTAGATTATCAACCCAATGAAAATCAAAATTTAAAGTTTCATTTTGTCTAAATAATGCTTTTGGAATGGATAACATAAGATCTTTGTCTTCTGTTTTATATGAAGTAATGCCAGCTTCTATCCAACCTTTTTTTGGATGGTATTTTTGAATGGTTGATGATTTAGAATCAGTAATATTTTGATTAACCAATAAATCATATCCTTCCCAACCAGTTGATTTATTCTGGTCAACATCAATAAAGAGTAGCATCCAATTGGAATCTGTACTTGGGGATAATTTTTCTTTCGTTTTTACGTAAAAATATACATTGTTTTCATCTCCAGTTACTTTACAAAGATCAATATCGTTGCGTCCATTAGTATTTATATACGGTCCTGCACTTCCTTGTTTTTGACTATTTCTGTGTTCAACATCTCCTATATGATCATAAAATGTGTTGTTAATAGAATTCCACTGTTCAAAACTTCCAGATATTAAAATGGTTTTGAAAGCATCTGATACTTGTGGAGTCTTCACACCTTTAAATTTACGAACATTCGCCATTAGTTGATAGTAATAATTATCGGAGTGTCCGTGTTTCATAGGTTCAATATCTCTACTATATTCTTGGTTATATTGATCTATAAAATATACATCTCCTTCTTTCAAAGGTCTTCCTGCGTTACCTAAATGTACCCCGGGATAAAAACTCCATTTTTGTAATTCTTTACTAATGTCTTTACCCATTTTCTGACTGTGTGCAGACCATTCGTTCCAACCTGTAATAAATACAAATTCTGGTTCAACTTCCAAAGCCCTATTCCATTGCTCTTGAAAAAACAAGCCATTATCCGTATATGGTGTTAATCCTAATTTATTGGTGTTAGGTTGATAAAAATTATGAAAACTTCTACCAATATTTGAAAGTGGATGCTGCGCAACAGCTACGGGTATCATCTCTTTTTCCGAAGGATTTTTATGCCAAGAAATAGCTTGTGGATAGTGGTCTATCCAAGGCCATTCGTCTTTACCGTTTTTATCATACCATGGTAACGATGTCCAAGCCCAACTTTGTTTTAAATTAAAAAAGCTTTTAATGTTTTCGGAAAACTTTATATCGTTGACCAAATTTCGTTGGGGTTGTTCATGCTGTCCATAAAGAAGTAATGGCTTACCCTTCCATATAAACCATAAATCTCTATAAAGTCCTTTGGAGTAAAATTCCTCCCAAAGCGTGTTAACGGATATTTCACTCCCCAAAAAGGCAATATCAGGGGTGTTTTCACCTTCCTTTCGCATCTCCTCAAAAACTTTACAGATAGTGGAATAAACCTCGAAATAGGTCTTATTGTTTGTGACGTCTAAAATGATGACATCAACGCCAGCATCAATAAGTTGAATGGCATGTTTTCGAATGGCCCATTCTTCACTATTCAAATAATAACCAATTTCTGGCTCTCCCCAATAATGACTACCGTTGCCCCATTTTGGATTTTCTGGATTTTTCTGGATGATTTCTGTCACATTAAAAGGTCCTGGTGCATTTGCATCGTCATGTGTAATAAAATAAAATATGCCAACATAACGGTTTTCTTTTTTTGGACCACACTCCTCATAATCAGGAAGCTTTCTCCCCAAAGCATCCGTTGCAACCCAAGTATCACTCTGAACGTTATTTAAGGTTTGGGCTTTTTTTTTCCAATATCCACTTTTTGCCTGATCTCATCCCAACTTTTAATGCCAATCATCTCTTTGTATTGATCAAAAACTTCGTCTTCTTTATCGGTTCCAAAAGCTTGATACACATTCCAAACTGGTTTTATGGCACCTGGTAGTTCTTCATCATCAGGAAATCGTCTCAATCCAATTCGTAAACCTCCCTCTCGACGATTATCTTGCCAGTTATGATATTGAAAGCCATCAATCCCATCTAAATATTTAATCTTTTTCATGGCATAAGCCATACCTGCAGCTTGTTCTTTTAAATCATTTTCACTGTAGGTTGGCGAGTTTGTACCATTTTCAGAAAGGTACACCGTGCGTTTATACTTTCCTTTATATAAAACTTCGGGTTGTTTAACCCAAGCATCTAACACTTCAATATTTTTAAAAGTAATGAGCTTGGTATCAAAATCAAAGCTCACTTTTTTGTCTAACCAAGTTTTGGGTTCCCGCAATGATTCTGGATAAGGATGCTGTGCAATGGCCCATTCAAAATCGCCTTCTGTTTTGGAGAATTGTAAAAGTTGTTCCAATAATTCTTTGGAAAGATAAAAATGAGGGTTGGAGGTCCAATTCCAATAATGCGTTAGTGATATAAACACTTTGGAGTTGGCATTATATTTTCTTGTAATATTATGGGAGATACGCATAGATTTATGGTACAGATCCATAAATACCAAAGCGGTTTTTTCCCCAGCATTGGTCCATACCCAACCGGCATCTACTTCGTTATGGATGATCCAATGGTGGATGCGTCCATATTTTTTATCCGGCCTACTATATCTATCTGCCAAAAAATCAAGAATGGCAGCATAATATTGAACACCTTCAGGAGTAGTTACATTGGGCATGGCATAAATTCCAGCGGGATCGGTATCGGGATGCTGTAAAATTTTACCAATAGTTTTATCGATAGATTGGGATGCTTTAGCAACTAATAAAATAGCAGAAACCTCAATATCTTTTGCAGAAGTAGAACGCATGGTTTTATCATATTTCTTAATCTCCTTTTTATTTATATAATAGGTTTTACCCATATAATCGAAAGGTATATTATCATCCGAAGGACTTGATCTTAACAAACCATTAATCCAGATATTTACAGTAGCACTGGTAATACCTAAATCATCTAAATCTGATATTGGGGCTTCTCTATTGGCACTATACCCACCAAGACCTTTTATAGTTGAAGGCTCAACAAACGGATAGGTATATTTCGGTACTACTGAATCTTGGTAACGTGCATTAGAAATTCGTTGGTAACCGCTCTTTGTTTTTTCAACTAAAACCCACTTTGATAGCAATCTGTCCTGAGTAAAATCATGTCTGTTTACAAAACGCTCAACACTAATTTGAAATTTTGAATTATTGACGTTTATTGGTTTTAAAAATTCGAAATCTTTTAATTCAGTAACATGTTCGTAAATACTAACTTCACCTAAATATAGATTTTTTGATAATGACGTTCCTGTAATTACAATGCTATCACTTTTTACAAGCACATGGGTCAATTTACTTTTTGTATCTGTTCTTAAATAGCTTAAAAGATTTTGTTCTAATATTTTTTCTTGCTTTTTAATGAGCTCTTTTTTGGCTGCAAGTTCTTTTTCTCTTTCTGTTAAGTCTCTTATTTTAAGGTTTTTGATTTGAATTTTTAAATCGGGAACATTGCCGAAATCAATACGTAAGTAATCGCCTTTTTTACCCCAGTTTTTTAATTCTTCTATAATATCAACTTTAAATTCTATCCAACCTTCCGTGGAACCAACATCTCTAATCATTTTTGCAGGAACACTATCTTTCAAAGGATAAAAATAAAGTTGAATAAAATCAACTCCCGTTGGACAAAAATATTCAAATGAGAAAATGGTGTTTGATGGTGTTGTGGCTTCAGTAAGTGGAAGCGTAAAAACATGGCCATCTTTACCTGTTGTTAAAATATCACTGGTTTTATCTTGAAGTGAATGTAAGGCTACATCGTTAAAATTATTTTCATCAATTTCCAAGCGTGTAGTTGCCTGTTGTGCCAATAAAACAATAGGAAATAGAATAAAGAGAAGTGTTTTTTTCATTAATTTTTTTGTGTTTAAACATCTAAAATTACGTTTTCATTTTTATTCCACTATCCTGTGCAATACTGTTTAGAATGCGCTACAGTTTAAAATGGAACGGTACAAAATAGATTTTTACTAAAACCATGTGTTTTATCATGCGCCCTTAATAAAGTTTTTATCTGTTAAATTAGTTGCCTTGTAAACATGGATTAATTATAAAATCTGTCAGGTCTCAATTTGAGTGACATTATCATCATTTAATGATTGTTAAACTAGTTTTTGTCCTGTCATATAAATGAGTTCTAAAAGTTGTCCTGGATATTAATATTTCCTCTTAATTCTTCAGGCACCACCGAAGATACATATGCCCGCCCCCAATCGCCCTGGGATTTGTAAAGTGGATTTTCTGAAGTGCTTTCTGGTTTGTAATCAGGGTTTCCGATTTATTAGGATAAATTAAAATAAGCTTCTGATACTTAGATATTTTTAGAAACCGTTCTTTTTATGGATTGTATATATCGTTTTCAAAACCTTAATGAATATCTACCATTGGCTCCTTAAGATCGGGTAAGATATAATCAAGAATAATTTATTTTAAATTTGTTATTTTCAAATTTAATAAGGGCAAGAAATTCAAACGTCTATAATTCTTTGATATGCCCCTATGGGATTACTTCTACTGAATAAATGTTTTCGAAGTGAGTTAAATTAACTATACTGTGGTATTAAAATTAGGTATTCACGCTGGGGTATAGTTAAGATATACTACATTGAGTTCCTATCAATAAAGTTGAAAGGGACCTTGATTTTACCTTTTTCTTTGTTTAGAATCATATGTGCTGTAGTTTCCCCCATTACCTTAAAATCTGTTGAAATAACCGTGATACCAAGTAATTCTTTTAACGGGGTATCATTATAAGAAATGACCCCAATATCTTTTCCTAAAATAAATTCGTCATCCCTAATTTGCTTTACCAAATTCACTAAATCTGCTTCCACAATGGTAATAAATAAGTCCCCTTTTTTAAGAATTATATCATCATATACTTCATTAAGTATTTCAAAATTCATTGACTTTTCAATACAAAATTTTCTAAAACCATGTAAAATCCTTCTTGGAAACGGATATACAGCTTTATCAGGATATACTAGAATAAGCTTTTGATATTTTGATATTTTTGGAAACCCTTCAGTTAATGCATTATATATATCATTTTCAAAATCCTGATAAATTTCTACAATAGGGCCATGCAAACCAGGTTTAAGGTTATCGAGAATAATTAATTTTTCGTTTGGTATTTTTTTTAGGGCTTTGAGTACTTCATCGGTAAAACTAATATGTTTTAAATCTTCTGTTTTAAAATGAGGCATGATAACATAATAATCGTATGCTGATTTGTGTTTGTCCATTAAATTCAAGAATAAGGACTCATCGCAATGATAAATATGTAAATCTGTGTGTGAGTTTCCTCCTATGGCATTAATAAACGAATTATAAGTAAGTAATTTGTAAGAACTTAACTTATTGACCAGAAATAAAATATTTATTTTAGATAACAGTTTTGTCCTAGTTATGTAATAGCCCTTGCCTCTTATAGAGGTGATTATATTTCGTTCCTTCAATATATTATAAGCCTTTTCTACGGTATCTCTAGATAAATAAAACTCTTCACTGAATAAATTAATAGATGGAATTTTTTGATCCATTTTAAGATTGCCCATAGATATGTTATATATTATGGAATCTACAATCTGCCTATATTTAGGTATTCGCGAATTTTCGTCGATTTTAATAAATTTAAACATCTCCATTTTATCAATCATAAGTTTATGGTAAGTATATTTCTCTACTAGCAAAGTAAATAGAATTATTCGTTTGTAAAAGTTTTAAAAATAAAAAATATACATTTATATAATAAATGGTATTAATTAAACGGCACAGTACAGGACAGAAACCAAACTCTTTGGACATATTTTTGTTCTTGAAATTTTTATTAAAAACCATGAAGAACCTAACAAAAAAATTCAATTACGTCGATTACTTATGGGATGATCAAAAAGCAGAGGCTTTAAATGATAACCAAGTAGAATTATTTTTATACCGATCAAACATCTTAGGAGCAGATTTAAGAATCACTAATTATGGTGGGGGCAACACAAGCTGTAGAACCATCGAAAAAGACCCGCTAACCAATGAAGATATTGAAGTCATGTGGATTAAAGGATCAGGGGGAGACATTGGTACTCTAAACAGAAGTGGTATCGCAGGTATCTACACCAAGCGATTAAGAGATCTAAAAAATGTCTATGGTGGTTTAGAAGATGAAGATAGAATGGTGGGTTTATTTAACCATTGTATTTATGATTTAGACAGCAAAGCACCTTCCATCGATACGCCATTACATGGGCTACTTCCATTCACACACATAGACCACTTGCACCCAGATGCGTTAATAGCCGTGGCTGCTGCCAAAGACAGTGAACAAGTAACCAAAGAAATTTGGGGAGATACAATGGGCTGGGTGCCTTGGCAACGTCCAGGGTTTGATTTAGGTCTTCAAATAGAAAAGTGTTTAGAAGATAATCCAGGTATTCGTGGTATCGTATTAGGGAGTCACGGTTTATTCACTTGGGGAGATACCTCTTATGAATGTTATATGAACAGCTTAGAGGTTATTGAAATGGCTTCTGAATTTATCGAAAATAAGATTAAAGAAAAAGGTAGTGTATTTGGCGGACAAAAAATTGAAAGTTTACCAAAAGCAGATCGTTTGGAAAAAGCGGCTCAAATCATGCCTTTATTAAGAGGTTTATGCTCTTCTGAAAATAGAATGATCGGACATTTCTCTGATACCGATGTGGTGATGGAATACATCAACAGTAATGATTTAGAACGATTGGCTCCTATGGGAACCTCCTGTCCAGATCATTTTTTAAGAACAAAAATTCAACCGTTAGTACTGACTTTAGGTAAAAATGAGGATTTATCGGATTCTGATGCTATATTTAAGAAATTAGAGCCGGCATTTGAGGCTTACAGACAAGAATATGCAAATTACTATAATACATGCAAAAAGGCAAACAGTCCTGCAATGCGTGATGCGAATCCGGTAATCATTATATACCCAGGAGTAGGGATGTTTAGTTTTGCAAAAAACAAGCAAACGACACGTGTAGCAAACGAATTTTATATCAATGCCATCAATGTCATGCGGGGTGCTGAAGCCATTACGGCTTATACCTCATTGCCAAGACAAGAGGCTTTTGATATTGAATATTGGCTATTAGAAGAAGCGAAATTATCACGGATGCCAAAAGAGCAACCCTTATCACGCAAGGTTGCTTTTGTTACTGGAGCTGGTGGTGGAATAGGAAAAGCTATAGCTGATAAATTGGCTGCTGAAGGTGCTAATGTAGTGTTGACAGATATCAATGAACAAAGTTTGATTGAAGCCAATGCAACATATAAAAGAGATGTATCTACTTATGCGATATGCGATGTTACCAATACAGAATCTATTGCAAATGCCTACAAAAAAGCATGTGTAGAGTTTGGAGGTGTTGATATTGTAGTGCACAGTGCTGGATTGGCAATTTCCAAACCTTTAGAAGAGACAACGGATAAGGATTGGAATATTCTTCAAAACGTTTTAGTAAAAGGACAATTTGATTTGGCAAAGCAATCTGTTGCCATTATGCGAAAGCAAGACCTTGGAGGTGATTTTATATCCATTGCCAGTAAAAATGGTTTGGTTTCTGGTCCAAATAACGTAGCTTACGGTACGTCAAAAGCCGCACAACAGCATATGGCTAGATTATTGGCCGCAGAATTAGGAAAAGATAAAATACGCGTCAATACGGTAAATCCTGATGGGGTTATTGTTGGTAGTAAAATCTGGGAAGGTGATTGGGCTGCTGGTAGAGCTAAAGCTTATGGCATTACCGTTGAAGAATTGCCTGCACATTATGCCAAAAGAAATTTATTGAACGAAATCATATATCCTGCAGATATCGCAAATGGCGTTTTCGCCTTAGTAGGCGTTTTAGATAAAACCACTGGTAATATTATTAATGTGGATGGCGGTATGGCTAATGCATTTGTAAGATAATTTTAAAGAAAGAGTTTTGAGTTAGTAGAGTAGAGTTGTTTTTAAAGAACACTTCCATAAACATTTAGTTTAGGTTTATGGGAGTTTCTTTTCTCTTAAAAAGAAGTAAAAATATATGGAAATCAAAAAAAATCATATTCAAGATTCAAATGAAAAAAAACTAAATAATCATAATGAACATTTTGATTTTTTAGCAAACAGATTAACAAAAAATAGTCACGATGTTTCAAATATTGTATCTAAATTATCTGAATTTCAAGTAGCTATTCCAAGCTGGGCCTTAGGTGCAGGCGGTACCCGTTTTGGACGTTTTTCATTTTATGGCGAACCTTCAAATTTAGAGCAAAAAATGGAAGATGTTGGAATCTTACATGCCCTTACCCAAACTGCTGGCGCGGTATCACTTCACATACCTTGGGATATTCCAAATGATTATAACGCTATTAAAGAGCAGGCCAATGGATTGAATATAACCTTCGATTCGGTAAATTCCAACACGTTTCAAGATCAAAAAAAAGCTAAGGAAAGTTATAAGTATGGCTCTTTAAGTAACACCAGTCAAGCAGTTAGGGAACAGGCCATTGCGCATAATTTAGATGTTATCAATATTGGAAACAAATTGGGTTCTAAAAGCTTAACCGTTTGGTTAGCCGATGGTTCTTGTTTTCCAGGACAAAACAATTTTCAGGCAGCTTTACAAAATACCGAGGACAGTTTAAAATCCATCTATAAAGGATTACCGACAGATTGGAAGATGCTTATAGAATACAAACCTTATGAGCCTAATTTTTACAGTACGGTTATTCAAGATTGGGGAACATCCTTTATGTTAGCTAACGCATGTGGCGATAAAGCATTTTCGTTAGTAGATTTAGGTCATCATTTACCAAACAGTAATATCGAACAGATTGTTTCTATTTTGATGCTGAAAGGCAAATTAGGTGGTTTCCATTTCAATGATAGCAAATATGGTGATGACGATCTGACCGTTGGAAGCATTAAACCCTATGCCCTATTTCTGATTTTTAATGAATTGGTTTACGGGATGGAAAACAACCCACAAAATCCAGATTTAGCATGGATGATTGATGCGAGCCATAATGTTAAAGATCCCTTGGAAGATTTACTTCAATCACTGGAGGCCATTCAAGAGGCTTATGCAAAAGCCTTATTGATTGACCAACAGGAATTAAAAGCAGCTCAACTTAATAATGATGTCGTTAAATGTCAGGAGATTTTACAAGGCGCTTACAGAACAGATGTGAGGCCATTACTTGAAAAAGCACGTCTAAATAGTGGTGGCGCATTACGTCCCATCGATTCATATCGCACTTTGGGTATTAGAAAGGCACTGATTAAAGAACGAGGGGAAAACACAGTAGCCACGGGGCTTTAAAATATGGGGAAGCAACAAAAAGTAACGGCCGTTTTCGATATTGGAAAAACCAATAAAAAGTTTTTTCTCTTTGATGAAGATTTCAAGGAAGTCCATAAAGAATACATTCATTTTGATGAAATCACTGATGAAGACGGATTTCCAACCGAAAACCTACCCGCTTTACAATCATGGCTCAAAGAGGTTTTTCATCGAATTTTAGAAGCAAAAGAATATCATGTAAAAGCCATAAATTTTTCTACTTATGGAGCGAGTTTTGTGCATATAGACGAATATGGAAAACCTATAACACCCTTATATAATTACACAAAACCTGTTGACCAAAATTTGGTTGATGATTTCTTTGAAAAATATGGTCCAAGAAAAGAATTCCTTAAAAAAACAGGATGTGCAGATTTAAGCATGTTAAATTCTGGTATTCAATTATATTGGTTAAAATATACTAAACCAGAGGTTTTTAAAAAAATCAAATATTCACTACACCTGCCACAGTATCTTACTTATATTTTCTCAGGTATTCCGTTAAGTGAATACACAAGTATTGGTTGCCACACGGCCCTATGGGATTATGGGAAGAAAGATTATCATGAATGGGTCTACACTGAAAATATTAACAAAATCCTACCACCCATTGTTTCTACAGAAACAAGCATAAATATGAATTATAATGGAAAACGTATTAAAATCGGTGTAGGTATTCATGATAGTTCAGCGGCTTTGTTACCTTATGTAAAAAGTATCAAGAAAAAATTTATTTTAGTATCTACAGGAACTTGGAGTATTGTTTTTAACCCCTTTACTGAAAACCCTATCGCTACAGAAGCAGATGATAACAGTGCCATTAATTACATGCGCATTAACGGAAAACCTGTTAAGGCGACACGTGTTTTTTTAGGTAATGAATATAAAATTCAAGTTGCCAAACTCGATAGGCATTTTGGTGTAAGTGATGACTATCACCGTTCGGTCAAATTTGATTTTGACACTTATTTTGAAATCATTCAAGATTTTAAACATTATTACAAATGGGAAAGTATCACGGATGAAGACATGCCAGAGAAAACCCAAATGTCCTATCAAAAATATGAACATGCGTACCATCAATTAATGACAGAGCTGGTCCTTCTTCAAATTAAATGTATAAAAAAAGCATTAGGGAAAAACAATATCGAAAGAATATATATAGACGGTGGCTTTAGCAATAACGATATTTACATTAAACTCTTATCACACTATTTTAGGGATAAAAAACTAAGTACCACAGATGCGTCGCTAGGTTCTGCTTTGGGGGCAGCCATTTCAATCTCAGACAATAAATTAAACTCAAAATTTTTAAAACAAAATTATGCACTCAAAAAACATGTCCCTTTTATAATTAAATAACATTATGAAATTAAAATTCGATACTCGTTACCCGTCTATTAATGATTTAAGAACCAAAGCTCAAAAAAAAATTCCAAAATTTGCCTTTGAATATTTGGATGGTGGTTGTAATGAAGACGTTAATTTACATCGTAATACATCGGAACTTAGAGAAGTTCAATTGAAACCCAATTATCTTCGGGATCACCATGGTTCTTCGCTAAAAACCAAATTATTTGGTATAGAATATGATGCGCCCTTTGGCATAGCACCCGTTGGGCTGCAAGGGCTTATTTGGCCCAATTCACCAGAAATTTTAGCTAAAGCCGCTTTTGAGCATAATATTCCGTTTGTTCTAAGTACGGTTACTACCACAAGTATAGAACGAGCGGGTGAACTTACAGAAGGAAAAGCCTGGTTTCAGCTTTATCATCCAACAGAGGATAGATTAAGAGATGATATTATTAAACGGGCACAGGCTGCGGAATGTCCAGTTTTGGTTATTCTTTGCGATGTTCCTACGTTTGGTTTCCGACCCAGAGATATTAGAAACGGATTGGCCATGCCTCCTAAAATGAACTTAACTAATATTTTACAAGCATTTGGCAGACCACATTGGAGTTTACAAACGCTAAAGCATGGTATACCAAGTTTTGAGGTTTTGAAACCATACATGCCTAAAGGATTAGATTTAAAACAACTAGGTAAGTTTATGGATCAAACCTTTAGCGGTAGATTAAATGAAGAAAAAATAAAGCCCATTCGCGATATGTGGAAAGGTAAATTGGTTTTAAAAGGCGTAGCCTCAGAATATGATGCAGAAGAAGCTATCAGACTTGGGATTGATGGTATTATTGTTTCCAACCATGGCGGCCGTCAATTAGATGCAGGACAATCCACTATTAAGCCATTACCAACCATTGCCGAAAAATATGGTGACCAAATAGAAGTGATGATGGATAGCGGTATCCGTTCAGGTCCTGATGTTGCAAGAGCTATGGCCAGTGGTGCTAAATTCACTTTTATGGGACGTTCTTTTATGTATGGTGTTTCAGCACTTGGCAAAAAAGGTGGCAACCATACGATATCTTTATTAAAGACAGAATTACAACAAGTTATGGAACAAATTTGTTGTGAAAACACCTCGGATTTTCCATACCATTTAATAAAATAATTTTTATAAGCTACGAATATCTAGATAAAACCAGACTATATGAGCCAAGTAAGTATTGAAGAAGATATAATTGAAGACATTGCAGGTGGGGAGTTTGAAAGAACTCCTGTTCCCCAATCAAAACTTAAGGGTTGGAAAAGTTTTATAGGCATGTATGCCGGCGAACATGCTGCTGGAACCGAGTTTATGATTGGCCCGTTGTTTTTAACAGCAGGGGTTAGCGCTTTTGATCTTATTGTTGGTCTATTAATTGGAAATCTTCTAGCTGTTTTGAGCTGGCGTTTTTTAACAGCTGAAATCGCTGTAAAAAACAGACTCACTCTATATTTTCAATTGGAAAAAATTTGTGGCAAAAAGTTGGTCACGGGTTACAATCTGGCCAACGGCATTTTATTTTGCTTTCTTGCCGGCGCGATGATAACGGTTTCTGCTACCGCCGTAGGTATTCCATTTGATATGGCCATGCCAAAATTAACAGACACCATGCCCAATAGCTTAACATGGGTTATTATTGTCATTTTAATTGGTGCTGTGATATCTATTATTGCTGCTCGTGGTTATGACACCGTAACAAAAGCTGCTAACTGGATGTCCCCATTTATTGTGGTGGCTTTTATAGCTTGTGGTATTGTCGCTTTAAATCAATTAAACGTTACTAGTTTCTCTGATTTTTGGAATATATGGGGCGAAGGTTCTGAGCCGTTTCCTGGGCAAACAAAATTCACTTTTTGGCATGTTGTTATTTGGTCTTGGTTTGCCAATGGTGCGATGCATGTTGGGATGTCTGATTTATCTGTTTTTCGTTTTGCTAAAAAAGCAAAAGCTGGTTGGACAACTGCTGCAGGCATGTATGTGGGCCATTATATGGCGTGGATTGCCGCAGCCTTGTTATATGCTGTGTATTTAAAATCTCCAGAGGCACAAGCTTTTCTAAGCAATGGCGACGCCCCTCCGGTAGCTCCTGGGCCTCTCGCAAATAATGCGATAGGTATTTTTGGAATTATCGCTGTGGTATTAGCTGGTTGGACAACTGCAAACCCTACTATTTATAGAGCTGGTTTGGCATTTCAAGCAATTTTGCCAAAATTATCGACTGCAAAAGTGACTATTTTAGCCGGGACGGTAGCAACCATTGCTGGTTTATTTCCTGCCTTTGCTATGAAACTTTTAGGTTTTGTTGCGCTTTATGGATTTATTTTAGCTCCTTTTGGAGCCATCATTGTCTTTGAGCATTTCTTTCATAAAAAAGCAGGTATTGTTAAAAATTATGCCGAAGTGAAGAAGCTTTCCTTTAACAAAT
The DNA here is from genome assembly GCF_006974145.1 of Changchengzhania lutea. NCBI lineage: Bacteria > Pseudomonadati > Bacteroidota > Flavobacteriia > Flavobacteriales > Flavobacteriaceae > Changchengzhania > Changchengzhania lutea. Next base: position 2,842,146 of record NZ_CP039456.1, on the reverse strand, counting down.
CTGTGTTTTGGGCTTGGGCTATTAGCTTTGGACTGTTCTATTTTATTTCATTGCAATTTGATGTATTTTTATCTTTTGTAACACTTCCTGCTTGGTTATTGTGTGGTATTTTATTTATTGTTTTTAGTAAATATTCTCAAAAGAAGAATACATAAAACTCTTTAATAATATAGTTTTTAATCCTCAATCAAATCAACATAAACGCAACGAATAATTAAATTTAACCTATAAGAAAATGCTCTCTATAAAGAGAAGCACTGTGCCTAGAAACACATAAGCATGATAATGGATCTTTTTTAATTTACAAAGTTTTTGTGATTTAAAACAAAAAAAGCCTATCAACCAAAATGGCGATAGGCTCTCATTAGAAAAAAATTTGAGTTAGTCTTTTTTCTTCTTTTTATCTTCTAATTTTTGCACCGTATCATACATGATTGGTGTTGCTATAAATAAAGATGAGTACGTACCTACAATCACACCAACAATTAAAGCAAACATGAAGCCACGTATAGAATCACCACCAAAAATAAAGATGGCTAATAATACCACTAAGGTTGTTAAAGAGGTGTTTAAGGTTCTGCTTAATGTGCTGCTCAAGGATACATTCACCACTTTATCAAAATCCCAACTAGTATGTTCATTAAAGAATTCACGAATTCTATCGAATACAACCACGGTATCATTTAATGAATACCCGATCACGGTTAAGATCGCTGCAATAAAAGCTTGATCTATTTCCATACTAAACGGCATGAACTTATAGGTCAAAGAGAATACTCCTAAAACAATTAGTACATCATGGAACACCGCCGCAACAGCACCCAATGAGTATTGCCATCTTTTAAAACGGAATAAGATATACAGGAATACCACAATTAAAGATCCTAAAATGGCCCAAAACGAAGCTTGTTTAATATCATCTGCAATTGTTGGACTCACTTTGTAATACTTCATCAATCCAACCGTCTTAGTATCGGAATCACTTATGAATTCATCATAAGTCATACCTTCTAAATGTGGCTGTAATGCATTGAAAAGTGAAGTTCTTATCTCTTCATCTACTTCAGCACCCGTTTCGTTAACCTTGTACTTCGTTGTAATTTTAAGTTGATTCGCATCACCAAAAGTTTTCGCATCTGCACTACCAAAAGCATCAGACAATGTTGCTGAAATTTCAGAAGGGCTCACATCTTGTGCAAAACGTACTTGATACGTTCTACCTCCAACAAAATCGACCCCTTGGTCTAAACTATTTGTAAATAATGATCCTAAACTTACAAGAATAAAAGCTCCTGAAATGATAAAAGCTAATTTACGTTTCTTTAAAAATTCGATGTTAATATTTCTAAACAGATTTTTTGTCATTAGTGTAGAGAAATCTAATTTTCCACCACGGTTTGCATACCAGTCTACCAACAATCTTGTAATGAATATCGCTGTAAATAAAGACGTACCAATACCAATTAATAAAGTTGTTGCAAACCCTTTAATAGGTCCTGTACCAAAAATAAATAAGATTAAAGCTGTTAAACCGGTAGTGATATTCGCATCTAAAATAGAAGATAGCGCATTGCTGAATCCATCCTGTATGGCCTCCTTCTGCCCTTTACCTTTGGTCAATTCTTCTCGAATACGTTCAAAAATAAGGACGTTAGCATCCACCGACATACCAATGGTTAATACAATTCCCGCAATACCGGGCAATGTAAGTACAGCGCCTAAGCCTGATAATATTCCGAAGATTAATAAAATATTCAATAACATCGCAATATCTGCAAAAACACCTGCCTTACCATAATAAAATATCATCCAGATCAATACCAATGCCAATGCTATTAAAAATGAATTTGTACCACTATCGATAGCTTCTTGACCTAAAGATGGTCCAACCACTTCACTTTGAATAATATCTGCCGATGCCGGTAATTTACCCGCACGTAAAACGTTTGCTAAATCTACCGCTTCATTAAGCGTAAAATCTCCAGAAATAGATGAGCTACCGCCTGCAATTGGCCCGGTAGTAACGCCTGGCGCAGAATATACAACGTCATCAAGAACAATGGCTATTTGACTTCCTTCGGTAAAGGCTTTCCCTGTCATTTCTTCCCAAATCTTAGCGCCCTTTGCATTCATTTGCATAGACACTTCTGATTTTCCTGTAGGTCCAAATTGGTTTCTGGCATCTGTAACCACGGCACCACTTAATTGTGGCGTATTCTCCCTGTTCCCTTTTAAGGCATATAAATCGACTATCTCACTATCTTTTTTCGGTTTTCCGAAAACAAATTTTACGTAACGTTGTTCTGCAGACAACAAGGCTCTCACTTCTGGCGTGTTTAAATATTCTTCGACCGTTTCCTTATCCTTTATTTCGAACTGTGCTATAATTGGGCCACCTTGATACCCTTGTCCTCTAATTAAATCGAATAATGGATTTACAGCGGCAACAGCAGTCGAATCTGTTTCGGCTTCACCAAGTAACTCATCAATCTGAGAATCTTCTTCATCCTGACTTTCCGCCTCATCTTCAGTTGTAGCATCCACATCAACAACATCTTTTAATACTTCATTGGCCTGTGCTAAAAACGGAAAAAACTGTTCCCCTTTAAAAGCTTCCCAAAACTCTAACTGTGCCGTACTCTGTAACAGTCCCGTAGCACGCTCAACATCTTTAACCCCTGGCAACTCTACTAGGATTCGACCAGAGTTTCCTAAACGTTGAATGTTAGGTGACGTTACTCCAAACTCATCAATACGCTTGCGCAATACTTCAAACGCCGACACGATAGATTCATCTATTTTAGTTTCAATAATATCCTTAACCTCTTCATCATCCATAGATCCGTCTATCTCTCCATCCAATGCTTTGGTGTAAAAAATATCTGGTGAGGCCAATTTGGTGTCTCCCTTAATGGCATCGAAAGCAACAAAGAAATCCTCTAAATAGGTGTTCTGACTGTTCTTTTGAAGTTCTGAAGCGTCTTCAAGTGCTTTGTTAAATACTGGGTCTGTAGTATTATTGGCTAAACCTTTCAGTATGTCCTTAACCGAAACTTGAAGAATCACGTTGATACCGCCTTTAAGGTCTAGACCAAGATTCATCGCCTTAGCTTTCACATCATTATAAGTGAATTTTGCAATCCCGATGTTGTAAACGGTGTCTGTTGCTACAGATTCTAGATAATCTGCTTCTTCGGCACTTCGCTTAGCGCGGTACCCTTCTTCTGTATCGGGTATTTTATTTATAGCGATTTCTTCTGCATCGCCTTCAATTTGATTTGCTTTGAACGTGAATGATAATTGGTATATACTTACCAAACCAAACAAGAGTGCAAATAACTTTACTAATCCTTTGTTTTGCATGAAATAATTTATTTGTGGTCAATTTTTTTAAAACGAGCAAATATATAATTTACCGTATGAACTGACAATGATTTGTTTTATAATAAGGTAATAATAGTACTATTTGGGTAGTGGATCATATCAATTTTTCTATTTCGAGTTGTGCTCGTATTAAGAAAAATAATACTTAAAGAATGATTTCCTTAGCATACTGGACCCGCTCTTACTTCGGGTATCTTATGTAGAATATCACCTATAGAAATGGTAACCTGTTCACGAACTTTAAAGGCTACTGAAGTAATTTTATTTTTGCTAATATCTTCAATATCATCAACAGATATTAAGATATTCGGATTGAAAAATTGGTCTGTTTTAAGCTTAGGTTCTAAAACATATTTCCCGTCTGAACCCCAAAGCGTATTGTTGCCATCTTGAATTTCGTAAACATCCAAATTATAGCTAGCAACCTCATTATCTGAAGGTGCTTGATGTCGTTCTTTATTAGGCGTATTTGAATTGTAATCAAGAGATACATTTAAATCCTTCGAGAATATTTTTTTAATACTTGCTACATCGGTATCACTATAGTACGTGATTTTTAAACTACCGTTTGGTTGCTTTGTAACTTGTATATTATCTGCTCCTAAATCTCGCAATTGTTGTTTAACAATGGCAAACGTAGTTTGAGCCTCATCAGATGTCACTTCGGCATCTGTAAACTGAAGTATAATTTCTTGATTTGGCGCTGACATTTGCTGTTGACAAACAACACCAAACAAGGTAAGAATGACTATTAAAGTACTAATGCACCATCTCGAATTCATGCGCCAAATATAAAAAATAAAGACTGTATTTCTACAGTCTTTATATAAGAACTCGTTTAAACTTTTTCAATTCGCTAAAAAATTGCCCTTTCGCACCCATTCTTTGTCTTTTTTTTCGTTCCGTAGCGATGCCATGCAACTCAAAAAAACCTTCAACTGGTCACAAAATGAGTAATTTTCGCCTCAAATAAAAAAATTCTTGAAACCGATTATCCTCGAGGCAGAGCTATAGAGGTATTTCGTCTCCCGATAGTTATTGGGATCATTTTGGCCTTTGGGCCAAAAACCGAATTTTTGTATTTTACCTCACCCGGAACTGCGAAAAAGCAGTTCCGACCCTGTGTATTCCTCTCGTTACACTCGTCGGATGCAAGAGGAGAGGTTAAAAAGCTATAATTCTAATAATCCATTAGTCTTTTTAACCCCTTCTGCACTTGATTTCATATGTGCTTTTTCAGCGTCACTTAATTCTATGTTTACGATGCTTTCTATTCCGTTTTTACCTAAAACAACAGGAACACCAATACATAAATCATTTAAACCATATTCGCCCTCTAATAAGGTTGAACAAGGAAATAATTTCTTTTGATCGCAGGCAATGGCTTGAACCAAACCGCTTACCGCAGCTCCTGGCGCATACCAAGCAGAGGTTCCTAAAAGTTTTGTAAGGGTTGCACCACCCACTTTCGTATCTTCTTTTACTTGCTCTAAGCGTGCTTCACTTAAAAATTCAGAAACTTTTACACTGTTTCTAGTCGCATGAGCTGTTAATGGCACCATACCTGTATCACTATGTCCGCCAATAACCATACCATCAACATCACTTATTGGGGCACCTAAAGCTTCCGCCAATCTGTATTTGAAACGTGCCGAATCTAAAGCACCACCCATGCCTATTATTCTACTTTTAGGTAGACTTGTTGTTTTATGAACCAAATAGGTCATGGTATCCATCGGGTTGCTTACTACGATAATTATTGTGTTTGGAGAATGTTGGATTAAACTTGACGACACCGATTTAACAATGCCTGCATTGATACCAATCAGTTCTTCACGTGTCATCCCTGGTTTACGGGGAATCCCTGAAGTGATTACACAAATATCACTATCGGCAGTTTTACTATAATCGTTAGTAATTCCGGTGATTTTTGTATCAAAACCATTTAATGATGCCGTTTGCATTAAATCCATGGCTTTTCCTTCTGCATAGCCTTCTTTAATATCAAGTAAAACGACCTCGGAAGCAAAGTTTTTAATGGCAATATATTCCGCGCAACTAGCACCTACTGCTCCTGCTCCAACTACTGTAATCTTCATAATTTTTGTATTTAATTTGTGTTGATTTAAGATTATCAAAATTACGAATAAATACGATGAAAATGAAAAAAGTGTAAGATTAAATCTTACACTTTTTAAAACTAATACACTAACATAAATAAAACTAAATCACTATTTTTTTTATTATCTGAAACCAAAGTTTACACCAAGAGAGAAGGCATCAAATTCGGCTAAATGGTATTCGGCGTTTAATCTGAAAAAGCCAAGTTTTAGTTTGGTTCCTATAGTACCTCGAACTCCTGAGACTTCACTCGATACAGAAAATGGGTTTACAATATCATCTGATGTAACAAGCCCATTTGAAACCTTGTAAGTCCCTAATAAATCTGATTCTGATGTGCCTTTAATATAACCTAAACCACCATAAAAATTAATGACCGGTAATTTTGTTGAGGCTATCAATTGGAACAACCAGGTGCTCGTTTTATTTTCTACACGTTGATTCTCGCCTTCAATATTTGATGAATTGGTTAAATCATAAGACCCATCTAAATGCGTATAGGCCACTAAACCAGATATAGCTATTGGCAATAGTTTATCTGCTGGTAACCATTTGGTGAATTCATGCTGTAAAGCACCACCATACATACTTAAGGACACATCGTCTGTTTTAATTTTAGGCACAAAGCGTACTTTAACCTCTGTACCTTTAAAAAGCCCGACACCGGCCTGTATAAAAGCAGTGGGCAATAGATTTACATTTCCTGAACCAATACCTGTTGGTAATTCGATCTGTTCTGTTTGACTGCCAAAAATAGGATCATCATAGGTAAGCTCAACCATAACACTTGGGTCGTTATCTCCTAATGCGGTAGCAACACTTTGTGAGCTTGGATCATTAACGAACGTCACATTGTTATACAAATCTGTGTTCATTTCAAAAGATTTGTGTTCATCTTTAACGGACGCCGCATTAACAATGACCGATATTTCAAAACCTCCAAGCGGTTTCGCATCGGCCGTATTAAACCAGTTGGCATTCATACTATACATGAGCCCGTTTGTTCCTGGCATTAAATAGTCATTGGCGAAACGTTCCGCATCATCTACACCAGCGGCAAGAAGTGCGTCTAAATCATTTTGAGCTTTTGACGTGAATACTGTTAGAAATACGAATAAACTGAATGTGATTTTTTTCATTTTCATTGATTTAAGGAAAAGCAAAAATATAAAAAAAATCACACGAAACAACTTTTTAACGATAAAAATTACCTTTCACCGTGATTTGATGTCAAAAAAAGCCCCTAACAATTCATATTAGGGGCTTTAAAATTTATAGTAACTACCTTATTTAGGCATCAATATTGGCATAAATGGCATTCTTTTCAATAAACGCCCTTCTTGGTGGCACTTCATCACCCATCAACATAGAAAAAATTCTATCAGCTTCCGTACCATTTTCAATTTGTACTAAACGCATGGTTCTAAATTCAGGATTCATAGTGGTATCCCATAATTGAGAGGCATTCATTTCCCCCAGACCCTTGTAACGCTGAATTTTTGATCCGTCACCAAATTCTGCAACGATATCATCACGCTCCTTATCAGACCAAGCATATTGTTTTTTTGCACCTCGTTTTACTAGATAAAGCGGCGGCGTTGCAATATAAATATGTCCGTTCTCGATCAACTCTTTCATATATCTAAAGAAGAATGTCAAGATTAAGGTCGCAATATGACTACCATCAATATCGGCATCACACATGATGACCACCTTATGGTATCGTAACTTAGACAGGTTTAATGCTTTACTATCTTCTTCAGTTCCAATAGTTACTCCAAGCGCTGTGAAGATGTTTTTTATTTCTTCATTTTCAAAAACCTTGTGTACCATGGCTTTCTCGACATTCAAGATTTTTCCACGAAGCGGCAAAATGGCTTGAAACGCTCTGTCACGACCTTGCTTTGCAGTTCCACCTGCCGAATCTCCCTCAACAAGGAATACTTCACATTTTGTAGGATCTTGTTCGGAGCAATCTGAAAGTTTCCCAGGCAAACCACCAATACTCATGACCGTTTTACGCTGTACCATATCACGGGCCTTTTGAGCGGCATGACGCGCTTGGGCTGCAAGTATTACTTTTTGAACAATGATTTTAGCATCGTCTGGATGTTCTTCTAAGTAATCGGTTAACATTTCTGAAACGGCCTGACTTACGGAAGCAGACACCTCTCTATTACCAAGTTTTGTTTTCGTCTGACCTTCAAATTGAGGTTCTTGAACTTTTACGGAAATGATGGCTGTTAAACCTTCACGGAAATCATCTCCAGCAATATCGAATTTTAAATTTTTAAGTAATCCCGATTCATCTGCATACTTTTTTAAGGTATGTGTTAAACCACGACGGAACCCAGACAAATGTGTTCCACCTTCATGGGTATTGATATTATTTACATAGGAGTGTAAATTTTCGGCATACGAGGTATTGTAGATCATGGCGACCTCAACAGGGACGCCGTTTTTCTCACCTTCAAAAGCAATGACATCTTTCATTAAAGGCTCACGTGTGGCATCTAAATACCGGATAAATTCTTTTAAACCTTCCGTAGAATGAAATGTTTCACCTTCAAATTCACCATCTTCTTTTTTACTTCGTCTATCAATTAAGTGAATGGTTATTCCTTTATTTAAATAAGCCAACTCCCGCAATCTACTCGCCAAAGTATCATAACTGTACTCTAAAGTTAGTGTGAATATGGTAGAATCTGGTTTAAACGTTACGGTTGTACCTCGCTTATCGGTCTCACCAATCTGTTTTACTGGATATAAGGATTTTCCACGCTCATATTCTTGCTCATATACTTTGCCGTCTCTATAAACGGTCGCTCTTAAATGTTCCGACAGGGCATTCACACAACTCACTCCCACACCGTGCAAACCACCAGATACTTTATATGAGTCTTTATCAAACTTACCACCTGCACCAATTTTAGTCATGACGACCTCTAGCGCAGAAACACCTTCTTTTTTGTGTAAATCTACTGGAATCCCACGCCCATCATCTTCTGTAGTAATGGAGTTATCTTCATTTATGGTAACAGTAATGTTATCGCAATGGCCCGCCAATGCTTCATCAATAGAGTTGTCTACTACTTCATACACCAAATGGTGCAATCCGCGCGTACCAACATCGCCAATATACATGGATGGACGCATACGTACGTGTTCCATACCTTCTAAAGCTTGAATACTATCGGCCGAATAATTATGCTTGTTAAATTCTTCTTTTTTTTCACTCATATTTCTATTATTTATGATCTGTTCTTTAATTATTTATGACATAAAAAAAGATGCTATCTAGCATCCGTTTGAATACGAACAAATATACGAATTAAGAACGCATTTTAAAAGCATTTCATCGATTGAACCTGATAATTATCAACATTTGTTAATTACGTAAAAGTGGCTTAAAATGACTGAAAAGCATCTTAAAATGGATTTCACTTTTATTTCATTCAGTAAAAAAATCACAATATCACAAAAGCGCTATAAACTCATATTTTGAGACCTCTTAAGGTTAAGTAATAATGAAAATAATCATTATTTTGAGTTATCTATACCAAATTGTCTATCGATGCTATTTTAACAACTATAATCGATTATTGGCAATCTATTAATTCAAAAAAAGATTCAATACATCGTTTAAACGACAATTTTATCGTTGAATTGTAAAAAAAATCCGATTAAGTATACATTTCAAGTAATTTTTTCATAAGTTGCAAAATCCCTAATTAATTTTTAATATTAAAAAATTAAAGAATTTGACCTAAAACCGCATGACAAGCCCTTTAAAAACCACTTATGGAAAAGTGATTCTTATGTTATTTGTAGCTAGCATTTCTATGCTAGGTCTATTTGGCTATCTTTATTATTATACCTTATATGAAGAAGAAATGGTATATAAATCCTCTAATATCCAATTCTCAAAAGAAATAAACCTCCTGTTAGAACTTAAGTCTGAGCCTTATAAAAACACTGTGGATGACCTAACCTATTGGGACGAGCATGTAGACTTTATTAAAAGAAGAAAAAGCGGGTCAGAAATTCAAGACGATTGGTATGGTCCAAATGTAGGCACTATGACAGCATCCTACAACATAGATTATGTTGCTACTTACGATATGGAACAAAATTTAATTGCGGATCAATACACAGAAGGTTTTAGTCATAAAATAAGTCTCTCACAGGACTTTTTTCCTTACATTATTAAAGAAAGATTAACCCATTTTTATTATCAATCGGATATTGGTTTATTAGAAATATATGCTGCTACAATCCATCCAACAAATGATCCTCAAAGAAAATTTACCAAACCCAGTGGCGTGTTTATTATGGCTAATTATTTAGATGAAGAACACTTTAAGAGATTGAAAGAGATTAGTAGTTCTAATCTAGAGATAATGGATAGTATTCAAACACCCATATCCAATAAAAATGATGTAACTAGTATGGTGCCCTTAATAGACTTTAAAGGCAATACGATAGAAACGCTAGTATTTAAAAGACCTTTCGAATTAAATTTTGAAATGTCAAAAGAAATCATAAAAATTATTGTGGCATTTTTTTTATTAGCATTATTGATAATTACCGTTTTTTTAAAAAAATACATCTATCTACCTTTATACCTTACAACAAAGGTCTTAGAAGAAGGCCAGCGTAGTGACATGAATAAACTAAGAAAACATTCTGGTGAGTTTGGCCACATAGGTAATTTATTCTTAGACAATGATATACAAAAAATAGAGCTAATAGCGGCAAAAGAAAAAGCTGAAGAAAGCGATAAGTTAAAATCATCTTTCCTTACCAATTTATCTCACGAGATAAGAACGCCAATGAATGCTATTATTGGCTTTACTGATTTGTTGGACGACAACAATTTACCAAGTGAAGAAAAATTCAAATATATTAACATTGTAAAACGAAGTGGTAAAAATCTAGTCCATATCATAGATGATTTGGTTAAAATGTCTCAAATAGACACAAAACAGGTAAAACCAAATTACTCTGCCTTTTCTTTAAATGAGTTTATGTCCCACATTAAAGAAACTATTTCTGTTATAGTCCCAGATAACGCTCCACTAGACATTGTGCTTTTAATACCTGATAACGGTCCAGAATCAAAACTCATAAGTGACGAAACTAAATTAAGGCAAATCATAATCAATCTACTTAATAACGCCATTAAATTTACCGACAAAGGAAGTGTGAATTTTGGCTATACTATAAATTACAATTCTGGTCTTATTGAGTTTTTTATCTCAGATACGGGTACCGGTATTGATGAGAAAGACTTAAACCATATTTTTAGCAGATTTCACAAAATACAAACAAATGAAAACATGAATCTGATAGGCTTAGGGCTGGGATTGTCAATTTCAAAAGCTTATGTTGAAATGCTCGAAGGTAGCATATGGGTCCAATCAAAAAAAGATATTGGGACCACTTTTAGATTTACAATACCACTTAATTTAAAAAAAGAATCAAAAATTAATATAACCGACAGGTCTTTAGAAAATGCTAAAAACTACGAAGAACATTTAACAGTACTCGTTGCCGAAGATGACAATATAAATTTTATGCTATCTAAACAAATCTTAAGTTTAAAAAACTACACTGTAATAAGAGCAAAAAACGGACAAGAAGCTGTAGATATTTGTAAGGAAAACGATGCTATTGACCTTGTACTGATGGACATAAAAATGCCTTTTATGACAGGTATAGAGGCAAACAGAATTATAAAAACTTTTAGACCAGATCTTCCAATTATAGCGCATACAGCCTTTTCTTCTGAACAGGATAAAAATAAAATTTTTGAAGAGGGTTTTGCAGACTGCGTGACCAAGCCATTAGATAAAATAAAACTATATAGATCTATTGATAGGGTGTTAGCAAAACTTGATTATCAATAATTACATGCTGTAAGTATAAATTAAGCCTTACATATTTTTAGCCTAACCATTAAATATTTTAGAACTTTATAATGAAATTTATTTTTATATCATTATTGCTAGTAGTAACACAAATTATAAAAGCTCAAAATACAATTGGAGTTGTAGGCTCTGCTGTTACAAAAGCAAAACTTGTTCTAACAGACTCTGTTTCTAAGAGCTCAGTCGCTATTAAATCAGAAAAGAGACTCTTTTTTAGTGTAGATTTCACAAATCGTTATATATGGCGTGGTCAAGCTTATGGTGGTGATTTTTTTGCTATCCAACCCTATTTAGAATATTCAATTTCTGATAAATTTACTATTGGAGCTTGGGCAACCACTAATTTTAGAAAGAATGTATTCTTGCATAACCAATACGGTTTAAGAGGCTATAATGAAATAACACTCTCTTTAATCTATACTATTAATAATTACTTTACAGTCAGGGCAAACTCACACTTTTTTCAGCCATTTTGTTTACTTAAAAACACACTTAATTATCTGATATTTAGTTAGATAGCTGTTGTTTTTCATTTTAAATTATTGTATATTATACTGATAATCAATAATTTAAGTGTTTTAAAAACAATGAACAAATTCAAGTCTATATTCAGTAAGATAAACGATCCTAGAAGCGATATAAACAAGCTTCATAACTTAGAAGACATCCTTCTTATTGGTATAATTAGTGTGATTTGTGCGGCAGATTCATGGAAAGATATGGAAACTTATGCCAAAGCAAAAGTAGATTTTTTGCGTTCATTTCTTGATTTGCCAAATGGTACGCCCTCTGATGACACCTTTAACCGAGTGTTCTCTTCCATTGATTCAGAACAATTTGAAACCTGTTTTATAGATTGGGTCTCTAATTTGATTGATATAACGGCTGGCGAGGTTATTCCCATTGATGGTAAAACCTTGAGAGGTGCTAAATCTAATGGTAAGAAATCCCCTTTTCACATGGTAAGTGCTTGGGCAAGCAAAAACAATATGGTTTTAGGACAGGTCAAGGTTTCTGAAAAATCCAATGAAATTACGGCCATACCAAAACTACTGGAACTAATTACTGTAAAAGGATGTGTAGTTACCATTGATGCCATGGGCTGTCAAAAGGCTATTGCAGAAACTATTATTAAACAAGAAGCAGATTACATCTTAGCTGTAAAAGAAAACCAAAAGCAATTGCATCAAGATATTCTAGACGAATTTCGCTTTGGCAAGACTATAGATAGCCATACCGATGAAGATCTGGGACACGGCAGGATAGAAACACGAAAATGTAGTGTTATCAATGACTTTAAATTTATTGAAGACCAAGATAAATGGACAGGGCTGGAAAGTATAGTAAAAGTAGAAAGTATTAGAGAATTTAAAAACTCCGACAAGCCAACAGAAACAGCTACAAGATATTATATATCAAGTGTGAAAACAGATGCAAAAGCACTACAGAAAATGATACGCTTACATTGGGGAATTGAAAACAAACTACATTGGGTACTCGATGTGGCTTTCTCTGAAGACGCCTCAAGAAAAAGAGCTGGTAATGCTGCCCAAAATTTCTCTATACTAAGCAAAATTGCACTAAACTTGCTAAGAAAAGATAAACAAACCAAGCAAGGACTAAAAGGAAAAAGGCTAAAAGCGGCTTACGATAACAACTATCTTATTAAGATCTTAGGAATAAAAGTGTGAGTTTGCCCTGTACTTTACAGTGAGATTGGACGACTATTACGCCCCAATTAAATATAACAGCGAGGGAGACTTTTATAATAATTATTTCTATTATGGCGAATCTAGTGCAAAAACTTTAGATGCAAGTATCACTTTTGATTTCACAGAAAAAAATCTACCACTTTCCGGACTAATAAGCACTTATGTTGCTGGTAATGATTACAGATACGATGGTAATGATGAAAACCCAAAACTAAACTTCACTACATATCTTGAATTAAGCTACACATTCTATAATTTTTTTGAAAATTTCGAACTCTCTCCTACAGCTGGTGTTCTTTTTAATAATGCTGCCCAAGCCTATGTTAATGCAGATTATGATAAACTTTCTTTTATAAATTTAAGATTGGACGCTATAAAAACGTTTAAACTTTCTAATAATTTAAACCTTCCTATTAGCTTAAGTTATATTCATAATGCATCTACAAAAAATACAGAGTTTTCTGGTCGTAACTTTTTTCAAGCCACACTATCTGTAACGTATTAAATACCTTTTAAAAAAAAGTAACTTGGTTTTATTGTCGAGCATTAATCCTCAATTAATGTTTAAAAATAATCGATAGCTCGTAAAAACGAAATAAATATTGTTTGATTACTGGTAACGATTCCTCTAAAACACTACATCTCTCGCACAACGCTTTCGCAAAAAACACTATAGAGACTCAAAACAAAAACGCCTAGTTTAAACCCACTAAACTTTACTAGAGTAAATAAAACGGCTTTATTGATTAGAGTTACAACTATACATCTTACTGCTCTTTTCTTATAGAAAAGCTATTACAAATTAGGCGTAATATAAACGGACAAATTAAATGATATCTCTCATTTAATTTGTGCGTTTGCCTAATAAAGATTTGTGAGTGACATTAAATTTAAAACTTATATTTTAAGTTTAAACCCATTGTTAGCGGTCTATTTGTAGAGTAACGTTGTCTGCCTGGTAGAATAGCCCCAAAGGATTGTATGTTTCCAAAATTGGCTTGCTTATTGGTTAAGTTTCTTCCAAAAACAGCAACTTCAAAATTTGAAAACACATAGCCTACTCTGGCATTGAGTAATGTATATTCTGGAAAAATCAATTCTGGTTCCAATTCTGGCTCATACGTTCCAAAACGCTCACCAACATATTGCAGACCTGCTGTAGCGTAAATGGTATTGTTATTACTTAAAACCTTATTGTATTCTGCATTTAAATTACCGGTAACACTCGGTGAATTAAGGATTTTATCTCCTTTAGAAGCTGTTAGTGCTAAACTCCCTTCATCTATTTCTGGGCTAAGAAGTCCTAATCCGAAACCAAATTCAAAATTTTTAGATATTTTTTTTCTAAAATCCAACTCCAAACCAACAGTATGGGCAGAACCAACATTGGCTGTATATCCCCAACCAGAAGGCAATAATCTATATTGCTGTAGGTCATTCCAATTATTATAAAACAAAGCAATATTGGCAATAATTTTACCGTTTAGCCAAGCACTTTTAAAGCCTAATTCATAATTCCAAAGGTAATCGGCATCATATTCTCTGACATACTCACCATCAAGCGCTTCCAATTCTTCTAGAACAAATAAAGGGAGTGACTCATTAGCATCCCCAATTCTAAAACCTCTTGCTACAGTAGCATAAACAAGCTTATCTTTAGTTATTTTATAAGTTAAGTTGAATTTCGGATTTACACCATCTTCTGAAAATTTTGCTTTAAAAAACTTATTTACAAACCCAAAATCTGCACCATTCTCATTAGTACTTTGATCGGACGTAGCATTAAAATAGCGCAGTCCCAATGTAAATTTTAATGTATCGGTAAAGTCGTAATAAAATTGACCAAATAAAGCAAATTCAGAATTATGGAAATCCCCATCATAGGCATACCAGGGTAAATCATTATTATTAAGAATATACGCATAATCTGCTTCAGTTTCACCCCAGTACGCATCTTCATACCATGCATTATCTGATAGTAGATAGGTTGCCAAACCTTTACTGTCGTCTTTATAATTCCAATACTGTGTATTCGAGCTATAAAATACTCCTGCTAAAAAATTGAATTTCCCTTCAAAATCCGAGTTAAAACGAATTTCTTGCTGAAATAATTCTGTATCAATACTTCTATCGGTTGTAGCACCCCAAATTGATTCTAAAGGTACAACGCCAGGGTCGTCATCATAGGCAATCCAATAATACGTATTTATATCTGAAGCATCTTCTGTTTCAATAATAGCTCTATTTAAAAAGTTGGTGCTAGAAATGAAGGTTCCTGATTTAGTCTCTAATTCTGCTTGTAAACTATAATTTGTCCACCCGTCTTTAAAACTTTCACCTAAACCTGTATTACTGTTTTGGATAAAAGAATCCACATTACTTTCGGCAAAATCATAACCATCACCTTTCAGTTTTTGATGAATTACAGTCGCTATTATAGACAGATCATCTGTTGGATAAAACCCAAGATTAGCATTAAAACCATAATTGAATCTATCATCTAAGTTTTCTTTATTCTCTCGCGAACAGCCTTCACAACCGTTTGTTTCAATAGCAAATGGATTACCAAAATAGTCTTCGGTATCGCCATAAAAATCTTCAGTTAAAACAGCATCACTATTCAACCATTCTATATCTTGATTAACTACCCTATCGTAAATACCGCTTTGAAAATTATAATACCCAGAACCTCTAAAGGCTAAATTTTTAGTAATAGGAATGTTTAACAAACCTTGAATGTTATAATCTGCATCACCTTCTTTTACGGTTGCTATTTCACTTTCTGCAAAACCAGATATTTTATCAGTTTGAGGTATATTGGAAATCACTTTTATGGCACCACCCATAGTAGCAGAGCCATACAAAGTGCCTTGCGGTCCCTTAAGCACCTCAATTCTTGATATGTCAATAAGATTAGGATTGATCCTCTCTGGCAAAGGAGCACCATTTAAATACAGAGCAGTCGTATTATGGCCTGCTATACCTCTAATTGTAATTTCATTGGAAAAACGTCCGCCACCATCACCCCCTTGAGAACCAAAAGAAAGATTCGGAATTCCAGAAGCATAATCCCTAAATTCCCTTGCACCCGATCTTTGAATTGTTTTTGAACTTAACACACTCACACTCTGTGCTACATTTTGTGAGGATTGGGTTGTTCTGTTTGCTGTGATAATTATGTCGTCTAATTGACTAATATCAGTTTCTAGAATAACAATTAACAAAGTCGAAGGCTCATTAACTATGATCTCTTGGTTTTTAAAGCCTAAACTACTAAACATTAAAATAGCGTCTTTAATAGATAGTAATTCTATTACAAAATTTCCATTAAAATCTGTTGTTGTACCTGTAAAAGTTCCTTTAAGGCTCACATTAACATCTGGCAAAGGCATATTGGTATTATCTGTAACTGTACCTTTTACAATAGTTTGCGCAACTGCCAAGCTAAAAGTTAATAAAAAAAATAATACTCCTAGGAAAGCATCCTTAATCTTAATATTCATTTTATTTAATTATTTAGGGCGATGACAAACATAAAGTATTTTATCGACAAAATGCAGATATTTACGATGAATGTGCAATTGAAGCCTTTTAATTTTGCCTAATACGCTTAATCATAAATACTTACTACTTATCGCCCTGAAGGATCATTCAAATTTTTATAAGCTTCGTCCACCCACTGCTTTGCAATTTTTATACTTCTGGTCAACATATAATTGGATAAATACATAAATATGTATTAAATAAAATTAATCTACTTGTAAATCTCATACCAATAACTACTAGTACAATTTCACAAATAGCACATTTAAAGTATTTACCTGTTTTTTTTCTAAAATTAGATTTTGACGCATACGTCTGAAGAATTTAATTATAAACTTGGTTGGTTGATTTTCTAAAAATAAGTATTCAAAAAAAAAAAAGACCAACTAAATTGTTGGTCTTTGATTATTTAATAAAAAAATCTGAGTTTAATACGCATCTTCATGCACATTGGCAACTGCACGTCCAGAGGGATCATTCATGTTTTTAAATGCCTCATCCCACTCTAAAGCAATTTGTGTGCTACACGCCACACTGGCTTCTTGCGGTACACATAATGCCGCGGCATCACTAGGAAAGTGTTCTGTAAAAATAGAACGGTAATAAAACTCCTCTTTACTAGTCGGGGTTTGTAATGGGAATCTAAATTGGGCGTTTGCTAATTGTTCATCTGTTACGGCTTCATTAACCACTTCTTTTAATGTGTCAATCCAGCTATACCCAACACCATCACTAAATTGTTCTTTTTGTCTCCATGCTACGCTTTCTGGCAACATATCCTCAAATGCTTTTCGCACGACCCATTTTTCCATACGCTCCCCGTTAATCATTTTATCTTGTGGGTTGATACGCATAGCAACATCCATAAATTCCTTGTCTAAAAACGGTACGCGCCCTTCTATGCCCCATGCCGCTAAACTTTTATTAGCACGCAAACAATCATACATATGAAGTTTTTCTAATTTTCGAACTGTTTCTTCATGGAATTCACGTGCATTTGGCGCTTTATGAAAATACAGATAGCCACCAAATAATTCATCGGCTCCTTCTCCTGATAACACCATTTTTATTCCCATAGATTTAATAACCCGTGCCATTAAGTACATAGGTGTGCTTGCTCTAATAGTAGTCACATCATAGGTTTCCAGGTTATAGACCACATCACGTATGGCATCTAAACCTTCTTGAATCGTGAATTTGATTTCATGATGAATGGTGCCAATATGGTCGGCCACTTTTTGAGCCGCAGCTAAATCTGGAGACCCCTCCAATCCAACTGAAAAAGAGTGTAATTGCGGCCACCAAGCCGCTTGCTTATCGTCTGACTCTATTCGTTTTTCTGCATATTTTTTAGCAATAGCTGATGTTACTGAAGAATCGAGACCCCCTGACAACAATACGCCATAAGGCACATCGCTCATTAACTGTCTATGTACTGCCGCTTCCAAAGCTTCTTTGATGGCCTGAATACTCGTCTCATTGTCCTTTACTGCTTCATAATCTGTCCAATCTCTTTTGTACCATTGCACAAATTCGCCATCCGCACTAGACATGTAGTGCCCAGGAGGAAATAACTGTATTTTGGTACAAACACCTTCTAATGCTTTTAATTCTGAAGCAACATAAAATGTCCCGTTTTCATCCCAACCTATATATAAAGGAATGATCCCCATGTGATCGCGCGCTACAAAGTACGTGTCTTTTTCAGCATCATATATGGCAAAACCAAAGATGCCGTTCATCTCATCCAGAAAATCAGCTCCTTTTTCTTTGTATAAAGCAAGTATCACTTCGCAATCACTTTCCGTTTGAAACGTGTATTTACCCTCAAACTGTTTGCGCAGTTCCCTGTGGTTATAAATTTCGCCATTCGCCGCAAGTACTAATTTTTTATCGGCACTAAATAGGGGCTGCTTTCCAGACGCAGGGTCTACAATAGCCAAACGCTCATGTGCCATAATAGCCTTCTCATTATGATATATTCCACTCCAATCTGGTCCGCGATGACGAATCCGTTTAGACATCTCTAATATTTGAGGTCTTAAATCTTCAGCTGATTGTTTCAAATCGAAAGCACATACAATTCCGCACATAATCTATATTTTAAATTCTTTTATTCTAATTAATGATGCAAATATGCAGATACCCTTTTATATTTAAAACATAATTATATAAAATGATTTCAATTTATAACAAAATAAATGAATTTTATATAAATTATTAATCATTCTTAGACAAGAAGAGGTGCGTTGGCTAGAATTTTAAACTTTAACACTTGTAAACGACATTTATTAAAACTTTAAGAGAATTTCCATTTAACTTTAGTCAAATTTAAAAACCAAAAACTTATTATGAAAAAAACATCATGTATTTCAACACTTGCTTTTGCATTTATCATGTTATTATCCACAAATATAGACGCTCAAGCATTTGCGAAAATGGACAAAAGCCCTATGGATGCCGCTGCATTTCCTACCAGCTACAAAGAATCCAATAAACTAATCAAGATTGTGTATAGTAGACCGCAATTAAAAGAGCGCTCGTTAAGCAAACTTGCACCGAATGGTGAAGTATGGCGAACTGGAGCAAACGAAGCTGCGGAACTCACCTTGTATAAGGATATGAAATTAGGAAACACGAACATTAAAGCTGGAATGTACACGTTTTATGTCATTCCAGGAGAAAAAGAATGGACTGCTATAGTTAGTACAGACTTAAATGTTTGGGGTTCTTATTACTATAAAGAAGCCAACGATGTAGCACGACTATCTGTTCCTGTTTCAACTGGCAAAGAATCTCTTGAAGCTTTTTCAATCGCCTTTGAGAAATCTGAAAATGGCGTAGATATGCATTTAGGTTGGGGAACTGTTAGAGTGGCCGTCCCTTTTACGAAATAATTAGACGGTAGTCTTTAGATACTATAAACATGTTCCAATGGTTTTACACTGTAGGAACATGTTTATTAATTTGACTGAATACTGCAACTGAATGCTGCGACTGAGCACTAATTAAGGGATATTCAAATACTTATGCGTTTGAAGCGACACTTTCCATTTGGGGTTCGCCATCACATAATCTACAATTTCCGGCACGACTTTATCGCGTTTGCTCCACTCTGGTTGCAAATATAAAATGCAATCTTTGTTTACCTTGGCAGCTTGTTCTTCCGCGAAGCGAAAATCGTCTTTATTATAAACAATTACTTTTAATTCATGCGCTTTATCATAAACCGCTTGCGTTGGCAACTTCATTTTTTTAGGTGACAAACAAATCCAGTCCCAAATGCCCGTTAATGTATAGGCTCCAGAGGTTTCAATATGTACTTGCAAGCCTTCAGCTTTTAATTTTGTAGTTAGAGGCTGCATATCCCAAGTTAATGGCTCGCCGCCTGTAATGACAATCGTATCACTATATTTTTTGGCATTTTCCACAATCTGCGTTATCGCCGTTGGAGGATGCAAATCTGCATTCCAGCTTTCCTTAACATCACACCAATGGCATCCTACATCGCATCCGCCCACGCGAATAAAATAGGCTGCCGTTCCTTTATGGAAACCCTCCCCTTGTATGGTATAAAACTCCTCCATTAAGGGCAACATTACACCCTTATCAACCAAATCTTGAATTTCTTTTTTCATCTTTGTATTTCTGTTTTCCAATCCATTTAGGTACCGTTTACCGCTATTAATTATTGGAAAGTATAACCATTATCCATGGCTCATTTCTTAAGGCTGCAAAGATACATATTCCTTTATAACCTAGCCATTTTGATAACCGATTTCGTTTTAGTAAATTAGCATCATTAAAACAATATAAATTGTTCTCACTCTCTCAATCCCTCTATCATGAAAACGTTCACTATTTTAGTCATGCTGTTATGCTGCACCTATTATTCAAGCTACGCCCAAGTAGGTATAGGCACTACAAATCCAGACGATTCCTCTATTTTACATGTTGAATCTAGCGACAAAGGTGTGCTTATCCCAAGATTGAGCACTATAGAGATTGGAAACATTGTAAACCCAGCAATTGGACTTCTAGTCTATAATACAGATTTGAACGAATTTCAATTTAATTTTGGTACGGCTTTAGCTCCAGATTGGAGTAAAATATCTCATAATAGTTCGGTAAAGTATAGCAACACAAATACTACGACCAATTTAAACACTGCGGCCTCTACCAATATACCCATTTTTGGAAATTTACATTGGAATGATGATACTTCTATCTATTCAATTTCAGGAAACGCATTAACCATAAATACAACTGGGAGGTACAGGATAGCAGCAAACATTTCATACCGTGTACCAAGTATAAGCGGCTCAACGGACCAACGTGTGTCTGTTGAAAGCCAAATAGCTGTCAATGGTGTGTTAACTGGCGCTATAGCAACAACAGGCTATATTAGATTTCTAAGCAATAATAGAGAAGCTTCATTACATTTGAATGAAGTTTTATTTATTTCCGCAGGTCAAACTATTAGTGTTCAAACAGTAAGAGGTGGTAACACGGCACCCGCTGTGTTTAGGAGTGCAAATACTTCTAATATCTACATTGAGAAAATAAAATAATTCACTTTTCTAATAGACGTCTTATTTTTTTCTTCTTCCTTTTTCGTGTATTTTTAGCACAAATTAAAATATATGAGTAAGCAAGAGGACTTTTTTAACCACATTACCGAAGGCAACAACCCTAAAGGTGATTTTATTCCTATTGGTGCTGCCATGTTGGATGGTGAAACGGTCACCGGTGCCCATGTAAAAATTCCTTTAAAAACCATGAATCGGCATGGTTTAATTGCTGGTGCTACCGGAACAGGAAAGACTAAATCCTTACAAGTTCTTGCTGAAAATTTAAGTGATAAGGGTATTCCCGTGTTGCTTATGGACATTAAAGGTGACTTAAGTGGCTTAGCTAAACCTAGCCCTGGTCATGCCAAAATTGATGAGCGCCATGAAAAAATAGGCTTGCCATTTGAAGCGAAATCGTTTCCTGTGGAAATCCTAACGCTTTCAGAGCAAGACGGTGTACGCCTGCGTGCCACAGTGAGCGAATTTGGCCCGGTTTTATTATCTCGTATTTTAAATTTATCTGACACTCAAACTGGTGTTATTGCTGTCATTTTCCAGTATTGCGACGATAATAAACTGCCCATACTTGATTTAAAGGATTTTAAAAAGATCCTGCAGTATGCTACTCAAGATGGTAAAGCGG
This sequence comes from Changchengzhania lutea, assembly GCF_006974145.1. Taxonomy (NCBI): domain Bacteria; kingdom Pseudomonadati; phylum Bacteroidota; class Flavobacteriia; order Flavobacteriales; family Flavobacteriaceae; genus Changchengzhania; species Changchengzhania lutea. The sequence goes on along the minus strand of NZ_CP039456.1, from coordinate 2,820,242 downwards.
AGTTTACAAAGGCCTATGGGCGAATTTCAACCGCTTCCACAGGAGCTATTTTAAGAAAGGTGGTGGAATTGGAACAACAAGGTGCTGATTTATTTTTTGGTGAAACCTCATTTGATGTAGATGATTTATTACGTGTTGACGACGATGGTCGCGGTTATATTAATATTATCAGATTGACAGATATTCAAGACCGTCCTAAGTTATTCTCAACATTCATGCTCAGTTTACTTGCTGAAATCTATGCAACGTTCCCTGAACAAGGTGATAATGACCGACCGGAACTTATAATTTTTATAGACGAAGCACATCTTATTTTTAACGAAGCATCGAAAGCCTTATTAAGTCAAATTGAAAGTATTGTTAAACTCATAAGAAGTAAAGGCGTTGGTTTATATTTTGTAACTCAAAACCCTACCGATGTTCCAGAAGCTGTCTTAGGACAATTAGGGCTTAAAATCCAACATGCCTTAAGAGCATTTACTGCCAAAGACAGAAAAGCCATAAAACTTACAGCTCAAAATTACCCAGATTCGCAATATTATGATACCGCCGAAGTATTAACCTCTTTAGGTATTGGAGAGGCATTAGTATCTGCTTTGGACGAAAAAGGACGTCCAACACCTTTGGCCGCCACCATGATGCGCGCACCAATGAGCCGAATGGATGTATTATCCGAAGGTGAATTAAACCAACTTTTAGCACAGTCCAAACTTGTTAAAAAATACAACGAAACCATTGACAGAGATAGCGCCTACGAACTTTTAAATAAAAAAATTGAATTAGCTGACGCCGAAGAAGCCAAAGAAAAAGCAAAACAGGAACGCGAAGCTCTTAAAAAAGCAGAATCAAAACAGAAAGCGGCATCAACACGAAGAAAAAGCACCGTTATGAATCCCATAGTTAAAGTGCTTACCAGTGCCACTTTTATAAGAAGTGTTTTTGGAATCCTGAACAAAGTCATGAAAAAATAGCACGCCTTAAATTTTAATTACAACCTAAACTATTACCTATTTATGAAAAAATCGATCCCGCTTATAATTATCTTATTATGTGTATTTTTTAGTTGTGAAAAAGAACAAAACCCGTTTCAAATCGGCAAACAGCATATTGGCTTGTTAACAGATTCCACAAGTGTAAAAAACTTAAAAACCATTTTTAGCAATGATTCTATTGTCACCTTTATTAGCGGCGACGAATTTACAGGCAGCAAAAACACGATTGATATTTATGAAAAAGGTGGTAAAAAGTTATTGGCTTTAACCCCTAGTCGATCATTAGATTCCACATCGGTTATTGATAATATTCAAATCATTGACCCCCGTTATATCACGGATAAAAACATATCTATACTCAGCACTTTTAAAGACCTTACAGATAATTACAAGATTTCAAGAATAGATAATTTGATAAACTCGGTGGTGGTTACAGTTGATGACATCCATGCCAGTTTCGCCATTGATAAAAAAGAGTTACCCGCGAATTTAAGATTCAATATGGATATCGCTATTGAAGCGATGCATATTCCTGACAGCGCAAAAATCAAGTATTTTTTTATAAACTGGAACAATCTTAATTAATTTATATGAATCCATTTCTATCGAAGTTATTAGTAGACCTTGTGCGCAAAAGACTTGAAGCTAAACATGCCGATAGATCCATTAGCAAAAAAGAAATAGTTCCAGTAGTTAGGCGCTTACAAGTTGAATTATCACACACTATAAAAGAATATCTTTTTATCGTCATCGGTGTCTTTTCAGCAGGTTTCGGTTTAAAAGGATTTTTATTGCCCAATAAGTTTATAGATGGAGGTGCTACAGGGATTTCACTATTATTAGGAAATGTAACCTCTTTAAACCTTGGTGTGTTATTAATTTTAATTAACCTACCCTTTATCATATTGGCCTCAAGAACCATTAGCATGAAATTTGCAATTCGCAGTATCGTGGCTATAACCCTATTGGCCTTTGTGGTGCACTTTATAGAGTACCCAATCATAACAGAAGACAAATTGCTCATAGCTGTTTTTGGAGGGTTCTTTTTAGGGTTGGGTATCGGTTTGTCTATGCGTGGTAGAAGTGTTATTGATGGCACTGAAGTATTAGCGATTTATTTAAGCAGAAAATTATCGCTTACTATAGGTGATGTGTTGCTCCTCATTAATATCATTATATTTTCTGTGGGTGCGTATATGTTATCTATTGAAGTGGCTCTTTATGCCATTCTCACCTATTTATCGGCTGCTAAAACCGTAGACTTTGTGGTAGATGGAGTTGAAGAATATGTTGGTGTTACCATCATATCAAACAAGCATGAAGACATAAGGATTATGCTTACTGAAAAATTGCGTCGTGCTTGCACCATTTATGCTGGTAAAGGCGGCTTTGGGCTACACCGTAGAAGCTACGATAAAGATATTATATATACCATTGTAACCAGACTTGAACTCGCTAAATTACAAACTGAAATTGATAAAATTGATCGTAATGCCTTTGTTGTTATGAGCGTTGTGAAAGACCTTAAAGGCGGTATGATTAAAAGAAAACCTATGAAATAATAGCTTCAAATTTTATACTATGAAATCTTATAAAATACAAGACAGTCCATTTAGAGTCCCAACAACCGATGGTAAAATAATCAAGGAACATTTTGGTCTAGCCACAGATGGAGATTCCAATATCAGTATGGCCCACATGAAAGCACCAGCGGGCTGGAGCGAACCTTTTCAAACTCCAGAATTTGATGAATACACCTTTATCATTAGCGGTAAAAAGCAATTCGTTATAAACGACGACATTATTGTTTTAGAAGCGGGTCAATCCATTAAAATAAACAAAAATACGCGTGTTCAATATTCAAATCCATTCACAGAAGTCTGTGAATATATTGCCATCTGTACCCCAGCTTTCTCTATGGATTTAGTAAACAGAGAGGGTTAACCCTATGAACAAGTACCTACCAAAAATTTTAGGTTTTATTTTGAACCTCATAAGTCTTGTATCAAAATCTTATGCGGCTAAACTTGCCATAAAGATTTCATCCACGCCAAGAAAAGGAAAACTAGACAGTAATGCAGACAAATTTTTAAAAAAAGCCGTTCAGGAATTTGTTTTTCATGAAGACATCCCCATTATGACCTACCATTGGAAAGGCATCAAAGATACCGTTCTTTTGGTCCACGGTTGGGAAAGCAATGCCTATCGTTGGAAAAGACTCATCAAAATGTTACAAGTTAACGATTATGATGTCATTGCTTTAGATGCCCCGGCACATGGTAATTCTGGCAGCAAATTGTTTAATGCCGTATTTTATTCAGAATGCATACATACCGTTGCCAATCGATTTAAGGCAAGTGTTATCATTGGGCATTCCGTGGGTGGCACTGCTACCATTTTTGCCCATTACAAATACAAAATACCAACGCTTAAAAAATTGGTTATTTTAGGAGCTCCATCCGATGTTGTCGGTATTTTTGAACGTTACCGAAAAATGATGGGATATAACGAGCGTATCAAACAAGGTATGGACGACTATGTGCTTAAACATTACAATCACCCACCCGAATATTATTCTGCTGCTGACTTTTCTCAAAGCATTGAAACCGAAGGTTTAATTATTCATGATGAATTAGACATGGTCATTCCGTATATGGACGCTTTGAAAATTGAATATAAATATGCCAATAGCAAATTGATAAGTACTACAGGTTACGGACACAGCCTGAAGTCGAATACAGTAAACAATCATATTATAGAATTCCTAAACGCTTAGATTTATTGTATTTTTGGCACATGGCAGAAGATTTAAAACGCATCAATAAATTTTTAAGTGAAGTTGGCTATTGCTCTCGTAGAGAAGCCGATAAATTAATAGAAGCAGGACGTGTAACTATTAATGGCGAAATTCCTGAAAAAGGGACAAAGATATCATTATTAGATGTGGTTCATGTCGATGGTGAAGCCATTAAAAACGAAAAAAAAGATTTTGTTTACTTAGCTTTTAATAAGCCTGTTGGTATTGTGTGCACTACAGATACCAGTGTTGAAAAGGATAACATTATTGATTTTATTAATTACCCGAAACGAATCTTCCCTATTGGTCGCCTTGACAAACCCAGTGAAGGCTTAATACTTTTAACGGATGACGGGGATATTGTAAACAAAATTTTACGTGCAAGCAACAACCACGAGAAAGAGTATATTGTTACCGTAGATAAACCAATTTCCCAAACCTTTATAAGTAGAATGTCTGGTGGAATTCCTATTCTGGATACAATAACCAAAAAATGTATTGTTGAAAAACTGGGCACATACAAATTTAGAATCATATTAACGCAGGGCCTTAACAGACAAATTAGACGCATGAGTGAATATCTAAATTATAATGTGGCAACACTTCAACGGGTGCGCATCATGAATATTAAATTAGATATGCCTGTGGGCGAATATCGCGAACTCACTCCAAATGAATTTGAAGATTTGAATGACTTGTTAAGTGAGTCTATTAAATCTTACAAACCCGAGACTCAAAGACCAAAGCGAAACAATAAGCGCTAAGTATTTCGCTCGTCTGAATATAAACCCATCGCATCATTTAAACAGCAGATTCTTTATAACAGAACTGGCTTTACCGTTAGCGTACAAGTTTATGGCATTATTATCTCCACTATTTTAAAATATAAAAATTTGTATACAACAAGCGCTAAGCTTTCGTTCTATCCAAATTATTATTACCCCATTTGCTAATAGTTTAATACAGTTGCAAAAATATTGTTACATTTATCACCTAAACAAAACAACTACATTATGATTAGAATATTAGCTTTAATTTTAACAATTGGAGGAATGATAGCACTAATACTAGGTGTACTAGGTCTATTTGGAAATAATCTCGTGGCTTTAAGTCCTTGGGCCCTAACCATACTAGGGATTGTATTTTTTATCGCAGGCGTTTCTATGTTAAAATATAGAAAAGACGTACCTGTAGAGTAATATTAAATTACAATATAATGACTACAGATGTTCGTCCGTTTCATTTAGCTATTCCTGTTCACAATCTAAAAACCTGTAGACAATTTTACAGAGACACCTTAGGTTGTGAAGAGGGTCGTAGCAGCGACCATTGGGCAGATTTTAATTTTTTTGGACACCAACTCGTCATTCATTATAAACCCAAAGAAAACGCTGAAGAGCTACATACCAATGCTGTGGATGGTAAAGCAGTTCCTATTCCGCATTTTGGTGTGGTTTTAGATTGGGATGTTTTTAAGGCTTTCGCGGAACGATTACGAAGTCAAAACATGTCATTTATAATTGAACCCTACGTCCGTTTTGAAGGCGAAATGGGCGAGCAAGCAACCATGTTTTTCTACGACCCCGCAGGCAATGCTTTAGAATTTAAAGCCTTTAAGGATATTGGGCAATTATTTTCCAAGTAAGATTACTTATACCGCCAACTCGTTAGATCGGCATCCTTTGGTGCACTCTCCATGATGCGCTTCATTATTTTAGGAACGTACATGCTATTGTATCGTAATCTAGAAATATGATTTGGGTTTTCTTGATCGCCATTCCAGCAATGTTCTGCCCTATCACCGTAGTCCACTTCACCATCATAATACGGATCTGTGGTGCTTTCTAAAAAATCTTCCATTAAATAGACGGCATTATTTAAATAGTAATTATCCATATCGCCACAATAAATATGAATTTTTCCTTTTAAATTCGGTCCTAACTTAGACCAATCGCGTTCTAAAATATGTCTTAAATCATAATTTTCCTTCCAAAACTCAGCAACATCATGATCAATATCACCAGAGTACTTATCCCATAAACGCTTGGGGTAACCATCTTCACCCTGTGGTGAATACGTGGCTTCCCAAATATCATACTGGCCACCGGACCTCGATTTATCACCCAAAACCAATTCTAAATGATTGTTCTCTTTTACTGTGGAACTTATATTTCCTAAGTAATCTCTATGCGCTGGAACCTCAATAATTTTATGCTTGCTATCAGCGTAATAAGCATTATCATCTTCGTAAATATTAGTAAGACAATAGGCTCTAAAATCAATTGGATCGGGACATGCTGCAAAACACCCGTTATATTCATCCGGATATTTTACTTGAACCGCCAGAGCTTCCCAGCCTCCGGTGGAACCGCCATATAAAAAACGCGACCAGCCTTCGCCTTGACCTCTAAAAAGTTCTTCAATATGTGGAATTAACTCATAAGTAAGCGCATCGCCATAAGGCCCTTGACTTGCCGAATTTACCGCATAAGAATCGTCATAATAAGGTGTTGGATGCTGAATTTCAATAACAAGAAATCGAGGAAAATCAGGCTCGTTCCAGTGTTTATAGAAATCGTAAGCTTCTTGCTGCTGCATAATGTTATAGCCTTTAACATCAAACCTATCTGAATAATCGGGTTCCAAATCAGGGTCTGGAGCTGTGGTTCTAAAACCTCCAAAATCTGTTGGAAAATGTCCTTGAAAAACCATCAAGGGATATTTTGCTTCCGGATGGTCATTAAATCCTTTAGGCAATAAAACGTGTGCTCCCAAATAGATATCTCTACCCCAAAACCTTGAAAGCAATTCAGATTTCATTTTAATATGTTTTATCCATGCCGTGTCTTTTGGAGCCTCGATAGGAGGAATAACCTGATCTAGAACAATATCAAGCGCTTCCATACCATTTTCAGTAATTGTTATTTTGAACGGTGTGCTATAAAGGTTTCCTGGAAATCTATTCCATTGCTGTCCTTCACCATTGTCCATTGGCAATTGTACGGTATGTCCCGTAGATAAATTGAAGGTTTCATATACATGAAACACAGCTTGAACAAAATAGTCACCAGCTTTTATATCGCTTAAGTTTTTATACGGGAACCCAAATGCCTTATTATCAAAAGGAATTGTTGAATTTGGAGAAACATCATTCACATTCATTCCAAATACAGGTTGTGCTTTAAGTTCTGCCGTCACCTGAAAACGAGGCTCCTTTTCATCATTATCAGAAAAAATTAAAAGCAATCTGCCATCTAAGTTTTTAGAATTCCCGGAATCAGGAAAGGTTATATTGATATTCACACCATCAGATTTTTTGAAATACTTGGAATCGCAACTTACTATTAGCATTGAAAGAGTGAAGTATAGAACATGGACTTGTTTCATAAGTAAGACATATTTTCAAAAAAGGTAATAAATTTTAACTACTTATAGCTCCTTTTACTTAAATGAAAGGGTAAATAAATCAACAAGAAATAAGGAATAATAATGATTTGAGTCGTTATTATATAGTATGGCCATTCCCCAAAATAATCTAATAACGACGCTGAGGCAGGCTTTTTATTTAAATAAAAATAATTTGCATCTAAGAGGTGATTTATAAACATGATACAAATAACATAAAGCTGAAGGGCGAAAAAAGACTTAAAAACACTTGATAGCTTTGGCTTCATTTTTAATACAAATGTGGCATATAAGATGACAATTACCAATCCTAAATGAACGACCCAATACCTAAAGTAATCAAAACTAGGAAAGCCATCAGCAATATCAGGTGTTATAATGCCTTGGGAGGTTCCGGCGATAATCCAGAACAATAAGATTTCATACATCCAGTACTTTCTATACTGTGTGAATATGGGTATTAGTAAAGCCAAAAAACTACATAAGTACAGAGGTAAATCTGTCGCTATTTTATAATTTCCTAAAAATATTTTGTAAACATGAAATACTAAAACAGTCAAACATACTAAGCATCCAAATAGATGTAAAAACACATGTTGTTGCTTCTTCTGAAGTTTTTTTTTGGCGTACCTTATAAAAAACACAGCAAATATAAGTGCGATAAGAATGGGAAAGATGTGCGGAGCACTACCAATAGATACCCCTGTAAATAAATACATTACCTGATTTATGTGCCAGTTCATAATACAAGGATAGTTATAAAAAGATAACTACATCATATGTTGCTCTCTGGCAAGTAAGGTGTTTTTTAGTAGCATAGCAATGGTCATTGGTCCCACACCTCCAGGAACGGGTGTTATAAAACTTGCTTTTTTAGAGACATTGGCAAAATCAACATCTCCTGTAATTCTATAACCTCTAGGTTTGCTTTCATCTGGCACACGTGTAATGCCTACATCAATAATAACCACATCGTCTTTTACCATTTCAGCTTTAAGAAAATCTGGAACCCCTAATGCCGAAATAATAATATCTGCTTGAGATGTAATTTGTGTGATGTTTTTGGTATGACTGTGTGTTAAAGTAACGGTAGAATTTCCAGGAAACCCTTTTCTACCCATTAAAATACTCATGGGTCTACCCACAATATGAGAACGACCAATAACTACGGTATGTTTCCCATTAGTTTCAACGCCATAACGATCTAGTAATTCTAATATTCCAAACGGCGTTGCGGGAATAAACGTTGACATGTCTAAAGCCATTTTACCAAAATTCATAGGATGAAAACCATCGACATCTTTATCTGGATTAACAGCCAGTAATACTTTTTGAGTGTTTATTTGTGGTGGCAATGGCAATTGCACAATGAAGCCATCAATATCAGGATTCGTATTTAGCTCCTTTATTTTGTCTAACAATTCTATCTCACTGGTGGTATTTGACATTTTAACAAGCGTAGACTCAAAACCGACACGTTCACAAGCTTTTACCTTACTACCCACATAAGTTAAGCTAGCGCCGTCATTCCCAACAATAATGGCTGCAAGATGAGGCACTTTTTCACCTTTGTCCTTCATTTTCTGAACTTCGGCAGCAATCTCATTTTTAATATCGTTACTAACTTTTTTTCCGTCTAAAATTGTCATTTCTTAAAGTTTTCAGTCGCAGTTGCAGTCGCAGTTTTTACTCTGCTGGAGACACCTTATACGACTATTTTCTATTCTATTTTTACTCCAAATTTCCCTGGATTGTTAATCATGTAATTTATAATCTTTCCAATCTCTTTACTTTGTTCTGAAAATTTTGAGTAATCTTCAGATGAAATATATTCACAAGCCAATGCAAAATCTAACCAAGAATTGGTTTCAGAATTCTCACCATCAGCATCTGTAAGTTTACTTATAAAATGTTTAGGGTATCTTCTTTTTCTATAAGCTTCGGAAATATTTGCCCATACCGACCGAGAACTTCTTCTAATCTGATCTGTTAACGAATATGTTTCTTCTTTCGGAAAAGTTTTAGAAATTTCAAAAATCAACATAGCTACATCAAACGCTTTTTGATAAGCCAATAATTTTTTAAAATCCATATTCCTAACTTAATTTTTAAAATATTGCAAACTGAGACTGAGACTGCAAACTAAAACCCTAACGCACCCCCTTCATCATTTGCATCATCTTTTTACCGCCCCCACCTTGCATCATTTTCATCATTTTACTCATTTGGTTAAACTGCTTTAAAAGCTGATTAACTTGCTGAACTGAAGTCCCTGAACCTTTACCAATTCTAATTTTTCTACTAGAGTTTATTATGGATGGATTTGTTCTCTCTTTTGGCGTCATGGAGTGAATAATAGCTTCTATACCCTTAAAAGCATCATCATCAATATCTACATCTTTCATCATTTTTCCAGCACCGGGAATCATACCCATAAGGTCTTTCATGTTTCCCATTTTCTTAATTTGCTGAATCTGCTTTAAGAAATCATCAAAACCAAATTGGTTCTTGGCAATTTTCTTTTGGAGTTTTCTAGCTTCGACTTCATCAAATTGTTCTTGAGCACGCTCTACTAAAGACACCACATCTCCCATGCCCAAAATACGATCTGCCATACGTGCGGGATAGAACACATCAATGGCTTCCATTTTCTCTCCTGTACCAATAAACTTAATCGGTTTATTTACTACAGATTTAATAGAAATGGCAGCTCCACCACGAGTATCACCATCTAATTTAGTAAGGATAACCCCGTCAAAATTCAACACATCGTTAAATGCCTTGGCCGTATTCACCGCATCTTGACCCGTCATAGCATCTACTACGAACAAAGTTTCTTGGGGTTGAACGGCTTTATGAATGTTGGAGATTTCATTCATCATGACCTCATCTACAGCCAAACGACCCGCAGTATCTATAATAACCACATTAAATCCGTTCGCCTTTGCATGTGCTATACCTGCTTGAGAAATCGCAACAGGATCTGTATTGCCCCTATCACTAAATACCTCTACGCCTATTTGCTCGCCAACGACGTGCAACTGATCTATCGCGGCAGGACGATATACATCACAGGCTACCAATAACGGTTTCTTTGTTTTTTTAGTCTTAAGAAAATTAGCCAGTTTACCAGAAAACGTGGTTTTACCAGAACCTTGCAAACCTGACATTAAAATAACACTTGGATTGCCCGACAGGTTGAGTCCTTCGGCATCACCACCCATAAGTTGGGTAAGCTCGTCTTTAACGATTTTCACCATGAGCTGCCCAGGCTGCAAGGTCGTTAAAACGTCTTGACCAATCGCCCTTTCCTTAACTCTTGTGGTAAACTCTTTAGCTATTTTAAAGTTAACATCGGCATCTAATAAGGCACGACGCACCTCTTTTAAGGTTTCGGCAACATTAACTTCTGTGATGCTTCCATGCCCTTTTAGAACGTGTAAGGCTTTATCTAATTTATCGCTTAAATTATTAAACATAATTTGTATTGTAATTTTAAGAAATGCAAATTTAAGGATTTGCTGTGTATTATTGAAGCATCACGTGGTAAAAATGCAAACAAAAAAGGCTGCCAAATTATTTAATTTGACAGCCTTACAAAGGAAACTTAACTAATTAACCTAAAAACCGAAAGATAAGTTTCTCCTTTTCAACCAAAACATATTAAGCTTTCTTTTCAAGGACTAATATGCGTTCAATCTCACCATTAGCATTTAAATCTTTCATTTCAATTCTATCTGCTGTGATTTCAACTATTTTCCATCGGTGGTTTAAGTCATCAAACGGTGCATTATTTCCGAAGAACAATCCAAGATTCAAACCTTCTTTTCTATATGATAACCAAGCTCCACTAAATACGCCATTGTTAGGGTCTGTTACTTCTACTCTACCAGTTTCTAAAAAGTTTAAAGTGTACATCAAGAATTCTTCTGGTTTATTTTCACCATTAACTTGATAAGCAGCAACTTCCCACGCTCCATTAATCAATACACCATCAATGTAATTTAAATCGTCATCGGTACCAGGACAATGTCTTTCCAAGATCATTTTATTATTGGCATTTTCCAACTTAATTAAACCTGGCTCTAAGAACGTGATTAACCATTCTAATTTTAAATCTGGTCTGCCATCAAGAGTGATTTGCAAAATGAAACCCATAGTTCTCACTCCAACCTCGTAAGTACCTTCTACTAACTCACCATTTACTCTAAGTTTTACAACATTGTCTGGGAAAAATTTTAAAGGCATGCCTATATACTCTTTTTCATTATCGGCGCCATCAACTTGTAATCGTGCAATTCTCCATAAACACTCTTGTAAGTAGTTTTCAATGCGTTCTTTGGTAATATCAATAACAATATCACAGTTTTTCTTTAAGATGATTCGGTTCCCACCAGCTTGATAGAGTTTTACCTTACCTGGTTCAATATCATATACAAACCATTCTAACGTGAAGTCTGCAAGGGTATCAAACTCTAATTTTATTAGGGCACCATGATGGGTAACACGTGTTGACCAAGTTCCTGTTAAAACATCGCCACCTCTTGCATGAACCTTAACAACATGATCTTCTTTAAACACTATGACATATTCACGGTATTGCTCTCTTAAATCGTCTTCGTTTCTTTCAAACTCATGAACAACCCATGGGCAAGTCATTAAGTATTCGTCTAAACGTTCTTTAGTAAAATCGTCATCGCCATAATCATTATCATCATCTTCATCACAAACATCTTTTGCTTCTTCAATGGTTCGTTGTAATTCTTCATTATTGTTTACAACTACTTCAGTACCATCTGCTAATTCCATAGTGACTGGGAAATTAAGGCTTGCTAATAATCCTGCTTCATGTCTAACTCGTTTTATAAAATGATATAATTCTCTATCATTTTCAATAGTGATTACATTGATAACTTGAAAATCTGCATTATACACTGAAAAAGACATTGGGTATTGAAAATCGATACATTCAATATCGTCGTCGTCTTCATTTTCACCACGACATTCATCAATTAATTCTTCTAAAGTGTCACGGTTTTCGATAACCACTTCATCGTGATTAGACAAAACAATAGTAATAGGAAAAACAATATCCAATCGGTCTTCATCGTCATCAAACTCTTTAAAAATAGCTTCAATAACTTTAAAATCTTCTCTAGAATCGACTCTAATTTCTAAACCATTAACAATAACGGTAATAGGCAATTCTACAGATAAACAACTCGCATTGTCAATAATATTATCCGCAGATCCATCCATTATGGATGTGGCACTCATTAAGTTAGTCAAGGTGGATTCGGCAACAAGTATTTCCGCTTCATTAGGTTCAGTAATATCTATTACTTCTTCTTGACAAGAGGTAAACAATAACAAGGCAAAAAAAGGTGTTAGCAATAATGTTCTCAAAATAGTTTTCATGATATTTGATTTTGGGTTAAACATGTCGTTTTGATAATAAAACAGGATAACTTCAAAAATCCCTACCCCCACTTTTGAAAAAAAATCAAAAATTCCAAATTCCAAATTCCAAAAAGCCTTATTTTAGTGCCACCAACTACCACTTTTTATGGGCAAACAACTACATGATAATATTTGCGAAGAGCGACTGTTTTCATCTATTTTTAATAAGCATTCTAAAAATTTACACGATTTTTTATACTATAAGTTTGGTGATTTACTAAACCCCAAGGATAAAGTGCAGGAAGCCTTTATAAAGCTCTGGCAAAATTGCACAAAAATCTCACCCGATAAAGCAAAGAGTTTCTTATTTACCACTGCCAATAATATGATGCTAAATGAAGTGGCACACCAAAAAGTAGTTTTAAAACACCAACAAACCAAACCGAAACAGTATACCAATGAGAGTCCTGAATTTTTAATGCAGGAAAGCGAATATTATGATAAACTGCAAAAAGCACTGGCCAATTTAACCGAAGCACAACGCGTTGCCTTTATGATGAACCGTGTAGAAGGAAAACGTTTTAAGGAGATTGCAGCACTTTTAGACATATCGACGAAAGCAGTTGAAAAACGTATTTATGGCGCTTTAAAAAAGTTACGGAAGGATATTAAGGAACTTTAAGTTCAAAAGTTTCAGGTTTAAGATTCAAAATTGATTACCAATAAACTTTGAATATTGAATTTTAAACTTTTTTTAATTGAGGGTAGGAAAAAATAAAACTTAACTGTTATATAGTTGTATAAGAAAATGATGAACAGAGAAACTTTAATATCGAAATGGTTAAATAATGATCTAAATGATCAGGAGCTACAAGCGTTTAAAAACCTTGAAGACTATGATGATTTAGTAAGGTTAAATTCCGGGCTACAAGCTTTTAAGGCAGATGATTACGACACTTCAAAAGAACTTGAAAACGTATTATCTAAAATTACACCGACAGTTATCGGGGGTAAAACCCAAACCCCAACACATTGGTTGAAGCCGTTTCTACGAATTGCTGCTGTTTTAGCCATTTGTTTTAGCGTGTATTATTACACCACGACTTTAGATACTAAAATCACAACGGATCTGGCTCAAAAAACAACTATTGCGCTCCCAGACGCATCCAGTGTTTTCCTCAACGCAAAATCGCTATTGGTTTTTAATAAAAACCATTGGAAAAAAGACCGTGATGTGGAACTTGAAGGCGAAGCTTTCTTTAAAGTTGCCAAAGGCTCTTCATTTAAGGTGATTACCAAATCAGGAACTGTTACCGTTTATGGTACGCAATTTAATGTAAAACAACGGGACAATCATTTTGAGGTTATTTGCTACGAAGGTTTAGTTGGAGTTACCTACAAATCGAAAGAAACAAAATTAAAACCTGGAGACAGTTTTTTAATTATTGATGGGAAAACCATTGCTAAAGAAAAAGAAAACCGCTCAACTCCTTCGTGGCTAAATAACGAAAGCACCTTTAAAAGCTTACCGTACAAAACAGTTATTGCTGAATTTGAAAGACAATACAGTGTAGATTTTACATTGATTAATATTGATTCCACACAACTTTTTACAGGTAGTTTTACTCATGATAATTTAGAAATTGCTTTAAAATCCATTACCTTACCCTTACATGTAACATATAGTAAAACCAACGATACTATCATATTAAAAGGTGAGTAAAAACTTTAATTTTTTAATTTTTGCTATATTGTTTTTTTTGAATGTTGCCAACCTAAAAGCGCAAACTATTCAAGAAGAAAAGCAACTACTTGTTACTGTTTTAAAAACTCTTGAAACGCGCTACAATATTAGCTTTTCTTTTGCTGATGACACCATTAAAGACAAAAGAATCAAGAACCCAGATACGCTCCTTTCTTTAGAAGACGTATTAAATTTACTCGAAAAAGAAACCTTTTTAGACTTTCAATTGCTTGATAATCGGTTCGTGGTCATAAAAAAAATAGATCAAGGTAACCCGCTACATCGGGTTCAAAATTTAGACGAGGTCATTATCACCAATTACCTAACCCGAGGTATTACCAAACTAAATGATGGGTCTGTAACAGTAAAACCTGATAGCTTCGGTATTTTACCAGGTTTAATAGAACCTGATGTCTTACAAACCATACAAGCGCTTCCAGGTGTGATGAGTATTGATGAAACGGTATCAAATATAAATATCCGTGGGGGCACGCACGACCAAAACCTACTACTTTGGGACGGCATAAAGATGTATCAATCGGGGCATTTTTTCGGACTCATTTCCGCCTTCAATCCTTATATAACCGAACAAGTTACCGTTTATAAAAATGGCACAAGCGCCAAATACGGAGATGGTATATCCAGTATTATAGATATTCAATTACCTAATAAACTGGATCAGCAATTTAAGGCTGGTGCTGGTTTTAATTTAATTAATGCCGATGTGTACGCTAAAATTCCATTATCCAAAAAAACCGAATTACAAGTTTCTACACGCCGCTCCATTACAGATTTAATTACTACGCCCACCTATGATCAATATTTCAACCGGGTGTTTCAAGATTCAGATTTAAGCAATTCGAACCCAAATTCTATTTCTAAAAACGAATCGTTCTATTTTTATGACATTACGGCCAAATTTCTTTATGATATTTCAAAAAAAGACAAGATTAGATTTCATTTTTTAAATGTGAACAACCGTTTAGATTACGAAGAACAGGCCACTATAAATGACAGGAACGAAGCTTTAAACAGTAATTTATCACAACAAAACTTAGCCACGGGAATCACTTATTCCAGAAATTGGAACCCTAAGCTATCATCAACGGCACAAGTGTATATGTCTCATTATGATTTGGATGCTACCAATTTCGACATCATTAACGACCAGCGCTTAATTCAAGAAAATGAGGTATATGACGGTTCTTTTAAGCTAGACATGACTTATATGCTGAATAATCAATTCAACATAAATGGTGGCTATCAATTTACTGAAGTTGGTATTAGCAACCTTGAAGATGTTAATAATCCAGAATTTAGGAGTTATATAAAAGAAGTGATTCGTAGCCATTCAGCATATGGGGAAACTGGTTTTTTATCAAACAATGCCAAAACAAAATTAACATTAGGGACGCGTTTAAATTACATCAATAAGTTTAATATGTTTTTTGCTGAACCCAGATTAAGTTTGAGTCAGCGTTTCTTTAATTATTTTAGATTTGAATTACTAGGAGAATTTAAAAGTCAGACCACGTCTCAAATCATCGATTTACAAAATGATTTTTTGGGCATTGAAAAACGGCGTTGGGTATTGTCGAATAATGATAATATTCCTGTTATAAAGAGCAAACAAGTCTCCTTAGGGGTTCATTTTAATAAAAACAAATTATTGATTAGTGCCGAAGGGTACATCAAAAAAGTGGATAGTATAACCACTAGAAGCCAGGGCTTTCAAAATCAATATCAATTTACAAATAGTATTGGTAGTTATGAAATTAAAGGCGTTGATGTATTGTTAAATAAACAATTCAATAATGTTATAAGCACATGGATATCCTATTCGTATAGCACAAACAATTATACATTTAAGAAGCTAAACGATGGAAATTCATTCCCAAATAATGCGGACGTAAGGCACTCCATAACTTTTGGTGGCACGTACACCTATAACGATTTAAAAGTAGCCTTAGGATTGAACTGGCATACTGGTAAACCTACAACACAACCTGTAACAAATGACGATACGAATAGTTTTGATGCGATAGAATATCAACTTCCCAATTCCACTAGAATAGAAGATTATTTACGAGCAGACTGCTCTGCGACCTATGTCTTTGACATAAGCCATAAGGTACATGCCCAAATAGGTGCTTCCGTTTGGAACGTTTTGAATAAAAAGAATATTATAAATAAATATTACAGTTTAGATGATAAAAATGAAGTTATTCCAGTGGAAAATCAATCCTTAGGCATAACCCCAAATTTGAGCTTTAGGGTTAGCTTTTAATTAGTATTCCCTAAAGGAGTAACTTTATATTGGCATACGAATTTTTAAGCGCATCATTAATCTGGCTAGTATTCAGCCATTTTACATCTGTAATACCTTCATTTTCTTGAGGATATAAATTACCAATAAAACTGGTTTTCATTTCAAACCAATAGGTGATTTTAATTTTATGCCTCCCATTGCGTTTAAAAATATGGTACGTGGTATCCAAAGGTTTTGTGATTTCTAATCCAGAAACGCCTGTTTCCTCGGTAACCTCCCGAATAGAAGTCTCCTCAATAGTTTCGTGCTTTTCTGCCTTGCCTTTTGGCAAATCCCATTTATCATTTCTATAAATGAAAAGAACCTGATCATCATCATTGTACACTTTTCCACCACCAGCGACTACCTTGGGTAATTTCTTTAGAAACTTCTTAAGCAATTTCTTCTCGTTTTTATGAATGAGGCGTATTTCTTGTATATCGGTTTTGTTAAGCTCTTTAATAACTTTACTAATATTGACCGTTTTTAGTAGGTAGTTTTTAAAATTGGATTCCTTTTCAACAACAGTTGTTAGAACTATAGGTTTGTCACCAACAAAAACTTTATACATCCTTAATAATTAAAAATAAGATTTTTGTAAAAATATCATTTTTCGCTTCATTATGGGGACTGTTAAAAAAAATATTTTAATTCATTTGAAACTAATTTGTAAAAGCAATTTTATGCGTAATTTTACCAGCATGATTTTTAATAAAGATACCGCAAAAAAAACAGCCGAGGTTTTATTGCAAATACATGCTATTAAATTAAGTCCTCAAGACCCTTTTACTTGGGCATCAGGCTGGAAATCTCCCATTTATTGTGACAACCGTATTGTACTTTCCTACCCGCCCATTCGTAACTATATCCGCGAAACTATGGGAAAACATATACAAAAACACTACGGCAAACCAGATGCTATAGCTGGCGTTGCCACTGGAGCTATTGGCATTGGCATGCTTGTAGCAGAATATTTAGGCTTGCCTTTTATATATGTGAGACCCGATGCAAAAGGTCATGGCAGAAAAAATCAGATAGAAGGCTTTATTGAAAAAGGACAAAACGTTGTTGTAGTTGAAGATTTGATTAGCACGGGAAAAAGTAGTTTGAATGCCGTGAGAGCCCTTAAAGAAGCAGAGGTTCATGTAAAAGGCATGATTGCTATTTTTACTTATGGCTTCGATGTAGCTACTAAAAACTTTAAAGATGAGCAGATCATGTTACATACATTAAGTAACTACGATAGTTTATTGGAACAGGCTTTGGAAACGAAATATATTTCTTCTGAAGAATTGGAAACCTTAAAAAATTGGAATACTAATCCTAGTGAATGGAACGCTAATTGATATAAACGTATAAAGCTGTTTAGCTCATTCAACAAAAAAAAAAAATTACAACTATATGAATTTAGAGTCACCTAAGATTAGTGTTGAAAAATCACCTCAAGACGTCTTTGATTTTTTATCCGATATTAAAAATTTTGAATTACTAATGCCTGAAAACATTAGTAAATTTGAAGTTCTTGATGATGATAAATTTTTGTTCGCCTTAAAAGGAATGCCAGAAATAGTGCTTAAAAAGAAAGAAACCATGCCTCCCAATAAGATTATACTTGGTGCTGCTGGCGGTAAGCTGGATTTTTCGCTCATTGGCAATATTACCAAGGTAAATGATACGCAAAGTGAAGTACAACTTGAGTTTAAAGGCGATTTTAACCCGATGATGGCTATGATGATTAAAAAACCTATAACGAAGTTTATTGAAACACTAGTAACCAGTATTCCAAAATCCATTTAGTGAACTTGTTTAAACTTTTTGGATTGAGTCGAGAATTAGTCATTTTGTGACCAGTTAAGGTTTTTTTTGAGTTGCATAGCAGCGCTACGTAATGAAAAAAGATGAAAAATGGGTACAAAAAAAACAATTTTTTAGCTAATTGAAAAAGTTTAAACGAGTTCAATACATAAGTGTGATTTCTTTTAAATCATACTCTTTTACAATGTTATCTTCTAACAAGATTTGTAGATTTCCGTTATTAGAAACATGCTTTATATAACCAGAAAAAATCGAGCCTTCAGCATCTTTGAATGTTGAAGGTTTATCTTTTCTAAAAAGGTACGACTCGTAGTCATTTTTTAAAATATCATATTGCTCTTGTTTCAATAACTCGAAATAATATTTTAGGTTTTTCAGTATGTTGTTCAGTACTTCATCTAAATCGAAAATCTTTCCAGAAGCCATTTTTAGTGACAATGCTTTAGGTAGATTTATGAATTCTGTCTGATTCACATTTAACCCAACACCTATAATAGAGGCATTGATACTATTATTTTTTATGACATTCTCAATCAAAATACCGCATATTTTCTTGTCTTCTGACAAAATGTCGTTAGGCCATTTAATACTCAACCTAGAAATTGAAAAAAAACGAAGGGTCTTGACCAACGCCAAAGCGGTGACAATACTGATATAAAATGGATACTCTAGAGGTAATTCATCTGTACGCTTATAAACGCTAAAGGTTAGGTTTTTAGACGCTTGTGCATCCCAAACAGTACCCATTTGTCCTCTGCCGGCAGTCTGTGATTTCGCGGTTACCGTGGTATAGTCCTCTATAACATTGTGCATTAATAGGTTCCGCAAATAGCTATTTGTGGAATCGATGGCATTAAGTTTGATTGTACGCATATGCAAGGTATGGTATGACTTTAAAATCTTATGATTATTTTAAAGTATAAAGAACTAAAAAAATAATAACTTTGCATAAATTAAATACATTTAATGGCGAAAGAAAACATAAACGCAGATCAGCTAATATCAGTAATAATAAGTGGCATTGAAGATGTTAAAGGCAAAGAGATTAATATACTAGATTTAAGGGAAATTGAAAATACAGTTTGTGATTATTTTATTATTTGCGAAGGGACTTCAAATACGCAGGTAAATGCCATAGTCAATTCAATTCAAAAAACAGTAAGTAAAGAGCTAAAGGACAACCCTTGGCATACCGAAGGCGTAGATAATGCCGAATGGGTATTAATAGATTATGTAAATGTTGTTGTACATGTGTTTCAAAAGCACATTAGAGAATATTATGATATAGAGAGTCTTTGGGGAGATGCAAAAACAACAGTTATAGAAACTAGTTATTAAGAACATGGCAAACGAGAAAAAAAACATAAAAGAAAAGAAACCAAAATTTAGTCCATACTGGATTTATGGTATTGTTATAGCAATTTTTATTGGTGCGCAATTATTTAGTAGTAGCGATTATCAAGGCGGTAGCACGCTTAATCCAACGCGATTTTTTCAATTTGTAGAAGATGGTGATGTGGATCGCGTAGAAATTGTAAATAAAAGTATTGCAAGAGTATACCTAACTAAAGATGCCCAGGCTAAAGAAATTCATAAAAACTCGAAGCCTTCAACGCTCATTCCAACAGCTACAAGACTTCCAAACTATAAATTTGAATTTGGAGATCTTACCATTTTTCAGGAAAAGTTAAACACCATTATTGAAGACAAAGATTTAGATTTAGAACCTGTTTTTATCAGGGACGAGAATCATTTAGCCGATTTCTTATTAGGCATTTTGCCGTTTGTTTTGCTTATAGGTGTTTGGATTTTCATCATGAGACGTATGTCTGGTGGTGCTGGTGGAGGCGCAGGCGGACAAATTTTTAATATCGGAAAATCAAAGGCGAAACTTTTTGATCAAAACACGGAAGTAAAAACAACCTTTAAAGATGTTGCGGGTTTAGAAGGCGCTAAAGAAGAAGTTCAAGAAATTGTGGACTTTTTAAAGTTTCCAGAAAAATATACCTCATTAGGTGGAAAAATACCAAAAGGTGCCCTATTAGTTGGCCCTCCGGGAACCGGAAAAACATTGTTAGCACGTGCCGTGGCAGGTGAAGCTAAAGTACCTTTCTTTTCCTTATCTGGTTCAGATTTTGTTGAAATGTTTGTTGGAGTTGGAGCCTCAAGAGTTAGAGACCTTTTCAAACAAGCCAAAGAAAAATCACCCTCTATTATTTTTATAGATGAAATTGATGCCATTGGTCGCGCTAGAGGTAAAAATGCCATGTCTGGAAGTAATGACGAACGTGAAAACACGCTAAACCAGTTATTAACTGAGATGGATGGGTTTGGTACAAACACCAATGTTATTGTTATTGCAGCGACGAATAGAGCAGACATTTTAGATAAAGCTTTGATGCGTGCTGGACGTTTTGATAGACAAATTTTTGTCGATTTACCAGATGTTCGTGAGCGTAAAGAAATTTTCGAAGTGCATTTAAGACCTCTTAAAAAGGCTAAGGATTTAGATTTGGATTTCCTATCTAAGCAAACCCCTGGTTTTTCTGGAGCCGATATTGCTAACGTTTGTAATGAAGCGGCTTTAATTGCTGCGAGAAACGGGAAAAAAGCAGTTGACAAACAGGATTTCTTAGACGCGGTTGATAGAATTGTTGGCGGATTGGAAAAGAAAAATAAAATTATAACGCCAAGTGAGAAAAAAGCCGTAGCGTATCATGAAGCTGGACATGCTACCGTGAGTTGGATGCTTGAGCATGCCGCACCTTTAGTTAAAGTTACTATTGTGCCACGTGGACGCTCTTTAGGTGCTGCATGGTACTTGCCAGAAGAACGCTTAATTGTGCGTCCTGAACAAATGCTTGACGAAATGTGTGCTGCCCTTGGTGGTCGTGCCGCAGAAAAGGTCATCTTCGATAAAATCTCGACTGGAGCATTAAGCGATTTAGAAAAAGTGACCAAACAAGCTAGAGCCATGGTTACTATTTACGGACTCAGCGACAAAGTAGGAAACTTAACGTATTATGACTCTTCAGGGCAAAACGAATATGGTTTTTCAAAACCGTATAGCGAACGTACCGCTGAATTGATAGATCAAGAAATTTCAAGTATTATAGAAAAGCAATATCAACGGGCTATTGAACTTCTTGAAGTAAACAAAGATAAATTAACAGAATTAGCTGAAGTTCTTCTAGAGAAAGAAGTCATTTTCAAAGATAATTTAGAGAAAATTTTTGGGAAGCGAGCCTTTAAGCCAGAAGCACATCAAGCCCTAGATAAATAGACGAAACACCTATTTTGTTAAGCTTTTAGTAAAAATCTTAAATTAGCCTTATGGTTAATTTAAGATTTTTTATATTTGATGAATGCCAATGAGAATTGAGATAATAGCTTCTGACTAAATGAGTCTTTTTAGAAAAATTTTTGGTTCAAAATCTGAACGTTCGGAAGATGAGCTAAAATCAAGTGATAGAGGCAGATACATGCCTGAAATTAAACTACCTATAGACGAAAGGTTTACCATAAACTTTAAAGCCAATGGTGGTAAGTTTCTCTATTGTGAAAATCTCAATGAAGTTTATCAAAACTTAGATCATATTATAGAAGAAAATACTTGGCAAGAGCAGGATGTTTTAATTCTGGATGACAATTTAAAAGCTAAATTTAGCGATTCAAACCTATCCAGCACAAAAAAAATTAGCAATGCTGCTTACTTTTTAACGACCTGTGAAAACCTAATTGCCAACGATGGTTCGCTATTGATTTCCTCTAAACAAATATTCGAAAAGAAACTTACAGAGCTACCAATCAACTTTATTGTTTTTGCCACAACAAGTCAAATTGTTGAGAACATTGGTGAAGGGTTACGAGGTATAAAAACTAAAAACAGGGAAAAAATACCCACTAATATTACCACCATAAAACATTTTAAATCTGGAGATGATAAAGATTTCTTAAGTTATGGCAGTAGCGCTAAAAATTTATACCTTTTACTTTTAGAAGATTTATAAGATGAAAGAAACCTATGAGCGCGGGATTTCCGGAGTCATTTATATGGTATTGCTAGTAGTCTCATTTTACAATCAGCACTTACTTTTAATTCTGTTTTATGTTTTTGGGTTGATCTGTATGGCTGAATTTAAAAAGTTGATTCAACTTAAAAGCATCGCGCCTTACTTTATATTCACCATAATTTATTTTGTTTTTGGGTATTGGCAGCTCATTCTTAATTCTGATTTTGGTATTAATGAAGCCACAAAAATTTTAATGGTTATCGCCATTTTTGTCGAATTATTTTTGATCAAGGATTTATTTTCAGGAAAAACAATTCCACTGTTTCATTCTAAACGATTTATTCTCACTACCTTTTATTTATCAAGCGCCTTTGTGTTTTTAATCTTGATAGCCAATTATTATGAAGATTATAATCCGTTGATATTATTGGGTTCATTCATATTGGTATGGGTGAATGACTCATTTGCTTATTTAATTGGAAAAAACTTTGGAAAGCAAAAATTGTTCGAAAGAATTTCACCAAAGAAAACATTTGAAGGATTTTTAGGTGGATTATTCTTTTCCTGTGTAGCAAGCTACTTTATAGCCCTTTTTACTGAGACCTTAGATTATACTAATTGGTTAATTATAAGTATTATTATAAGCGTTTTTGGCACCCTAGGCGATTTAATTGAGTCCAAATTTAAACGGCAGGCCAAAGTAAAGGACAGTGGTGTTATTATGCCAGGGCATGGTGGCTTGTTAGATCGATTAGATAGTATTATTTTTGCAGCACCGTTTATATATTTATTTTTAAGAATTTTACAATATGTTTCATAAAGAAGGTCATAAAATTATTTTCATCACATTCGTAATTGTCGTAGCCGCATTTTTGCTAGTTGACAGTTTTATTGGTGTTAGATGGTTGCAGGTAACCGTTATGATTTTACTTTTAGGGCTTCTCATTTTAATTCTTCAATTTTTTAGAAACCCCAAGCGATTAGGTCTTTTAAATGATGCGAGTGTCTTATCACCAGTTGATGGAAAAGTTGTTGTAATAGAAGAGGTTTTTGAAAAAGAATATTTTAATGACAAACGTATTCAAGTAAGTGTTTTTATGTCTCCAATAAATGTACACGTCACGCGTTATCCTATTGGTGGCCAAATCGTGTATAGCAAATACCATCCAGGAAAATATTTAGTAGCATGGCATCCTAAATCGAGTGAAGAAAATGAGCGAACTACTGTTGTAGTTGAAAATAAAACTTACGGTAAAGTATTATATAGGCAAATTGCTGGCGCACTCGCAAAACGGATTGTTAATTATGCTAAAGTGAATGATAAATCTATACAGGGAGCTGATTCTGGTTTTATAAAGTTTGGATCTCGAGTGGATTTATTTTTACCTTTGGACACCAATATTAAAGTAGAACTGAACCAAAAAGTTAGAGGTGGCGAGAGTATTATTGCAGAAATGAATGAGTAACGATCAATTGAACATAGAGTTTAAGCGGGCGGTAGAGCGTGTAAATGCTCATGCCGAACCATTCCCTGCCGATACCTTATTGAAATTCTATGCCTATTATAAAAAAGCTACAAATAATTATCGCAGACCTAGTAGTAAGGAGCCTATAATAAATGCTTTTAAGACCAACGCCCTATTTCAAGTGGAAGATATTACTATGGATGAGGCAAAACGCACCTATATTGAATTGGTAAACAATTACTTTTTGTATAGAAAATAGTTGGTCGTAATTAATAAAATTAGGGATAACCTAAACATTTTATTTTCATTTTAAGATTCTTAAAACAGGATATAAAAAAAACAGGTAAATTAAATTTACCCGTTTTTTTATAAATATTTTAGTGAAAGCGCCGAATATTATTTCTTCTCTTCGTAATCGGCTATTTTGTCCATCTTTTTTATCTCTTCTTGATATTCCTCGTTTGCGGCATCAACTTTACCTTTCTTAATCTCTTCATTATATTCTTCAATAGCATCTTTGTGGATATCGATATACTTCTGAACAGTTTCATTTAATTCTTCACGTAAGTCATCAAATTTCTCAGAAAGTTCCTCTAGATTTTCTTTATGCTCCTTTTCTGAAGCATCGGATTCATTGATTAATTCTTTATATTCTTTTTGAACATCGGCCACATCTTCCATAACTTCTTCAGTTTTTAACCAAGCTGGAATTGAGTTTCCTAAATTAGATATCATAGCGTCTAAGTCATCAACTTCTTCTTTGGTAATAACGAAATCTGCACCTTCAATTTTATCCATTTCAAGGTTCAATTCGTTGTAAGAGGGCCAATCGTTCATAGCAACTACACCTCTCTTATTTGACTCGTAAGTAATCTTACTACCGTCTTTCATGGCATATTCACGAGATGTAACGACATTTTCATCATTAACATCTGCATCCACATCACTTGTTATTACTTCTGTATCAACCTCATTTTCAATGTCATTTGCATTTTGCTTTTTATCATCTCCACATGACATTAACGTAAGTCCAATAAAAGTAAATCCTATTGTAAAAATTTTTATAGTTTTCATAATTCTAGTTTTAAATTATTACAAAATTACATTAGGTGAGCAGAAAATCTGTTATATAATTATTAAAAAGGGTTGCAAAATTAACATTTGAGGTCATTTAGCTCTCTTACAAATTCGATTGTAGCCAAAATGATTTTACAAATATTGAATTGAACTAGTGTAAACTGGCCAAACTAGTTTTAATCGTTTCAATTTTAGCCAAAGCATCAGCCTCTTTTTTCTTTTCGCTTGCGACAACAGCTTCTGGAGCACCTGAAACAAAGCGTGTATTAGAAAGTTTTTTCTGAACAGATTTTAAAAAGCCTTCGGTATAACTCAACTCTTCAGTTAGTTTTTTAATCTCAGCATCAACATCAATAGCCCCAGCCATTGGGATAAAATACTCGTTGGATTTTACTCTAAAGGTTAAAGCGCCATCAACCGCGGCATCTACATACTGGATACTTTCAAGGTTTCCAAGTTTTGAAATCAGCGTATCGAATACCTTATTTCCCTTTTCACTATCAATAACAAAAAACGGAATAGCATCTTTGAATGCGATGTTCTTTTGCTTTCTAATAGTTCTGATACCTGAAATAACTTCCGAAGCAAAATGAAAGTCCGATATTAATGCTTTATTTGCTGATCTTAATTCTGGCCATTTTGAAACAATTAAGGCTTCTTCTGAAGTTCTATCACTAATATGCTGCCAAATTTCTTCAGTTAAAAACGGCATAAAAGGATGTAAAATTTTCAGATTATTTTCTAAAATAGAAATCGCTGCGTTATAGGTTACTCGGTCTATCGGTTTTTGATATTCAGGTTTTATCATTTCCAAAAACCAAGAACAGAAATCATTCCAAATGAGCTTATAGGTGTCCATTAGTGCATCACTAATGCGGTATTTGCTATAGTGATCTTCAATAGTGGCAATAGTGTCTTGAAATTTGGCTTCAAACCAATCTATGGCAATTTTTGATGATTCTGGTTGTTCAAAATCAGCCACTTCCCAACCATCAATAAGCCTGAAGGCATTCCATATTTTATTGGCAAATCCTTTACCTTGATTGCACAATGCCTCATCGAACATTAAATCGTTTCCAGCCGCACTGCTTAACAACAAGCCTACACGAACGCCATCTGCACCATATTCCTCGATAAGTTTTAGTGCATCTGGTGAGTTTCCTAATGATTTACTCATTTTTCTGCGTTGCTTATCGCGCACTAAACCAGTAAAGTAAACATTTTTGAATGGTTTTTCACCCTTATATTCGTAGCCGGCAACAATCATTCTCGCTACCCAAAAGAATAAAATATCTGGTCCGGTAACTAAATCGTTAGTAGGATAATAATATTTTATATCGGCGTTTTCTGGATTACGAATTCCATCAAAAACACTCATGGGCCATAACCATGACGAGAACCAAGTATCCAAAACATCCGGTTCCTGTTTAAGGTCCAATACTTGTAAATTTGCTCTCCCCGTTTTCTCTTTGGCTAAATCTAAAGCTTGTTCAATAGTTTCAGCAACCACAAAATCTTCTTTACCATCACCATAGAAGTAGGCTGGGATTTGTTGTCCCCACATGAGCTGACGTGAAATATTCCAATCACGGATATTCTCCATCCAGTAACGGTAGGTGTTTTCGAACTTTTTAGGGTATAAATTGATTTCAGCATCTTCACCTAAAACGGATGCAATGGCAGGTTTAACCAGTTCTTCCATTTTAAGAAACCATTGATCGCTTAAGCGTGGTTCAATTACAGCTTTGGTACGCTCACTAGTTCCTACTTTATGGGTGTGTGTTTCGGTTTTAACAAGAAAACCTTTTTCTTCCAGTTCATGAGCAATTTCTTTTCTAACGACAAAGCGGTCTTTGCCTTCATAATGCAATCCAAAACTGTTTAATGACGCATCATCATTAAAAATATCAATGACCTCTAGTTTATGTTTACCCCCTAAATTCTTATCGTTTTCATCGTGTGCAGGCGTTACCTTTAAACACCCTGTACCAAACTCAACATCCACATAATCATCTTCAATAATAGGAATCACACGATTACACAAGGGTACAATTGCTTTTTTACCTTTTAAATGCGAAAATCTTTCATCGTTAGGGTTAATACAAACGGCGGTATCTCCAAAAATGGTTTCGGGTCTGGTTGTGGCAATTGTTAAGTATTCGTCCCCTAACTCCTTCGAAGGAGCGGAATTCGTGCCTACGCCCTCTCCTTCGAAGAGGGTTGGGGTGAGAATTTTATAATTTAAATAATATAAATTACCTTGTCGTTCTTCATGGATTACCTCCTCATCAGATAAGGTTGTTTTAGCTTCTGGATCCCAATTAACCATTCTAAAACCGCGGTAAATCAAGCCTTTAGAGTATAAGTCTACAAATACTTTAATCACCGATTCAGACATGTTGTCATCCATGGTAAATTTTGTTCTATCCCAATCACAAGAACACCCAAGTTTCTTTAATTGCTCAAGGATAACACCTCCATATTCATGCGTCCAATCCCAAGCGTGACTTAAAAATTCTTCTCTGGATAAATCATTCTTGTTGATACCTTGTTCCTTCAATTTAGCAACTACTTTAGCCTCTGTGGCAATAGATGCGTGGTCTGTGCCAGGAACCCAACATGCATTTTTACCCAGTAAACGTGCACGACGAATGAGTACATCTTGAATCGTATTATTTAGCATATGCCCCATATGCAGTACCCCCGTAACATTGGGTGGTGGTATTACAATCGTATAAGGTTCTCTTTGGTCTGGTTCTGAATGGAAATAATTGTGTTTCATCCAGTAATCATACCATTTACCTTCTACTTGACTTGCATCATATTTTGATGGAACTTGCATACTTTGGAATAGTTTTTGAATATTGATGTGCAAAAGTACTTATATTTCTTAATCTGTGAAAGCCATGAGGCGCATAGATATTAAGATTTAATTATGAAAACCTATGTTTTTATAATTAAAATTAAGAAAACCGTATGTACTTATAAATAAGTTGAATATGTTAACATACTTGCAGTACGTCTAATTTTTTTGCAGATTGTAGAAATAGTAAGTATGTTTGATATGAATTTAAAATTAAAAGTAATGAAACAATTAATTACAATTTTATTTATCGGGCTTATCAGTTTTTCTATTAACGCTCAAGATAAAGTAGCAAAAATAGAGTTTAAATCTGATACTATTGATTATGGAACTATCGAGAAAGGTTCTAATGGTGTGAGAGTTTTTGAGTTCACAAATACTGGTGATGCTCCTTTAATTATATCTAAAGTGACTTCAAGTTGCGGATGTACGATTCCTAAAAAACCTGAAGGTGCTATTTTACCTGGCGCCACTGGAGAGATTGAAGTGAAGTATGATACTAATAGAGTAAATCCCATTAGAAAAACCATTACGGTCATTTCTAATGCAGAAACGCCTACGGTTGCCTTAAAAATTAAAGGTCTAGTTGTAGATTCCGCAAAAACCAGTGTACTTGATAAAAAGGAAAAAAGTATCGTACAGCAATAAAAGCTATATCTTAAAAAAATTTTAAAGCCTAAATACCCATGTATTTAGGCTTTTTTATTTGAATAAATCTTCCAAGTAGAAATCAAAGCCTAGGATTAGTCCATCTCTATCCACTTTAAGTTTCATATGCTTTCCTATCTCCCCATAAAATAAATCCATAACTTGCTGTAGACTCATTTTATGAGTTGAAACACCATTGACTTCCAAAATAATGTCTCCAATAGTCAAACCAGATATCTGCGCTGGTGAATTTTCCCTTAGCTCCACAATTGCATAAGCTGGTTTTAGAACAATTTTATAACGTGCATCGAGAACAATTTTATTACTGTTGGGCACATTATCACTTCTAACTGATGGTATTGCACTAAGATTGATCTCACCATCATCTCGCTCTTTTATCAATCTAAAACCATCATGCGAAAGTTCAATACCACTTTTATTATAACGAAATTTCTCATTGAACTTGCTATTTTTCTTTAACGTTATTTTTGCTCGCCTATAGTCGAAAACCACATGAAATCGTTTTAAAATATTACCAGCTAAACTTCCATTTCGACCTTTAAACCTTTTAGCTAATGTGATTGACAATGAATCTGGATAAGCAACGTTGGCATCATGCAAAACAAAACTCTTAAGTGAAAAAGCTTGAACTTTTGAACGCTTGCCATAAATACTCCCGCTAAGTCCGTGACCTAGAAAATCATAGAAATGTTTATCACTAGAACCAATTCCTAAGGAATCATTTTCAAATAACCATAAGGAATCGCTCCCTCCGGAATCGATGAGAAGTTTAATGGGAATCGTCTTTTTTTCAATCTGAACCGTGGCATTAACATAAGGTTTATTATTATAAAATTCCAAACTAAGAGATTCACAATTTTTACAATTCCTGTACTCATATTTGTCAGATTCTGTGAGTTTAATATGTTGTTTAACATAATTAATGTGAACAACCATATTTTTAAAAACATCAAATCCTATGATGCCATGAACAGGAACTCCCAATCTAGGCGCGAAACTTAAATTATTATCGTAAATAGCATAGAGTTCCTGGTTCAAATTAATAGCATCACCAATTTTAAAAATATTATTACTGGACCTTAAGGCTTCTACAGCCTCACCCTTTCCTAAGCCTTGTAGATAAATCGTTTCACTATTCTTAATTTTTAGTGTGTCCGTAATATTTAAAAAATTAAATAGAATAGGCTTGCTCACACCGGTATCTAATAAGAATGATAAAGTAACCCCATTAACCTCTACAGGTAAAATAATTAAATTATTAATGAGTTTAAATTTAATTTTGCTAGTCGTTTTTTTATTTTGAATAACAAAATTTCCTTGTGAGAACAATAAATTGGTCACAAAAAAAAGAAGAATTATACCAACAATAAGTTTTTTCATTATCATAGAATGTCTTAGAGTCTTATCAATTTACGCATCTTTAAAATAGGTTCTGGATTTAGACCCATTTTTTAAAAAAACTTTAAGATAATTTTCTCAACTTTGCATCTTAAATTCTAATAAATGCCAACTATTTCAAAAAAAGGGCACCTGATGCCTCAATCGCCTATCAGAAAATTGGTTCCTTATGCTGAAAAGGCGTACAAACAAGGCAAAACAGTTTATCACTTAAACATCGGTCAACCCGATATTAAGACGCCAGAAATAGCTCTAAATGCTATAAAAGAGTTTTCATTAGAAATTTTGGCCTATACACGTTCTGAAGGGTCAGAGTCCTATAGAATGAAAATAGCAGCGTATTATAAAAAGAATAATGTTCAAGTTACCCATGATGATATTATAGTTACTACTGGAGGTAGTGAAGCGCTCCTTTTTGCTTTTGGAAGTATTATGGATGCGGATGACGAAATTATAATCCCTGAACCATTTTATGCTAATTATAACGGCTTCTCAACAGCTTCTGGTGTAAATATCGTACCGGTAATTTCAAAAATTGAGGATAACTTTGCCTTACCTCCTATTGAAGAATTCGAAAAACTTATTACTCCAAAAACCAAAGCCATATTAATCTGTAATCCAGGTAACCCTACCGGCTACTTATATTCTAAAGCAGAAATTGAAAAACTTGCAGCCATCGTAAAAAAACATGATTTGTTTTTAATTGCAGATGAAGTATACCGTGAGTTTACATACGATGGTAACAGGCACTATTCTATAATGGAAGAAGCAGGACTGGAAAATCATGCGATTATGATAGACTCCGTTTCAAAACGCTATAGCATGTGTGGTGCCAGAATAGGCTGTTTGGTTTCAAAAAATAAAAGTGTTATCAATACGGCTCTTAAATTCGCACAAGCCAGATTAAGTCCGCCAACCTTAGCACAAATTGCTAGTGAAGCGGCGCTTGAAACGCCACAGAGTTATTTTGATGATGTTATTTCAGAGTATGTTGAGCGAAGAAACACCCTTATTGAGGAACTGCAAAAAATAGAAGGTGTTAAAGTCGCTAAACCAAAAGGAGCGTTTTATTGCATAGCAGAACTACCTATCACTAATTCTGATGACTTTGCGCAATGGTTACTTGAAGACTTTAGTATAGATAACGAAACGATAATGGTGGCACCGGCAGGTGGGTTTTATTCCACACCTGGAGTAGGTTTAAACCAAATTAGAATTGCTTACGTACTTAAAAAAGAAAGTTTGGTTAGAGCTGTTCATATTTTAAAAGAAGCTCTTAAAGTATATAAAAACTAGTGCATATAGTTGAAAATAAATCTTTAAAATCATATAATACATTTAGTATTGATGCTATAGCAAACCATTTTGTATCGGTAAATTCTATTCAAGATTTGAAAGCCGTTTTGAATTTAGAAGGCTATCCCGAAAAACTTATTCTTGGTGGTGGTAGTAACATGTTACTTACTAAAGATCAAGAATCGCTTGTGATACATGTTAATATCAAAGGCATTTCAGTTATTTCTGAAGATGACCGTTTTGCTATCGTAAAAGCGAATGCAGGCGAAAATTGGCATGAATTTGTACTGTTTTGTTTAGAACATAATCTTGGAGGTGTAGAAAACTTATCATTAATTCCTGGTAATGTCGGTACCGCACCTATTCAAAATATTGGCGCTTATGGCGTTGAATTAAAAGATTCATTTGTATCATGCGAAGCCATCTCTTTGGAAACAATGTCCATTGATACCTTCTCAAAAAATGATTGCAAATTTGGCTATAGAGATTCTATATTTAAAAATGAGGGCAAAGGGAAATATATAGTAACGAGTGTAACTTTTAAGCTCTCAAAACAGAATCACAAATTACATATAAACTACGGCACTATTAGTAATCAACTTGGCGTTATGCATATCACAGAACCTACTATTCAAGAGGTTTCAAAAGCTGTGATTAGCATTAGAGAGAGTAAATTACCAAATCCCAAAGATATTGGAAATAGTGGTAGTTTTTTTAAAAATCCGGTGGTTTCAAAAGCCAAATACGAATCATTGATTACTAATTTTTCCGATATTCCTAGTTATACTATATCTGAAAATGAAATAAAAATTCCGGCAGGATGGCTTATTGAAAAAGCAGGTTTTAAAGGGAAACGTTTTGGAGCATGCGGCGTTCATAAAAAGCAAGCCTTGGTACTGGTTAATTATGGAGGTGCAAAAGGATCAGAAATCCTTGAGCTCTCAAAATTGATTCAAAAAACGGTTGATATTATTTTCGGTATTTTTATTGAAGCTGAAGTAAATATTCTATAATCTAAAAGAAATCTCTAACTTTGAAACTTAAGCTTGACCATTTGAGGTCTTGGCAAAAACGAACAGATTTTGATAGCACCCATTGAAAAAGAAATAGTTACCCTTCTAGCCCATGGCGATAAAAAAGCCATTACGCTTTTATATGACAACTATGCAGACTCGCTTTATGGTGTCATCCAAAAAATTATAACAGACGAGGAGGTCGCCCAAGATGTGCTTCAAGAAACCTTTGTAAAAATATGGCGTTACGCAAAAAAATACGATAGTTCAAAAGCTAAATTATTCACATGGTTGTATAGAATTGCATATAACACGGCCATCGATAAAGTTAGATCTTTAAAAAACAAAACTGAGAAAGAAGTCCAAATCGATACTTCATCCGTATATAAGATAACAACCAACTCTTTAAACCAAGATGTTCTAGACATTCAAAAACATTTAGGAAGTTTAGATGAGAAATATCAAATTGTAATTAATGCGCTTTTCTTTGAAGGGATGACGCAGCAAGAAGCAAGTGAAGAATTAGACATTCCGTTGGGAACTATAAAATCAAGATTAAAAATTGGGTTACGTGAATTGAAAAAAATTTATAATCCTTAACTAAATAACGTCATGAAAGAGAAGATAAATGCTTTTTTAAGCTCTGGTCTTTTAGAAAAATATCTAATAGGTGAGACTAATTTTGGCGAAACTACATTAGTTGAAACCAATATTGCTAAATATCCAGAAGTACAAAACGCCTATAATACGCTGCAATACAACTTAGAGGTTGTTGCAAAAAGTAATGCTGTTGAAGCACCTAAACACGTTTTGAATAATATTTTAGACGAATTAGACGATGCTCCCGTAATATCTTTAAAGAAATCTAAGAAATATAAGTCTTGGTATAAATATAGTATTGCCGCAAGTATTGCTACTTTAATTTTTGCTGGCACATCCTATTTATTTTATACTCAAAATCAAAAACTGGCACAAGAAAATCAAATTGTTGTAGAAGAAATTTTTGATTTGCGTGATGATATTGAGTCTAATAATAAAAAATTAGACGATGTGATGTATCAATTTCAGCAGCTTAACAATCCCGAAACCTATAAGTACATCATGCAAGGTAATAGCCGTGCAAAAGACTTAAAAACAGTTGCCTATATAAACCCTATTGAAAAAACATCGTTGATTGATGTGGTTTCCTTACCACAATTACCTGAAGAACAATGTTACCAAATTTGGGCAGATTTACAAGGTAAAATGGTAAGTTTAGGCATCCTAAGTGAATCTGATAGACAGCTAAGGGCCATTCCATATACTGAAAATGCTTTGGCTTTAAATATTACCATAGAACCAAAAGGAGGAAATACAACA
Source organism: Changchengzhania lutea (assembly GCF_006974145.1). Classification (NCBI taxonomy): domain Bacteria; kingdom Pseudomonadati; phylum Bacteroidota; class Flavobacteriia; order Flavobacteriales; family Flavobacteriaceae; genus Changchengzhania; species Changchengzhania lutea. The sequence goes on along the minus strand of NZ_CP039456.1, from coordinate 2,786,627 downwards.
GCTTCTCTAGAAAACACTGTAGCTGCTATTAACCTGCAATAAATAATATATTTCAATACACAAAAGCGCTTACTTTTTTATAAAGTAGGTGCTTTTTCATTTTAAAGGGTCTTACTGTTTTTCCTAAATTTTTAAGGAAAAAGATTATCTTTGTATAAAATTTCTGGGCATGAAACTCTTATTAATCACATTTATTCTATTAGGTATCGGTATTGCTGGCATTGCAATCAAAATTTGGGCAAAAAAAGACGGTAAATTTGCTGGTACCTGTGCGAGTCAAAATCCTATGTTAAATAAAAACGGAGATGCTTGTGGGTTTTGCGGAAAACCACCTGAAGAGTTTTCTAATTGTAATGAACCTGAACATTCATAGCACTACATGGCGGTTCTTGACCTTTTGTTCTACACCTTTATTGTTGTAGTTTCTATTCAAGTTTTTTACTATATTTTTATCTTCGGAAGGTTTGCTTTTTTAAAAGTGCACGAACAGCCTTCAAAAAATTTACCTGTTTCCATAATTATCTGCGCTAAAAATGAAGCCGAAAATCTTCAGGTTTTTTTACCATCTATAATCTCCCAAGACTATCAAAATTTTGAGATTGTTTTAATTAATGATGCTTCAAAAGATAAAACCCTGAAGGTTATAAATGAATTTAAAGCATCTCATCAAAATATCAAAGTGGTTGATGTTATCAGTAATGAAGCGTTCTGGGGTAATAAAAAATACGCACTAACCCTTGGTATAAAAGCCTCATCTCATGACACCTTAATTTTTACAGACGCCGATTGCAAACCTGTTTCAAATCAATGGTTAAAAGAGATGACCGCTCATTTTGATACGCACAAATCCATTGTATTAGGATATGGGACCTATGCAAAAGTCAAGAATTCCTTTCTTAACAAACTCATTCGTTATGAAACCCTAATTACAGCTATTCAGTATTTTTCATTTGCGAAAATCGGGATTCCCTATATGGGTGTTGGCAGAAATCTAGCATATACCAAAAAAGAATTTTTTGATGCTAACGGTTTCATCACGCACATGAAAGTGCGGTCTGGTGATGATGATTTATTTATAAATCAAGTAGCCAACAGCACCAATACTACCATCTGTTTTTCACCGAATAGTTTTACAGAATCCTTACCTAAAACCACATATAAAAGTTGGTTTACACAAAAGAGGCGGCATGTTTCTACAGCCAAATATTACAAAGGCATTCATAAATTTTTACTTGCGTTAATCTACATTTCAAAAATATTGTTTTGGATACTTGCTGTTTTACTGTTGCTCATTTCTTTTAAAACCCTGGCCGTAATTGCCTTGATTCTTTTCATGTTGCTAATACAATATATTATCGTCGGGTGTTCCTCTAAAAAATTAGGTGAGACAGATGTTTTAATTTTACTTCCTATATTAGAAATATTCCTAATTGTTGCGCAATTAACTATCTTTATAAAGAATCTCATCTCAAAACCCAATCATTGGAAATAGAAGAAGCCATTAAGCGTGCTAAAGCAAATGACCAAAAGGCATTTAATCATTTATTAAATTCGTACTGGGATTATGTTTATGGTTTTCAATTAAAGCGGATTCAGAACGAAAATGATGCTGAAGATATTACCATTCAAACCTTCTCTAAAGCCTTTGATAAAATTCAGTCCTTTGATGAAAAATATGCGTTCAAAACCTGGCTGATTGCTATTTCTAAAAACATTCATATTGATTTACTTCGGAAAGAAAAGCATTCAATTACTCAAAACATTTCTGAAAATCACAAAAAGGCATATCAAATTTTAGATGAATCGCCTTCGGCTGAAGATAAGTTAATTACGGAACAGCATTTGGCTAAATTATTAAGAGATATAAAACTCTTAAAGCCACATTATCAAGAGGTTATCAATTTGCGTTACTTTCAAGAATTGAGTTACAAAGAGATTTCTGAAGAACTTAACGAGCCGATGAATAACGTAAAAGTCAAACTTTTGCGCGCTAAAAAACTTCTTGCCGAAATTATCCAGGAAAAAAATGATTTCTAAGATAAAAAATCTAGGTCCAGGTTTATTATTTGCAGGTGCCGCGATTGGCGTGTCCCATTTAGTGCAATCAACCAGAGCAGGTGCCGATTTTGGCCTAGGTCTACTATGGGCGTTACTGCTCGTTAATATTTTCAAATATCCATTTTTTCAATTTGGCCCGCGCTATGCCACTGCTACTGGAGAGAGCTTATTGGAAGGATATCACAAATTAGGCAGAAGCGTTTTAGTAGCTTATTACGTGCTCTCCTTTGCCACGATGTTTACCATTCAAACTGCTGTTACCATTGTGACTGCAGGTTTAGCCTCAACCTTATTTGGCGACTTTGGGCCTTTTTATATTGGAAGCAAATTAATTTCAAGTATTGAAATATGGACGCTTATCATTCTTTTTATTTGCTTAACGATGTTGATGATTGGTAAATACAAGTTGCTGGACAACTTAATGAAAGTGATCATTATCACACTGACAATAAGCACCGTTGTGGCTGTTTCAATAGCATTATGTAATACGACAGAACCCGTTTCATTTAAACAAATACTCCCGAGTAATTCAGTAGAAATCGCATTTTTAATCGCCTTTATGGGTTGGATGCCAGCCCCATTAGATATCTCGGTATGGCACTCACTTTGGGCTATTGAAAAAAACAAAGACACCAATAAATATAACCCTAAATCTGCTTTATTCGATTTTAATATTGGCTATGTCAGTACTATTTTCATAGGCATAGGTTTTCTTTTGTTAGGGGCATTGGTGATGTTCAATAGTGGTAAAACCTTCAGTGCTTCGGCTGGTCAATTTTCATCACAATTGATACATATGTATACGGCAAGCTTAGGAAATTGGTCCTATATCATTATCGGTATTGCCGTATTTACCACTATGTTTAGTACGACACTTACCACGCTCGATGCTTCGCCAAGAGCTATGGAAAAGACAACACAATTGCTTTTTAATAAAAGCGTACCATTAAATTATGGCTTTTGGATTGTACTACTCGTATTAGGTACCATTTTCATCTTTGTATTTTTGGCATCCGAAATGGGATTGTTAATAAAAATCGCCACTATCCTCTCATTTATCACGGCACCATTTTATTCCATAATCAACTATAAACTCATTTCTAGCAAGCATACTCCCGCAGATTGGAGACCTTCAAAATGGCTGCATGTGTTAAGCTGTTTAGGGGTTGCTTTTTTAATCGGTTTTAGCATCTGGTACCTGAGTATTTTGTAATCTATTAAAAGAATACTTTGTATCTTTGCAACCATATTTTTAAGGCATGAACACGGAAACCATTTCAAATATTTTACCTGAACGCCAACCCAAACCCAAGTGGCTTCGCGTAAAGCTTCCAACTGGTAAAAAGTATACCGAATTACGCAGTCTTGTTGATAAATACAAGCTAAATACGATTTGCACGTCTGGTAGCTGCCCGAATATGGGCGAATGTTGGGGAGAGGGCACAGCAACGTTTATGATTTTAGGAAATGTGTGCACACGTTCTTGTGGCTTTTGTGGTGTAAAAACAGGTCGGCCAGAAACCGTTGATTGGGACGAGCCTGAAAAAGTAGCACGATCTATAAAAATTATGCAAATAGAACACGCTGTTTTAACCAGTGTTGATAGAGATGATTTAAAAGATATGGGGAGCATCATATGGGCAGAAACCGTTAAGGCTGTGCGCCGGATGAATCCAGAAACAACTTTAGAAACCTTAATTCCTGATTTTCAGGGGGTAGAACATCATATTGATAGAATTATTCAAGTGGCACCAGAAGTGGTCTCTCATAATATTGAAACCGTGAGACGATTGACTCGTGAAGTACGCATTCAAGCTAAATATGATCGTAGTTTAGGGGTTCTTAAATATTTAAAACAACAAGGCCAGCGCAGAACCAAGTCTGGAATTATGCTTGGTTTAGGCGAAACACGTGAAGAAGTTATTGAAACCTTGCACGATCTAAAAGCGAACGATGTAGACGTGGTTACTATTGGCCAATACCTTCAACCCAGTAAAAAACATTTACCTGTTAAAACCTTTATAAACCCTGATCAGTTTAAAGAATACGAAACCATTGGGTTAGACCTAGGCTTTAGGCATGTTGAAAGTAGTGCTTTGGTACGTTCTTCCTACAAGGCAAAAAAACATATTGATTAATTATGATTCGCGTTGCCATTAATGGCTTTGGTAGAATAGGCCGACGGGTATTCAGGCTTTTGCAAGCGTACAACCATATTGAAGTGGTCGCCATTAATGATTTAGCAGACGCCCGAACCTTAAGTCATTTATTAAAATATGATAGCGTTCACGGTCTGTTTGATGGTGAAATCGGTTTCAATGAAAATTCCATAGTGGTTAATGCTAAAAAGATACCCCTATTAAACCATAAGCATCCCTCAACTATTAATTGGGCTCCTTATAATGTAGATTTTGTTATTGAAGCCTCTGGTAAATTCAAATCTGTTAACGATTTAAATAATCATATTAACAATGGTGCTAAATGTATGATACTTAGTGTTCCTGCAGTAGATGATAATATCAAAACCATTGTCATGGGAGTTAATGATCATCTGCTTGATGGTACCGAAACCATGGTTTCAAATGCCTCGTGCACTACAAATAATGCGGCACCCATGATTAATATCATCAATAAGCTCTGTGGTATTAATCAAGCGTACATAACCACGGTTCATTCGTACACTACAGATCAGAGTTTACATGACCAACCGCATCGCGATTTACGCCGCGCAAGAGCTGCAAGCCAATCTATTGTACCTACCACTACGGGAGCAGCTAAAGCTTTAACTAAAATTTTCCCTGAATTATCAAATGTTATTGGTGGTTGCGGTATTAGAGTGCCTGTAATTAATGGTTCTTTAACAGATATTACTTTAAATGTAAAACGAACTGTTACTATTCAGGACATTAATAGTACATTTAAGGAAGCTTCAAAACAGCATTATAAGTCTATATTGGAGTATACAGAAGACCCTATCGTTTCCATTGATATAGTAGGAAATACACATTCGTGCATTTTTGATTCACAGATGACATCAGTCATAGGAAACATGGTAAAAATTATAGGATGGTACGATAATGAAACTGGATATTCACAACGAATAATTGACTTAATATGCAATTTATCGGAAAAAAAATGTATTTTGTCGATAAAATAATTATATTTGACTATAATTTTGATTAAAATGCCCCAAACAAAAAACCACATATATATTATAGCTTTGCTACTAAGTTTTGGTATATCCTCTCAAAATTCCATTGATGAAGATCCAGAAATACTGCAAAACACCATCAATTATCGAATTTCGCAATCTCAAAAGGAGCTTGAGAATTATAATTACTACCAAGCCCAAAAAAATCTAGATGAAGCGCTATCCTTAGCTAAAAAATTAGATAACAAAAAAAGTATGGGTTTGATCTATGCCATAAAAGGTCAGTTGCAACTCATCATCGAAGAACCGGATAATGCGATAAAATCGCTCAATAAAGCCATTGAAGTCCAGCGATTTAATAAGGATGATGCCAATTTGGGGAGTTCCTTCAAAACGTTAGGAGAAGTTTATATTAGCAAAAAGAATTATTACCAGGCCTTAGATTATTTTATTTCTGCAAAATCATTATTTGAACAGGAAGAACTAAATGATCAATTGGCTGAAGCCTTACTTTTTGAAGGTAAGACATACATGAGTATAAAAAACTACCGTAAAGCCAGAATAACCATTGAGCGAGCCATTGCCCTAGCAAAAAGACATGGCATACAAAAAACGGAAAGTCATGCCCTTATTAACCATGGTGTTGTTTATAATAAATTGGGAGACAGCCAAAAAGGATTAGATTTTGCCACAGAAGGGGTTATCATTGCGAAAAGAAACAAATACAGAAGCATCCTTAATGAAGGGTATTTAATTCTAAGTCAGATAAACGAGGATTTAGGCAACTACGAACAAGCTACTAAGTATCTTAAAGCACACATGCGTCTCTCTGATTCCTTACAACTCTTGAAACGAGCAAACGCATCAAAAGATGAAGAAATACAATATTTGCTTAATGATGAAATTGAAAAGAACAAAGAAGTTGTTGAAAAACTGGAACAGGCTAAAGATGATAAGGATTTAAGTGCTTTGATTTCAATTTTAAGCGTAGCACTAATTACCATTCTATCTTTATTGACATTGTCCCTTTACAAGAATAACAACATCCGATTAAAGACCAATAACATGCTCCAAAAAAAGAATGGGGAACTGATTATTGCAAAAGAGAAAGCAGAATTAGCCTCAAAAACAAAGGCGAATTTTTTATCAACGGTTACGCATGAGTTACGTACCCCGCTTTACGCAGTAACTGGGTTAAGTAACATGCTCTTGGATGAAAACCCTAAACCTGAACAAATCCAGCATTTAAAATCACTGAAATTTTCAGGAGACTATTTACTAACCTTTATTAACGATATTCTTCAAATAAATAAAATTGAAGCCAATAAGGTTGATATTGATCCAGAATCGTTCAACCTTAAAAAGAAAATAAATAATATTGTTTTAGCTTTAAATAATTCAGCATTAAACAATAGTATTACTATTCATTTTGAGTATGATAAAGATTTGCCTGAAAATTTCATAGCAGATCAGCTGAAAATTTCTCAGATTTTAATCAATCTGATTGGAAATTCAATCAAGTTCACTAAAAATGGTGATATCTGGATTAGAGTTTATAAAATTGAGCAAAAAGACAAAAATTACACACTTCGCTTTGAAGTAGAAGATAATGGGATTGGGATTAGTCAGGAAAAGCAAGATAATATGTTTGAAAGCTTCTCTCAAGGGTCTATACAAATCAATAGAAAGTACGGCGGTACTGGTTTAGGCTTATCTATTGTAAAGGGATTAATTGAAATTCTAAAAGGAAAAATCTATTTAAGAAGTGAACTTGAGAAAGGAACCACCTTTTATTTTGAAATCCCCTTAGAGTACAGTCCTATGGAAGAGGTTAAAGAGAAGAAACCTACTTATTTTTCAGATGATAAAAAATTAGATATTAGCAACGTGAAAATCCTTGTGGTTGAAGACAATAAAATAAATCAAATGATAACTAAAAAGATTCTGACTAAAATGAATCTTAAATGTGACATTGTGGACAACGGTGAAGAAGCTGTTGACATGATTAAAACAAGTAATTATGACATTGTTTTGATGGATATTCACATGCCAGGAATTAGTGGTATTGAAGCTACCAAAATAGTAAGAACCTTTGACAAGGAATTAACCATTTTCGCCTTGACTGCAGTGACTATAGAAGATAAAATGCACGAGTTTGATGAGGCTGGGTTTACAGATATTATCCCTAAGCCGTTTAAACAAGAAGAGTTTGAAAAGAAACTTTACAATGCACTATCTTCAAAACAGGATTCTTCAGCAACGGCTTAAAAACGAGTTAAAAAAGCCATTATTTGTTGCTTGAATTTTAAGGGATCATTTAATTCAACTACTATGGGCAAGTAGTACAACTTGTCTTTTAACTTTACGTACTTTTTTAAACGCACAAAGTCTTTTTCGGTAGTGAGAATTAAAGCCTTTTCTTCTAAAATCTTAATATCTTGATCTGAAAATTCATGATGATCCTTATAATTCAAATGCTCAAAATGCAGCTTTTTTGTTTTCAAATAATTCACTAAGGGCTCTGCATTGGCGATACCTGTAACTAATGTAAAATCGTTGATTTGCTCTAAAGGTTTTATAGAACTTTCAGAGATAATTTGATTGCCATATTTAATACTGCTAAAGAAAACGGATTGGTACGGTAATGGATTTATCAACTTAATTATTTCCGCTTTCTTATTTTCAGATACTACGTGAGGGCACTTAGTAACTATAATAATATCAGCCCGTTTTGCACCACTTTGTGGTTCTCTTAAATTGCCCGTTGGCAACACGAAGTCATTAACATACAGATTCTCAAAAGTAGTTAGCAATACATTTAATCCTGTCTTTACTTTTCTATGCTGAAAGGCATCATCCAACAAAATGATTTCTGGAACATTCTCCAAATGTCGTAATTCATTTATGCCATGGGTCCTATCGGCATCCACTGCTACAGAAATAGCACTTCCAAATTTGCTATAAAATTGATACGGTTCATCGCCAAGGCTTTCTGCCGATGATTCATGATTACCTAGTTGGAAACCTGTCGTTTTACGTTTGTAGCCTCTACTTAAGGTAGCCACATTATAATCGTTTTTTAAAAGCGCAATTAAATATTCAATCATCGGGGTTTTACCTGTGCCACCAACGCTTAAATTTCCAACACAAATCACAGGAAAGTTATACGATTTAGATTTTTTTATGCCTAGATCATACAATCTGTTTCGCAACCAAGTCACCAAATAATATACAGGAACAAACGGAAAAGCGATGTATCTTATTAATTTCATTATAGCAAAGTAAATATTTTATATTTGTTTAATAATCAAATGATGAAAATATTATGATTGTTCAAGATGTTATTAACCATTTAGAAACATTTGCCCCTTTGGCATACGCCGAAGACTTTGATAACGTAGGCCTATTGGTTGGTGATAAAAACGAAAATATCACTGGCATATTAGTCACATTGGATACCCTTGAAGCAGTAGTTGATGAAGCCATAGAAACCCATTGCAATCTTATTGTTAGCTTCCATCCTATCATTTTTAAAGGTCTAAAAAAATTGACTGGAAAAAACTATGTGGAACGTGTGGTCATAAAAGCCATTAAAAATAATATTGCGATTTATAGTATGCATACGGCATTGGACAATGCTATGGAAGGTGTAAATAATATGATTTGTAACCAATTAGAATTAACAAATAAACGAATTTTAATTCCGCAAAGCGGCACCATCAAAAAACTTACCACCTACGTCCCTAAAGAAGAAGCAGAACAATTACGAACCGCATTATTTCACGCTGGTGCTGGAAGTATAGGGCATTATTCCGATTGTAGTTTTAATGTTAACGGCATAGGTACATTTAAAGGGAATGATAACTCCAACCCCACAAAGGGTGAAAAAGGTCATATTCATCATGAGCAGGAAACACAAGTCTCTGTCACTTTCCCCAAGCATTTGGAACCTGAAATATTGCAGACCTTATTTAAAACGCATTCCTATGAAGAAGTCGCTTATGAGGTCGTGACCATAGAAAACAAAAATCAACATATTGGCATGGGCATGATAGGCGAGCTGAAAACAGCTTTAGAGGAATCTGATTTTTTAAAACATGTTAAAAACAAAATGAAAACGGAAGGCATTCGCCATTCAAATTTCATAAATAAACCCATTAAAAAAGTAGCTGTATTAGGAGGATCGGGAAGTTTTGCTATTGAAGCAGCAAAAGCCGCTGGAGCTGATGCATTTATTACAGCCGATTTAAAATATCATGACTTCTTTACTGCCGAAAACGCCATACTTTTGGCAGACATAGGACATTATGAAAGTGAGCAGTTCACAAAAAACCTTTTAGTAGCGTATCTTACAAAAAAAATTACTAATTTTGCCATCATTTTATCAAGGACAAATACCAATCCCATTAAGTATTTTTAAAGTATGGCTAAAAAGAAAGAAGTAACTGTTGAAGAGCGTTTAAGAGCGTTGTACGATTTACAACTTATAGATTCTCGTATAGATGAAATAAGAAATGTTCGTGGAGAACTTCCATTAGAAGTTCGTGATTTAGAAGATGAAGTTGCTGGACTAAACATCAGATTAGAAAAATTAGTCTCAAATTTAGAAGTTATTGATAACGATATTACTTCTAAAAAGAATCTTATCGAAGAATCTAAATCTTTAATCAAGAAATATAGTGAGCAACAAAAGAATGTTAGAAATAACAGGGAGTTTAACTCATTAACTAAAGAAGTTGAATTTCAAGAATTAGAAATCGAACTGGCCGACAAGCATATTAAGGAATTCAAAGTTCAAATTGAACAGAAAAAGGAAGTCATCAACGAAACGAAAGAGCGTTTAAAAGAAAGACAATCACACCTGAAACATAAAAAGAGTGAGCTTGATGCTATTTTAGCCGAAACTGAAAAGGAAGAAAAAGCATTATTAGAAAAATCTGAAGCATACAAAACCCAGATTGAAGATCGTTTAGTTGCAGCTTACGCTAGAATTAGAAGAAACGTAAAGAATGGTTTAGCCGTGGTGCCGATTGAAAGAGGTGCTTCTGGAGGTTCTTTTTTCACCATTCCCCCTCAAGTTCAAGTTGAAATTGCTTCTCGCAAAAAAGTAATTACAGATGAACATAGTGGCCGTATCTTAGTGGATGCAGCCCTTGCTGAAGAACAAAAAGCTAAAATGGAAAAGATGTTTTCTAAACTCTAGTCCATTTTTAAAATATACTTTTAAAAGCCTTCAAGTAATTTGAAGGCTTTTTTTATGCCTAATAATTTGGGCGTTACCCTCCCGATAGCTATCGGAAGGGTCGGGCTTTCCGCTACAATCTTTTGCAAAAAAGCAAAAGGATTTCCACTGCAATCCCTAACGCGGGACAGTCCGCAGTAACACTCTTCAGTTTGAAGTTCAAACATACCAATATAATAAATTAAAAAAAACACCCCTATAATCCCCTCTAGGGGATAACCTAACGATAACAAAACACAATTTTAAAAAAAAAACAAAACCTCAACAAAAGTCAAGTCCCAACTTCCTACACGGTCGGAATCATCAATATGAAGAAATAAAGAGTGAAGGAACGGAGTCGCAAAGCGCAGCTTTAGGCGCGTAATTCCGAGAGCGAATGGTGCTTTAACAATTTCCTCAGATTGATATGATCTTTTTGTTTTGTATTTAGCTTGAAATGTCTACTAGGTATTCCTAAAAAAGCGAAATAGTGCATCAAGGCAAAATGAACATAAATAAATTAAGGTTTCGTACTTTTATGCGACTATTACCCATTGTGCATTTTGAGTGAATTTGTATCGAGAATAAAAGTTTACGTGTTAAAAACTGTTCTCGATACAAAATTCTTGTAGAATTTCACTCGAACTGACATCCTTTTAGTATAAAAATTCAAAATGCACAACGCGTGTCTATTTAAAAAGAAAAAAAGAATTCTTATGAAAAAAATATTTCCCTTATTGCTATTGGCGTTATTCTATAACTGTAAAAATGCTGCTCAAACCAATGAAGAACAAAACAGCCTCCTAACAAAAGCTCCCGTCGAGGTTCCTATTGTCAACGGTAAAGCCCGAGCTTATTTTGCAAGCGGTTGCTTTTGGTGTGTGGAAGCCGTTTATGAAAGCGTAAAAGGGGTTGAAGAATCGGTTAGTGGTTATTCTGGCGGACATACCAAAAACCCAACTTATGAAGCTAGTAATACGGGAAGAACAGGACATGCTGAGGCTGTAGAAATTATTTACGATCCCAATATAGTCAGTTTCGCTACTCTGGTTGATGTTTACTTTGGTTCGCAAAATCCAACGCAACTTAATGGCCAAGGTCCCGATAATGGCTCTCAATACCGATCTATTATTTTTTATCAAAATGACGAACAAAAAGACATTATTGAATCCAAAAAAGCGGCACTAGAAAAAAAATTGAATAAAACAGTTGCTGCAGAAGTTTATCCGTTTCAAAAGTTTTGGGTTGCTGAAGACTACCATCAAAACTACGAACGCTTACACCCGAATAATGGTTATATCAGAAATGTTTCTATACCACGCTTAAATAAATTTAAAGCGAAATTTCCAGAATTACTTAAGGATAGTCATTAGAATATAAAGGAAACCATAGTCACTATAACTTAGTAGCCTTTAAAGTAAAAATTAAAGGATATAATTTATCTTTTGTTACATACATCCCCGTTTCGGTTTTTATCAAATCTGGTAACACATCGTACGGACTTTCATCATACTCTTTTAAATAGTCTATACGCAATCCAGCTTCTGTTAAAGCAGAAACAACTTCCCCTAAACCGTGGTTCCAGCCGTATTCTTTACTTACCATGTTTGACGATTCATCAGCGTAGGTGCCTTCATATTCTTCATAAATTACGCCCTTCTGCAAATATCCATATGTCATTTCTGATTTACCTTCCGTATAATCAAACATCCAAACTATCGGATGGAATTCAGCCATAAAAAATGTGCCACCCACATTTAGTTTTTCTGCAATCATTTTTCCCCAAGGTTTTAAGTCGGGTAACCAACCAATAACGCCATAACTGGTGAAAACAATATCAAAAGTATCTGTTACAAATTCAGAAGTCTCTAAAACATTACAGCAAACAAATTTGGCATCTAAGTGCAACTCATTATTTAAGCTTTCCGCCAGTTTTATACCGGCATCACTTAAATCTACCCCCGTACATTTGGCTCCCATCCTACTCCAACTCAGGGTATCTTGACCAAAATGACATTGCAAGTGAAGTAAGGATTTTCCTTCTACATCGCCCAAAGCCTCCAATTCATAAGGCATTAAGGAAGATTTTCCGTTTTTAAAAGCTTCTAAATCGTATAGGTCACTCTGCGCATGAACCTCAACTTTCTCATTCCATGTGACTTTGTTTACCTTGAAATACTCGGTGTTCGTTTTCATAACAAAAGTTTAAAGTTCTAATATATAACAAGTTCAGCAATCTTATATATCTTTGAAAAAATTCAATTATGAAAAAATTAATATTTGTTCTCTGTATTGCAGTTGCCATATTTTCCTGTAAAAATGATACAAAAACAATTTCTGAAACGAACTCGAAGCCATTAACTATAGCTGAAAAAATTGCAAATGCGCATGGTTTTAAACTTTGGGATAAAGTTTCTGAAATTAAATTCACCTTCAACGTAGATAGAGATAGCGTGTATTTTGAAAGACGATGGATTTGGAAACCAAAAACCAACGAGGTAATCTTAATAAACAAGAATGACACGATTAGCTACATTAGAACTCAAATTGATTCTACCAATATGCAAGCAGATCAGGGGTTTATAAACGACAAATTTTGGTTGTTAGTACCGTATCAACTTGTTTGGGATACGGGTACAACCATAACCGAGCCAGTCAAAGCTGAGTCACCAATAAGTAAAACCAATTTGAATAAGATTACACTAACCTATTCCAATGATGGCGGCTATACTCCAGGCGATGCTTATGATTTATTTTATGACGATACCTTTCTAATTCAAGAGTGGATATATAGAAAAGTCAATGCTACAGAACCCACCATGGCAACAACTTTCGAAAATTACAAAATGTTTAATGGTATAAAAATAGCGACCGAACATAAAAAGGAAAACGCCAACTGGAACCTCAATTTTACTAATATTGAAGTTGTTTTGGAATGACATTCATAATGAAGAATATATTTATTGGTCATTCGTTATCATACCAGTAAGCACAAATTTGATGACAATAGACAAAAAACACCCCTAGAGTCCCCTCAAGGGGACATACAAGACCAAAACAGGTCAGTCAATAATCAGACAAATATTTGTCACTGGTAAAACACTGTATAATCACATATATTTTGTGTAGGTAGAAAATCAAAATACGAACTACAAACGTATATATAATATAATCTTCCGCGTCACGCGTCTATTATATTCCTAAAGCTTTTTAATTATTTCAGTTAAGAAGCTTTTTCAATGAACTCATCTTGACTTTTTGTTTTTAACCGAAAACGAGATAAAATTTGTACAGATGAGATACTTTTTGAAAGGCATAGCATCGCTACGAATAAAAAAAGTAACGAAATATGAGCGAATTTTAGCCGTTTTTTAGGAAACAGAAAAAGTCAAGATGAGTTCAATTCATAAACTATCCCTTAAAGTTTTCTTTCACATGAGAGCCATCACAGTAAGGCTTGGTGTGGGATGCACCACATCTGCAAAATGCTGTTGATTTAGTTTTAGTTTCTGTTGCCCCGTCCTTAAGTGTCACTTCTAAGGTTCCTGAAACTAATAAGGGGCCATTCCCCAATACTTGAACTTTTATTTCTGAAGTTTCAGATGTCTTTTCAGTGTCACCATTCTTATAAGAACTCAATGCCCCAGACGGACATTCCTTTACTTGGCTAATTAACGCTTCCGTTGTCGCATTATCAATTTTTATCCATGGGCGTTCACCAGGTTGAAATACTTTTGGCAAACCATTGACGCAATTTGCAGAATGTATACAAGACTCTGGTTTCCAAACCACTGTAATCTCGCCGTTAGAAAATTCTTTTGTTTTACCCATATCCCTAAGTTTTTTAATAAATATACAAAAAAAAACATAGGCTATCAAGATGTAAAACAGCAGCTTTATTTCTAAGATTATAATGCTTATTTTTGTTAGAAACACAAAACCAAAACACATTGTCTATCCATCAATTAGGTCTTAAATATGCACAGCAATTGGACCATGAAGATGCTTTAAATCATTATAGAAATCAATTTCACATTCCTAAGGATGCAGCAGGTAACACACTCATCTACATGACTGGAAATTCTTTAGGGCTACAACCTAAAGCAACGAAAGCCTATGTTAATCAAGAACTTGACGACTGGGCTAATTTAGGAGTAGAAGGGCATACAGAAGGAGAAACACCATGGTTAAACTACCACGAATTCCTTACTGAAAGCATGTCGAAAATTGTTGGCGCAAAACCCATGGAAGTGGTTGTTATGAACACTCTAACGGCAAACCTTCACTTAATGATGGTTTCCTTTTACAAACCCACAAAAACGCGTTATAAAATTCTTATTGAAAGCGATGCCTTCCCTTCAGATAAATATGCGGTAGAATCACAATTACGACATCATGGCTATGATGACAAAGCGGGTTTAATACTCTGGAAGCCTAAAAAAGACGAGACACTTTTACAATATGAAGACTTAGAAACCATCCTTGAAGAACATGGGCATGAAATAGCACTTATTATGATTGGTGGTGTTAATTATTACACGGGACAGTTTTTCGACTTAAAACGTATCACAACATTGGGACACGATTTTGGGTGCACTGTTGGTTTTGACTGTGCTCACGGTGCTGGTAACGTAGCGCTTAATTTACACGATTCAGGTGTAGATTTTGCTGTTTGGTGTACGTACAAATATTTAAATTCCGGCCCAGGCAGTTTAGCAGGTTGTTTTGTGCATGAGCGACATGCTTATAAAAAAGATTTAAATCGATTTACAGGTTGGTGGAGCCATAACAAGGAAACACGTTTTAAAATGCGTGATGAATTCGACCAATTACCGGGTGCAGAAGGTTGGCAATTGAGTAATCCACCCATTTTATCTATGGCAGCAATAAAGGCTTCGTTGGATATATTTAATGAAGTCGGGTTCGATAATTTGATTGATAAATCTAAAAAATTAACAGGTTATTTTGAATTCCTATTGAAGCAACTTGGAGAACATGTGATAAAAATTATTACGCCAGAAAACCCGGATGAACGTGGTTGTCAAATATCCATTCAGGTAAAAAATGCAAACAAAACATTACATGACACATTAACCCAAGCTGGTGTGATAAGTGATTGGAGGGAACCAGACGTTATTCGTTGTGCGCCAGTACCACTTTATAATTCATTTGAAGATGTTTTTAGATTGGTTGAGAAACTGAAAGGAATATTTTCTCTCCCTAACCCTCTCTCTCCGAAGGAGAGGGAACTGAGGCGGATTTTTAAACGTGAAAAATAGTATGCAAGATGGAATTAACAGACTTTAGCAGAAAGTCAAGTCCCAAATCAATTCACAGAATTGAACATTGAAATGCAGAATATAAAAATCAAATTGTTAAAAATTTTTGAAGCCTTGGAAAAAATTTAGATTTGATTTTTGGTATTCTTCTGAGATAACAGGAGAAAAATTCCTCATTTCAATATGATTTTTTGGTTCGTTTTGTATCAAGACAAAATGAACAATAATAAGATCCTGAAACAAGTTCAGGAAGACAAAAATGAAAGAAAAAAAACAAAACATACTCATCATAGGTGCAGGACTCTGTGGGAGCTTGCTGGCTTTAAGATTGGGGCAGCGCGGCTATAACGTATCGGTTTATGAGATGCGTCCAGATTTAAGAACAGTGGACATTAGTGCTGGACGATCCATTAATCTTGCCTTTTCAGATCGCGGAAATAAAGCCATGACATTAGTAGGTTTAGAAGAGCAAGTTAAAGCGCTTTGCATCCCTATGCACGGCAGGATGATTCATGATAAAAAAGGCAACACCTTCCAATCCAATTATAGTGGACGAGCGCATGAATATATCAATTCCATTTCACGTGGCGGTTTAAATGCATTGCTCTTGGATGAAGCCGAAAAGCATGCAAACGTCAATCTGTATTTCAATAAAAAATGTAAGTCGGTTGATTTCGAAAAAACAACAGCACTATTTCAAGATCACAAAACCAAAGATGAATTCGTTGAGGATGCCGATATTATTATAGCAACAGACGGTGCCGGTTCTGTCATGCGAAAAAGTTATTATTTAAGTAAAAAATTTCTATTTAGTTTTTCCCAGAACTATTTAACCCACGGCTATAAGGAACTCACCATTTTACCAAAAGATAATGGTGATTATAAAACCTATAAAAATGCCTTACATATTTGGCCTCGTGGTCATTTTATGCTCATTGCTCTACCAAATTTAGACGGCAGTTTTACGGTCACCTTATTCCTCAGTTATGATGAAGGCAAGTACAATTTTAACAACCTAACAAACGAAGAAGTCGTTCTTGAATTCTTTAGCGAAGCCTTTCCAGATGCATTGGCACTAATGCCTAATTTGGTCAACGATTTTTTTGAAAATCCTACGGCACCTTTAGGCACAGTAAAATGTTCGCCATGGCATTATAAAGGCCATACGCTCTTAATGGGTGATGCTGCCCACGCCATTGTTCCTTTTTATGGTCAAGGCATGAATGCGTCCTTTGAAGATGTGGTAGAATTTGATGCCGTTTTAGATAAGCACAAAGGCCATTGGGAAACTGTTTTTATGGAGTATGAAAAAAAACGTAAAAAAGATACCGATGCCATTGCAGATTTAGCCATAGATAATTTTCATGAAATGAAAGACCATGTGGCTAATCCTATATTCCAAGAAAAGCGTAAATTGGAAATGGCTTTAGAAAAAGCGTTTCCAGAAGACTATGCTTCTAAATACTCACTGGTAACGTTTAATGAGCATATAGGTTATAGAGAAGCCATGTTAAAAGGACGCGCTCAAGATAAAGCTATTTTAAACATGCTGACAGATAAAGAGATTAGCGCATCAGATAACTTAAAATTAATTTTAGAAAAAGTAAAACAAAAAACCGAAGCTATTCTTGAAGATGATAGAATTGCGGGATTGAAATAAGAAGCCTTCCCTAACCCTTCCATAGGAAGGGAAATGTTACGCTTTAAAATGAATAACAACAACAAATTCTTATCCGCCCGAGTAAGAATCCCTTCCCTTTGGGAAGGTTAGGATGGGCTTTTAGTATGAGTGATAAAGTAACACCAAGGGGCGCCTACCCGCACACCAAACGTGTGGGCGATTTTATATTCGTATCAGGAACCAGTTCTAGACGTGCAGACAATACCATTGCAGGTGTTGATATTATTGACGAAATGGGAACGAAACGTTTGAATATTGAATCGCAAACACGCGAAGTTTTAAAAAATATTGATAACAATTTAAAAAATACAGGAGCTTCTATAAAAGATGTGGTTGACGTCACCACGTTTTTAGTTAACATGAATGATTTTGCTGGCTATAACAAAGCTTATGCAGAATTTTTTGATAAAGAAACAGGTCCCACCAGAACAACAGTAGCAGTGCACCAATTACCTCATCCAGATTTGGTGGTTGAGATTAAGGTGATGGCTTATAAAAAGTTATAAACTTTTTTAAAATCATCTCTCTAACTAAGATGTGAGATTCATAGTAAAATGAAAATTCAAAACTACATAAACGGACAGTTTCAAAATCCAATCTCGAATGAATGGTTAGAAAACTATTGTCCATCAAATGGTGAAGTCTACGGGCAACTACCAAATTCATCCAAAGCGGATGTAGAAACTGCATATAAGGCTGCGAAGGATGCATTTCCAATTTGGTCTCAAACCACCTTGGATGAACGCAGTAGAATCCTAATTAAAATTTCAGAATTAATAGAAGTCAATTTACAACGATTAGCAGAAGCAGAAAGCAAGGATAATGGTAAACCAATCCGTTTAGCCAAATCGGTCGATATACCAAGAGCAGCTAGTAACTTTCGCTTTTTTGGAAATGCCATTACCCAATTTGCTAGTGAAAGTCATGAAAGTGTAGGACAAAATGCCATCAATTACACCCTGCGGCAACCTATTGGTGTGGTGGGTTGCATTTCCCCATGGAATCTTCCCTTGTATTTATTCACTTGGAAAATAGCCCCGGCAATAGCTGCAGGAAACTGTGTGGTTGCCAAACCCAGTGAAATCACACCCATGACCGCCTACTTATTGGGAGACATTTGCAACGAAGCCGGTTTACCAAAAGGCGTTTTAAATATCGTTCACGGATTGGGAACCAAAACAGGGCAAGCCATTATTGAGCATCCAGATATTAAAGCCATTAGTTTTACGGGTGGCACAGCAACAGGGGAGCATATTGCTAAAGTAGCAGCACCCATGTTTAAAAAATTGTCTCTGGAATTAGGCGGAAAAAACCCAAACATCATATTTGCCGATTGTGATTATGATGATATGTTAAACACAACCGTGCGCTCTTCGTTTGCCAACCAAGGTCAGATTTGCTTATGTGGGAGTCGAATATTTGTAGAAGCTTCCATCTATGAAAAATTTAAAACCGATTTTGTTGAAAAAATAAAACAATTACAAGTAGGGCACCCCTCTGATGATACAACAGATATTGGCGCGCTCGTTTCAAAATCACACCTAGAAAAAGTGATGCACTATATAAACATAGCCAAAGAAGAAAACGGCATTATTTTATGCGGTGGAAACAAAATCACCGTTAAAGATTTCGAAAACGGTTATTATCTAGAGCCAACAGTCATTGAGGTTTCAACAGATGATTGCCGTATTAATCAAGAAGAAGTCTTTGGACCTGTTGTGACCATCATGCCTTTTAACAGTGAAGATGACGTGCTGCACATGGCCAATAAAGTAAAGTATGGTTTATCGGCGACATTATGGACCAATGATTTAAAGCGAACCATGCGCATGAGCAACCAATTACAGGCAGGCATTATTTGGGTTAACACCTGGATGCTACGCGATCTAAGAACCCCTTTTGGAGGTGTAAAAGCCTCGGGTGTTGGCAGAGAGGGTGGTTTTGAAGCCTTACGGTTTTTTACAGAAGCTAAAAATGTGTGTATTAAATACTAACAAAATGAACTTATAAAAAAAGAAAATAGACATGACCAAATCGTCTTTGCTCCTTTTTCTTTTTTCTTTAATCTGAAAAATATGAATTTAAACTTAAATAATAAATACGCTTTAGTATGTGGTAGCACACAAGGCATTGGAAAAGCCACAGCCTTTGCCTTAGCTGCCGAAGGTGTTCGCGTGACCTTAGTAGCGAGAAATAGGGAAAAACTAAAAGCTGTTTTGGAAGCCTTACCAGGTCCTGATACCCATGATTTTATAGTGGCCGATTTTTCAAACCCCAGGGATTTACAGGAAAAGGTCCTTAAATATATTGATGAGCACCACGGATTTCATATTCTGGTAAACAATACGGGCGGTCCTAGAGGAGGCGCCATTGTAACAGCCAGTTTAGAAGAATTTGATAATGCGTTTACGCAACATTTAAAATGCAATCATGTTTTGGCACAGTCGGTGATTCCATATATGAAAGTTGAAGGTTATGGCCGCATTATCAATGTGGTTTCCACTTCGGTAAAGCAACCTTTAGATGGCTTAGGCGTGAGCAACACCATAAGAGGAGCCGTTGCTAATTGGAGTAAAACCCTCGCGAACGAATTAGGGGCTTTTGGCATCACCGTAAACAATGTGCTTCCCGGAGCGACAGGAACGGAACGTTTATCGGAAATCATAAAAAACAAGTCGGCTAAATCTGGAAAAACTATTGATGAAGCAGCCGATGCCATGAAACAATCGGTACCCGCTAAACGCTTTGCAGAACCAGAAGAATTGGCCAATGCCATTACGTTTTTAGCGAGTGAATGTGCGAGTTATATTAACGGAATTAATTTGCCCGTTGATGGTGGAAGAACAAAATCTTTGTAACTTTATAAAAAACTTTGCGTGAAGGATAGCGGAAAGCCTGACCCCAAGGGGCACGCCCAAAATTAAAATATCATGAGTAAACTAGTATCTCCTATTAATTTTAAAGCTTGGATTGAAGAAAACAGACATCTTTTAAAGCCCCCGGTTGGCAACAAAGTGGTTTGGAAAGATGGCGATTTTATTGTGATGGTTGTTGGCGGTCCTAATAGTAGAAAGGATTATCATTATAACGAGACTCCCGAATTTTTCTATCAGGTTGAAGGGGACATCGTGTTGAAAGTGATTGAAGATGGGACGCCTAAAGATATTCATATTAAAGAAGGTGAGATTTTTCTGTTGCCCCCAAAAGTACCGCATTCCCCCCAGCGTGGCGCAAATACAGTAGGTTTGGTTATTGAATATCCCAGAGAAGCAGGCACTAAAGATGCCTTATTATGGTTCTGTGAAAAGTGCCACACCAAATTATACGGAGAAGATTTTACATTGGATAATATTGAAACCGATATGCCTAAAATATTTGACAACTATTACAAGGATAGTGTCAAGCGCAGTTGCCCAAATTGTGGTGCCGTTATGGAGCCTCCAACCAAAGTTAAGATTGATTAAACTTATTATGATTGAACAAGTGAAAGAAAGTTTTTCTAAACAAGGTTTTATGAAAACCCTTGGTGCTCAACTCATTTCAGTTAAAAAAGGTGAGGCTAAAATTGCATGTCATTTAAATGGTACATTAACGCAACAGCACGGTTTTTTTCATGCTGGAGTAATAACCAGTATTACCGACGTGGCCTGTGGTTATGCAGCGTTAAGCACCATGCCAGAAGGCTCTGATGTTCTTACTGTAGAATTCAAAACCAATTTTATCAGGGCAGCACAAACACATCATATTATAGCAAAAGGCCATGTTATTAAAACCGGTAAAACCCTTGTGTTTTGTGAAGGTATAGTCACAAATGATAAGCAAGATATTATATTCGCAACCATGCAAGCCACCATGATTTGCCTAAACTCCAATTATAGAAATGAAACATAAATTACGTATAAACGGTCATTCACACCTCCTTCCTTATCCTGAGGAAATACCCGATTTTATGCACGAAAAAGGCATTTTCTGGGTAGATAAGGATCGTAAGTTTATGCTTCAAAAAGATTGGAACAGACCCATAACCGATTCGAGTTTCTTTTTACATGAGAAATTAGAATGGATGGAGCGCTTTGATATTGATCATGCCGTGGTTTTAAATCTATCCCAACTTTATGGTAATGGATTACGTGTGGAAGAGATGAAGCAAGCGCTTCGCTTCCAAAATGATTTTAATGCCGGTATTCAGCATAGTAACCCGAGTAAATTTACTTGTGGTTTTGTTGTCCATCCTGGTTTTGTAAGAAGTGCCTGTTGGGAAATTGAACGTTGCGTGGAAGAACATGGCATGCAATTACTGTGTTTGCCAACGCATTATATGGACACTATAGGCACTTGGCGTTGTATTTTTGATGAAGAAAATGAGCCCATTTTTGAACTCGCCAACAAATATAATTTGGCAGTTGAAATTCATCCCTATGACGGTGAAAAATTTATTAAACTAGAGAATATATCATGGCGGTTTCATTTAATTTGGATGTTGGCACAATGTGCGGATGCCTATCATTTTTTGACATTAAACGGTTATCAAGATAAGTTTCCAAATATGCGAACCTGTTTTGCACATGGCGGTCAGCTCGCACAGATTAATTTAGGCCGACGTATACAAGGCTTTGACGGTAGGCCAGATCTATTTGAAGGCAAACACCACCCGCGTGAGGCCGTTGGCCACAAAAATATCTTTTTTGACACCTTGGTCCATGACACTGGATCTCTAAAATTGCTCGTAGAAAACCAAGGTTCTAAACAGGTTATTATGGGATTGGATGACCCATATCCTTTGGGTGAAATGGAAAGTATTAAGCAATCCTCTTACCCTGGCAAGATATTAGATCTCGCTTTGGAACGTAACATTATTGACCAAACAGATTATGATGCCATTTGGGAAGACAACGTGATTCAATGGTTATGTGGAGATGATAAAAATGCCAAAGAAAAATTAGTGAAAAGAATTTTAGGATAATGAATTTTTTACCGGAAGAATTAGACGATTATATTATACAATATTCTGAAAATGAGCCAGAATTGTTACAGCAACTTCATAGAGAAACATACCAAAAAATATTGCAACCGCGCATGTTAAGCGGTCATTATCAAGGTCGAATTTTAAGTATGATTTCTAAATTAGTAAAGCCTGTAAACATTCTTGAAATTGGCACCTATACTGGATATTCGGCGCTATGTTTAGCCGAGGGTATGCAGCCTACTGGTGAATTGCACACTATTGATATTAATGAAGAATTGGTTTATTTTCAGCGGAGATATTTTGACAAATCTGAATATGGAAGCCAAATTTTTCAACATTTAGGCAATGCCCTTGACATTATACCTGAGATTGATAAAAGTTACGACTTGATTTTTATTGATGCCGACAAAGAAAATTATGTAAATTATTTTAATGTGGTTATTAATAAGCTTAATAAAGACGGATTGATATTATCTGACAATGTGCTTTGGAGTGGAAAAGTTATTGAACCTGTGCAACCCGATGATATCGCTACAAAAGCTTTGAAGGCATACAACGCCTTATTAAAAGGTGATGAACGTATTGAGACGGTTATTTTACCTATTAGAGATGGATTGACTTTAAGCAGAAAGCTCTAAAGATCTCTTTTTACAGATCCTGTGAAATCTTTTAACTCATCTTTTACTTTATTGAGTTCATCCTTAACATCTTTAGTGATGCTGGTATCAATACCATGGCTGTCTGCCGTTTTGGTGATTTCATGTTTTATATCGTTGGTGGCATCTTTAAGGGTACGCATGCCCTTACCTAGCCCTCTTGCAATTTCTGGTAGCTTATCCGCACCAAAAACCATAATAACGATGAATAGAACAAACGCAATTTCTGCGCCACTAATGAATAAAAATGTTGCCAACTGTATCACAGTACAAATATAGTAAGTTGTTTGATACCAATAAAGAAATTATTGCCTGTTTATTGTATTCTCTTAGGTGCATAAAAAAAGCCGACTCTTTCAAATCGGCTTTTTACACTAGGTCAATAATTACCCTTTTACTTTATTTTTAAATTCGTCAAACTCACTTTGTTTAACCTCTTTTGGCCATGAGTTGTTGGAGGTATCGACATCTGCGGTTTCTAAATCTGGATCAACCACAATACTTACAATCTCTTTTTGAGATGCAATCGTTTTGCTTACTTCATTGTCATTAAGTCTCCAAATTTGAGCAGGATAGGTTTCTTTTTTCTTAGTACCATCAGCATAGGTAAATTCCACGATAATAGGCATTACTAAGCCACCTGGTTTTTCAAACGTTACGCTATAAAAATACTTTGGTTCTACGATTGCCTTACGTTGTTCTGGTGTAAAGTTATCCATAAGATATTCTTTTAATGTAGGAGACGCTTCAGTAGGTGATTTGTCTTTCATCCCGTCGTTATAATCCTCACTACCCTCTTCAACTAAATAAACTAGGTCTTTTGAATCGATATTATAGCGATCTGAAATTCTCTTGCCGTAAGCATTAGGCGTAGACGATAAGTAATATTTTTTAACCTCTTTCACACCAATATCGGTCCAATCTGTGGTATAGAACCAACCTCTCCAATACCAATCTAAATCGATAGCTGAAGCATCTTCCATGGTTCTAAAGAAATCCTCTGGTGTTGGGTGTTTAAACATCCATCTGTGTGCATATTCTCTAAAAGAGTAGTCAAATAAATCGCGCCCCATCACCGTTTCCCTTAGAATATTCAATGCGGTTGCAGGTTTCCCATACGCATTGTTTCCAAATTGATACGTATTCAATCCTTTGGTCATAATAGGCGCAATAAAATCTTGATTCCCACTCATGTAAGGCACAATCATTCTTGCAGGACCACGATCTGATGGAAAGGCATCATGTTGCGGTGATAAGGCTTTTGGGTATTTCTCACCAAAATCCTGTTCCGCTACATACTGCACAAAAGTATTTAATCCTTCATCCATCCACGTCCATTGACGCTCATCACTATTCACAATCATTGGGAAAAAGTTATGCCCAACTTCATGAATGATAACGCCCATCATACCATACTTAACACGGTCACTATACGTGCCGTCAGGTCTTGGTCTTCCAAAGTTATAACATATCATAGGATATTCCATACCCATGGGTGCATGTACAGAAATGGCTTTATGATATGGGTAATCAAAAGTCATTCTTGAGTAGGATATTAAGGTACTGGCTACTGTTTTTGTCGACCAGTCTCCCCAAAGCGGATTGCCTTCCTTTGAATATAAGGATACAGCCATCACATCTCTATCTCCAATTTTGACAGCCATCATATCCCATAGGAACTTTCTAGAAGTGGCAAAACCAAAATCACGAACGTTTTTAGCAGAGAGCTTCCATGTTTTCTTATCGGTACGTTTTGTTTTTTCTGTAACCTCAGCCTCAGCTTGAGTAACAATCATTACTGGTTCATCATAAGACTTTTTTGCTTGTTCAAAACGCTTCATCATATCCTTAGTAAACACGTCACTTCTATTAGTCAGTCTCCCTGTTCCGTCTAAAATATGATCGGCTGGCACTGTAATATTTACATCGAAATTTCCAAATGGTAATGCAAACTCATCACGTCCCCAGAATTGTGAATTCTGCCAACCTTCAACGTCATTATAAACGGCCATACGTGGATAGAACTGCGCCATCACATATATTTTATTGTCATTCTCCTTAAAATATTCGTAGCCTGAACGACCGCCATCTTTAACGTGATCGTTTATGTTGTACCACCATTTAATTTTAAAAGAAAATTTTTCTCCAGAATTTAAAGCCTTTGGCAATTCAATTCGCATCATGGTCCTGTTAATCATGTGCTCAAGTGGCTTACCGCTCATGTCCTTCACTTCTTCTATATTAAAACCGCCATCAAAACGTTCACTTATATAGGCTTTTGTAAATCTAGCCGGCGTTGTCGCTGGTCTAAAACCACTACCTTCGATAAGTGGTGTTTTAGATTCCCTCGATCGCATATTCTGATCCAATTGAAGCCACAAATAGGTTAGCACGTCTGGTGAATTGTTTGTATAGGTTATGGTTTCATTACCGTACAATTTGGCGTTGACATCATCAATTTCAATATCCATTTTATAATCGGCCTGTTGTTGATAATAGGCTGGACCAGGTGCCCCAGAACCCGTTCTAAACATATTTGGGGTGGCAAATTCATCGTAAAGTTGCTTGAATTTGTTGGTGTTGCTGTGTCCTGTTTTTGGCATCTGACTAGCTTCTTCTTGTGCGAAAAGGCTAGAAGAAATAAAGACTACAGACAAAAAGTAATAAATAAATTTTTTCATGTTATGTGCAATGTTTTTTTTTGAATTAAAGCTGCTTTGAGTTAAACACAAAAGAGTGTGTTTTTTAAAAGCACTCGAAAATAAGGATTTAAGTAGCCACTTAACTTTGTTTTAATTAAATTTTAACAAAGCCTTATGATTTTGTTGGGTGAGTAAAAAGCTTTTCTGCTTTCCGTTTATTTTTGTCTTAACAATGTTTTGTTGTTCCTCGAATAAATCGAATAATAGTTCATTGGAAACCTCGAAGGATTTGATAGTTTCAACATTTTCGACTTCTAAATAACATCTTACAATATCCACATCATATTCTTTACCAATGTATTTGAGATGAACTGTTTCGCCGTTTATTTTAACAACGATTTTTTCTTTCAAATACCTTTCTATATAATCATTTGTAGAGGTTAGTTCGTTTTTATCATCAAGAACAATAGCATCGTCATACCGTTCGCGTAAAAGATTTTCAAAATCATCAATAAAAATCCTAGAGGTGATCTGAATCGATTTTTTTTCAGGAATATGATTTATTTGTGAAACGCTTATATAATACTTGTGTGCCGTGTTAAATGCAAAAAGCGGTAATATAATTAGAATGAATAAGAATTTTAAAAATTTCATAACGATGATAAACTATTAAGCTGCTAAAGTAATTGTTTTGGTATTTCAAAAAGTGTTCCGAAATGTTAATCTTCGGTTGATGTCAAATTTTTTATGTACTGTCTATACTTTTGCCTCAGGAAAATCAATATTTTAAAATCCGTTTGGCTTTTACAATGTTTGATAAAATTTTCATCATCCGCACAGAAATAGAAAAAATCCATCCTTAAGTCTTCATCCATTGGATTTGAAGCAAAAAAATCGTTTGATAATCTAGCTTTTATATTCTGCATTAAAGCTTCCCTTCTCTCAATTTCTATATGGTTTTTCAACATTTTAGTCCGTCCTGTAATAGCATTTATTATTGGATTTAGAGGGATAATTCCCGCTCCGGTAGTAGCTTCATTTAGGCGCCTTTCACTTTGGGTTGCAATCTTACCCGCATAACCAGGAATACCAACATCGTAAAAATTAATGGGAGGATCGCCTTCGGTATTCTTAATATCGGACATTAAATTGCCCGTAAGTATTTTACCAACAATAACTTCATCAAGCTCATTAACTTTATCTTGTAAGCTCACATTACAAATACCAGATTGGTAAATACGGCTGTCAATAATGATTTCTTTTAATTGATACTGAACGGATGAAAAGACCAAAGTGTCACTTATTTTCCCGGATATTTCGAAAAAGCCTTTACCATTGCTTACAGTGAAAATTTGAGCAGTTTTATTGATTACATGAACATTTTCAATATCGCCATTACTTTGAATATGACCTGATATGTTAATAGATTGAAATAAAGTGTTTTCATTATCAATTGGTTCTTTATTTTGAGCTAATGAAACTATTGAATATAATGACATGATTAAAATAAGTAGTTTTTGCTTCAAACAGGTTCCTTTTTATTTTTTAAAGGACGTATTTAAAGTCTTAAAGAAAATGCAAAAAGGCACTAAAATTTTGTTAAACCTGAGAGTTGATAAGCAGATTTATTTAATCATTTTTATTTAGAAAAGTCTTGCTTTTTTGATTTAGTAATTCCAAGAATTCCATTTCCTTTCCGTAATTTAATAAGGTATAATCAAAATCATCAGACTCCACATACCTGATAAATTCTTCTACCCGATGTTTGGGAATATCAAAATTGGTCACTAAAAAATCTGAACCAAAGTAATACTTCACAGATTCTATAGGGACATCTGGCACTTCAACCTCTTTTTTATTTTTAGCTCCAGACCTAAATAGCGGTAACAATAATTGATCGACCACATTAACAATGTTCAAGCCATTAACCATAGGCTTATGCTGCCTATCGATACCAATATTTTCAACTTTGGTTTTTAAATCTTTTTCAAATTCAAATTCATCTCTTTTTTCTATACCGAAATACAAGGCATCTAATTTTGGATTAAACGTTTTTATGGCGTCCATATCCACATTAATATTTCCAGATAAGCCCTTGGTTAAAACAATAACTTCATCGAGTTTATTAATTTCCTCAATTAAAAAAACCTTCATGGTCTTAGATTGCATGATATCCTTATTCACTCTAAAACTGATATTCTGAAACTGAAGCGCACTCACTTCAATATTATCATTCTCCCTTACAGCGAGTACAAATTCTCCATTTTCATTTGTGATTGTTCCGGTATTCGAAGACGTGTTATAAACAGTAATTCCAACTACATCGTTGCTTTCTACAATGATTTTACCTTGTACCTCGACACGGTTAAAATTTTGAGCAGTGAGCATCAAACTCATGCAAAACACTAAATAGGTCATTACTTTTTTCATCGCTAAATTTTTTACTGTAAATTAAGATTTTAAAACTTAATTTGGCACCTAAACATTAATAAAGTTTCTATAAAAGCTATATTTGTGATAATTCAAGTTAAAAAACGTACCCATGCGAAACATTATCATTGCTAGCACATCCACAGTGCACGGTGGCGATTATTTAAGTTATATTTTAGAAGATTTAGCGCGACATTTAAAAGACGCCCAAACTGTGCTGTTCATTCCTTATGCAAGACCCAGCGGCATGTCATATGATGATTATACTGATGTGGCACGTAAAGCTTTTGTTAAAATCAATAAAAAGGTAGAAGGCATTCATACCTATGATAATCCGAAACAAGCCATTGAAAATGCCGAAGCTATTTTTGTAGGTGGGGGCAATACCTTTGTTTTAATCAACCAACTTTATAAAAATGATCTTCTCAATGCCTTAAAGTCAAGTATAAATAGTGGGACGCCTTATTTAGGAACAAGTGCCGGAAGTAATATTTGTGGTCTTACTGTTAAGACTACAAATGATATGCCCGTAGTTTATCCACCAAGTTTTAAGGCTCTTGGCTTAGTCCCATTTAATATAAATCCACACTATTTAGATCCCGATACCAACAGCACGCATATGGGTGAAACACGGGAAACTAGAATTAAAGAATTCCATAATTTTAACACAGAACCGGTTATTGGTTTAAGAGAAGGCAGTTGGCTACAGGTTGAAGGCGAATCAATTGTATTAAAAGGGGTCTTAACAGCGCGTATTTTTGAATGTAACAAAGCGCCTTATGAAGTTGAATCTGGCACCGAATTAAACGAGATGCATTAAAAAGAGCCTCACAGAATTGTGAAGCTTTTAGAGCGGGAGACCAGGTTCGAACTGGCGACATTCAGCTTGGAAGGCTGACGCTCTACCAACTGAGCTACTCCCGCAATTATGGCGCAAATATATTAAATCTCTTTTCTCCGTAGCAACAAATTCTACAACTTTTTAAAAAAATGATAGCCTAAAATATTAAAGCCTTCATTATAGTAAAACTTGTGCGATGCATAATTACTCACATAGGTATTTAGCTCCATACTTTCGTAGCCTTTGCCTTTGGTATATTCGTAAATCCAGTTAAAAAATTGCTTTCCTAAACCTTGCCCTCTATAAGCATCGTCAATATAAACATGATCTACTTCAACACTTTTACCTGAATAATGTCGTGTACAGTACCAAAGACCACAAATACCAATTAAATTTTCATCACTATAAATACCGGCACACTCATAATTTTGTTCAATCATTTCATAAAAACGCTGTTTTAGAATAGCATCTGAAACCTGATGTCCATTCAATTTTTGAACCAGTGGTATTACAAGATCAATATTTTCGCTTTCAATAATTTTAAACAAAAAAGCCATAATGATGCGTTATTATTTAACTATTACAATCCTCAATATTTAATATTTAATAAACTCTCAAATGCAATTGTTAATGCAAATGTTATTAGGCTACAAATTAAATGAAATGCATTAATAATCTAGCATTAACTTTTATACTTTTGACAGAGAACTCATCTTGACTTTTTCTATTACCTAAAAAAATGGCTAAAATTTGCCCATATTTTGTTACTTTTTTTATCCGTAGCCATGCTATGCTTTTCAAAAAGCGCCTCATCTGGACAAATTCTATCTCATTTTCGGTTAAAAACAAAAAGTTAAGATGAGTTCAGAATCAAAATCACAGCTATGAGAAGTAAAAATTTTAAAATTCGATTGTTCATAGGTTTAGCGATTGTTGCCTTTGCATTTGTGCAACGTTGCAATAGTAAGGAAACCAATCCGTATACAGGTCGCACACAAGTTATTAATATGACCTCGGATCAAGAAATCGCCATAGGCTTAGACAATAGAGACGAGATGGCGCAACAGCACGGTGGATTGCATCCTAATAATCAGTATCAAGCGCTGGTTGACAATGTTGGCAATAAACTAGTAAATAACAGCATCGCTAGGGAAACACCTTATAATTATGAGTTTCATTTACTAGCAGATGAAAATGCCATAAACGCTTTCGCACTTCCTGGCGGTCAAATATTTATAACGCAAGCATTATTCTCAAAACTTGAAAATGAAGATCAATTAGCTGGAGTTTTAGGCCATGAAATTGGGCATGTGATTGGAAGGCATTCTGCAGAACGCATAGCTGAAAGTGAGTTTTGGCAAAAAGTAAGTACCGGCGCCTCTGTTGGTGCAGACATGGGTGGTCTTGTTGGTGGTATTGGGCAACAAACCCTTTTAAAAAATGGACGAGGTGACGAATTGGAAAGTGACGACCTTGGTGTATTATTTATGATGAAAGCTGGTTACAATCCAGAAGAAATGATTGGCGTGATGCAAATATTAAAGGATGCTGCTGGCCCTAATAGAGTACCCGAATTTCAAAGTTCTCATCCTGATCCTGATAATAGAATGGAAAAGATTCAAGAAGCTATTGAAAAATATAGAAACCAATAACAAAAAAGCCTCGTGATCACGAGGCTTTTTTGTGAGCGACTAACTCCAAATAATTATTAAATTATTTTTTTTTTCTTTTCGTAGCTTCTTTTATAATAGCATAAGCATCTACCGCTTTATGTATTTCGGCATATTTTAAAGCCGTCATACCTTTATCCGAACGGGCTTTTAAGTTTGCTCCTTTAGAAATTAAAAGTTTTAAAATCTCAACTCTATTAAATTTTGCTGCGTACATGACCGGTGTCATACCGTTAGATTTTTCGTTGATGTCTTCTCCTCTATCTATAAGTTTTTTTACAGTGTCAATGTCCCCTTTAGCAATAGATACGCAAAAAGCATTTACTTTAAAAGGAAGAACAACGCTGTATTCGTCTAAAGTTTTTGTTTCAGTTACAGAGTTTGCATTTACACTTACAATTGAAAAGCATAATGCGATGGCGGAAATAATGATTGTTTTTTTCATGATGAAAGATTTTAATTTGATTATTGATTCGTTTTTTGATATACTAAAGAGACGACATTATTTTAAATTTGTTACAAAAAAAATCGATTATAACACATTTTTAACGTTTAATTCACAAATAGTTAACTAGTTGTAGCAGTCTTAATAACTCTAGAAAACCATCCATACCATCTTATTTTAGAACGCATTATTAAGTTTTTCTTCCATAACTTCTTTATCTTTGAAGCGTTTAAAAAAGCATCTTAATTCATGAATAAAAAAGTCATTTTAATGATTCTTGATGGTTGGGGAAATTCTCCAGATCCTAAAGTTTCCGCAGTCGATCAAGCCAACACTCCTTTTATAGATTCCCTATACAAAAATTTTCCTTTTGCAAGTTTAAGAACGGATGGTTTACACGTTGGATTGCCTGAAGGCCAGATGGGAAATAGTGAAGTTGGACATATGAATCTTGGTGCAGGCCGTATTGTTTATCAAGATTTAGTTAAAGTAAACTTAGCTGTTAAAAACAAAACCTTAAATAAAGAAAAAGTACTGGTTGAGGCATTTGAATATGCGAAATCCCAAAATAAGGATGTGCACTTTTTAGGATTGTTAAGTGATGGTGGTGTGCATTCCCATATTAATCATTTATTTGGCTTGCTAGATGCCGCAAACGATTTTGGCTTGACCAACACCTACGTTCATGCTTTTACAGATGGTCGCGATGTAGACCCAAAATCTGGCTACGGCTTTTTAACAGAATTAGAAACACATTTGGAAAAGACCCAAAGCAAATTAGCAACCGTCACAGGGCGCTATTACGCCATGGACAGAGATAAACGCTGGGAACGCATAAAATTAGCTTACGATGCTTTAGTGAATGGAGTTGGAGAAGCTTCAACCAACGTGACCCACACGATGCAGAAAAATTATGATAATGATGTTACCGATGAATTCATAAAACCTATTATCATGGTTGGTGACAACGGTGAACCTATATCAAAAATTAAAGATGGGGATGTGGTTATCTTTTTTAATTTTAGAACAGATCGTGGGCGCGAATTGACAGAAGCTCTGACACAAAAAGATTTTCATGAGCAGAATATGCACAGACTAGAGTTGCGTTACGTCACGCTTACCAATTATGATGATACTTATAGCAATATCAATGTGATATTCAATAAAGATAATTTAACAGATACTTTAGGTGAAGTTTTAGAGAAACATCAGAAAACGCAAATCAGAATTGCAGAAACTGAAAAGTACCCACACGTTACATTTTTCTTTTCAGGTGGCAAAGAAACGCCTTTTAAGGGAGAAACAAGAATTCTAAGAAATTCTCCAAAAGTAGCAACATACGATTTACAACCTGAGATGAGCGCCTATGAGCTACGTGATGCATTGGTGCCTGAATTAAAAAAAGGCGACGTTGATTTTGTGTGTTTAAACTTTGCCAATGGTGATATGGTCGGTCATACGGGTGTCATGGAAGCTGCGGTAAAAGCCTGCGAAGTAGTCGATTCGTGTGTAAAAGATGTGGTCACTACCGCTCTAGAAAATGGATATACCACACTCTTAATTGCAGATCATGGTAACTGTGAAACTATGATAAACCCAGATGGATCACCAAACACAGCACATACAACAAATCCAGTACCAATTATTTTAATTGACAAGGACTTAAAGCACATTAAGGATGGTATTTTAGGTGATATGGCTCCAACCATTTTAAAACTAATGGGCATTGAGCAACCAAAAGCAATGACACAGCATGCGTTAGTTTAAACGCAGCCATAGAATTTGTTGTACTTTTGTACGAACCCCAAGTCTTATGAAAATGAATTTTAATGATACGCTTATTCTTGCAGTTGATTTTGATGGCACTATCGTAGAAGATGCCTACCCCAAAATTGGTAAGCCCAATATGTTTGCTTTTGAAACTTTAAAGAAACTTCAAGAAGATGGCCACCGTCTTATTTTATGGACCTATAGACACGGTTCTAAGTTAGAAGAAGCTGTGAAATTCTGTGAAGATAATGGTGTTCATTTCTATGCCGTAAATAGTAGTTTTCCTGAAGAGAACTTTGAAAACAACATGAGCAGGAAAATTCACGCCGACCTATTTATAGACGATAGAAATGTAGGCGGGTTTATTGGTTGGGGAGAAATATATCAACTTCTAACTCATACTAAGCCTCCAGTAACCGAGCAAAAAAAAGGATTTTTTAGTTTCTTTAAATAAAATCTTCAAATTAATTCAAAATAGGCTTTATCAATCGCTTCTCTATGATCTGGATGCGCAATATTGACCAAGGCTTTCACCCTGTCTTTAATTGTTTTTCCGTATAAATTGGCAATACCATATTCTGTAATCACGTAATGAACATGTGACCGAGTAGTTACAACACCAGCACCTGGCTTTAAAGTTGGTACAATTCTGCTGATGCCCTTTTTTGTTACAGATGGTAATGCAATAATGGCTTTACCACCTTCACTTAAAGATGCGCCTCTAATATAATCCATTTGCCCACCAACTCCAGAATACATTCTGCTTCCAATAGAATCTGCACAGACCTGTCCCGTAACATCGACTTCAATAGCCGAATTTATGGCTACCATTTTTGGATTTTGTTTAATTATTGAGACATCATTAACATAATCAGAAGTGCGTAATTCAACAAATGGGTTATCATCAACATAATCATATAAACGTTTTGAACCCATTAAAAAAGTAGCTAATGCACGCCCAGGATTTACACCTTTAAAGTTTCCATTAATAACATCTTTCAGAATTAAATCTATGACACCATCGGAAAACATTTCAGTATGCAATCCTAGATTTTTATGATTGGTAAGTCTAGATAAAACGGCATTAGGTATATTACCTATTCCCATTTGCAACGTACTTCGGTCTTCAATAAGACTGGCAACATAATCGCCTATTTTGCTTTCTATAACACTTGGAACACAAACATCATGCGTTGGTATTGGCTCATTACATGCTACGAACAAATCAATTTCAGTATGGTGAATAATCCCGTCGCCATGTGTTCTTGGCATTTGCTCATTCACCTGTGCAATCACAATGGTAGCGTTTTCAATGGCAGCTAAAGTAGCTTCAACGGAAACTCCTAAAGAACAATACCCATGCTTATCAGGAACAGACACATGGATTAGCGAGACATCCAACGGTATAATATTTCGTTTAAATAACAATGGCAATTCACTAAGAAACACAGGGGTATAGGAGCCATTTCCTGCTGCTAATGTGTGCCGCACATTCTTACCTATAAAAAACGAATTGACATGAAAACTCTTTTCAAGCTCTGGATTAGCATAAGGTGTTTCCCCTTCGGTATGTAAATGACAAACCTCCACGTTTCTTAATTCAGCATGTCTTTCAGACATCGCTTTAATTAATAATTGTGGGGCGGCAGCGGCGGCTTGCACATACACTCTATCATTAGATTTAATTTCCTTAACGGCATCTTCGGCAGTGACAATTTTGTACATCTTCTTACTATTTGATTTACAAAATTAAGCATCCATGTCTTCTAAAAAACTGTCAAAAATCATATTACTTCAAAAAAAATAAAAATTATATTTTAAGTATCTTTGCCATTATTTTTATAAGATGATTATAGTAAAAACAAAAGAAGAAATCGAATTAATGCGTGAAAGCGCTTTAATCGTGTCAAAAACATTAGGGCTCTTAGCTAAAGAAATAAAGCCTGGTGTTACGACCTTACAATTAGACAAAATTGCTGAAGAATATATTAGGGACCAAGGCGCTATTCCTGGGTTTTTAGGTCTGTATGATTTTCCTAACACACTATGCATGAGCCCGAACACCCAGGTGGTGCACGGTTTTCCTACAAGTGAGCCATTAGTCGAAGGCGATATTATCTCTATTGACTGTGGCGCTTTTAAAAATGGTTTTTACGGCGATCACGCGTATACCTTTGCTGTTGGTGAGATAGAACCTGAGACCGAAAAATTACTACAAGTGACTAAAGAATCCCTTTATGTGGGCATACGAGAATTCAAGCTAAACAATCGTGTTGGTGATGTTGGGTATGCTATTCAAAAATACTGTGAAGATCATGGTTATGGTGTGGTTAGAGAATTGGTTGGCCATGGATTAGGAAGAAAAATGCACGAAGACCCAGAAATGCCTAATTATGGAAAACGCGGACGTGGCAAAAAGTTTGTGGAAGGTATGGTTGTGGCTATAGAGCCTATGATTAATATGGGAACACATCGTATAAAACAACATAAAGACGGTTGGACTATTACCACTCTGGACAACAAACCAAGTGCTCATTTTGAACATGATGTGGCCCTTGTTGATGGAAAGCCAGAATTACTCTCAACCTTTGCCTATATTTATGAGGCATTAGGTATTGAAAGTGATGAGGAAAATGAATTTAGACAAGAGGCTTTGGTTTTATAGCCTCTGTCATAAAATTATTTTTTTTTGACACGGATTTCACTAATTTTCACTAATAATACCCATGTAAATTTTCACAATTAAATCTATTATTTAATGAGCACCCTGTATCACAAAGAAGAAGCTTATAAAATTATTGGTATTTGTATGGAGGTTCATAATGAATTAGGAAAAGGATTTAACGAAATAGTTTATAGTGATGCTTTAGAAATTGAATTTATAGATAATGATATCAACTACTCAAGAGAGAAAAAATTCGACATAAACTATAAAGGAAACTTATTACCACATAAATACAAAGCAGATTTTATTGTTGATAATAAAATAGTTTTAGAAATAAAAGCCATCGCATGTCTCACTTCTGCTAACGTAAAACAAACCTTAAATTATTTGGCTGTTTCCAAATTAAAACTTGGCATTCTTATTAACTTTGGTGAAGATAGTTTAAAATATAAAAGAATCGTTTTATAATAGTTCGTGAAAATTGGTGAAATTCGTGTCGAAAAAAATCTTCAAAATCATACTAAACCTAGTGCCGAGACCTTTATTAATAAGGTTAAGTTATTTAGCAACACCTATTTTAAGTTTAATTTTAAAAGGAAAAAAATTTACAGATCCTATCGATGGTAAAAGCTTCAAAACCTTTTTGCCATACGGATATGGTAATCAGCGTGATAATGTATTGTCACCGTCTACTTTAAGTTTAGAACGCCACAGATTGCTTTGGTTGTATTTAAAAAATGAAACCGATTTCTTTTCTTCTGACAAAAAGGTGCTTCACTTTGCTCCTGAGCAGGCATTTTACAAACGCTTTAGAAACCTAAAGAATTTAAATTATACCACAACAGATCTAAACTCACCACTAGCTGATGTTAAAGCTGATATTTGTAATCTTCCTTTTGAAAACAATACCTTCGATGTGATTTTATGCAATCACGTTTTAGAACATATTCCAGATGATACCAAAGCGATGCAAGAGTTGTATCGAGTGATGAGACCAGGTGGCATAGGTATTTTTCAAATTCCGCAAGATTTAAATAGACAACTCACATTTGAAGACAATACGATTACGGACAAAATAGAACGTGCTAAAATTTTTGGTCAATACGATCATGTTCGAATTTATGGTCTGGATTATTTTGACAAATTACGCGCTATTGGCTTCAGGGTTGAAGAAGTAGACTATACGTCCAATCTTGCTGAAGAAGATATTATAAAATATTGTTTAGCCAAGGGCGAAGTTATACCGGTTTGTTATAAATAATTCTGATTTAATTTTCAAGAAAACCATTAAGTGAGCGTGTCTCTAATAGCTTCTCGTCGTTCTCAAATATCAGAAATACTTTTAGTTCTGGATGTGTTTTCAAAAATAATTGTACCTGTTCAAGACCCATCGATTTAAATGCCGTGGCATAAGCATCGGCCAGCATGCAATTTTCTGCAATGACTGAAATACTGAGTAAATTCGTTTGACTTGGATAGCCTGTTTTAGCATCAATAATATGAGCATAACGATTACCATCCTCATCTACATAAAATTTTCTGTACGTCCCAGAAGTCGCCATGGCTTGATCTTTTAATAAAATGATTTTATTTATAGATTGAGAACCATCAAAATTAGGGTCTTCAACGCCTACCTTCCAAAAATCATTGCTCATGATATTTATCCCTTTGGAACGTAGCTCCCCTCCAATATTTATAAGATAATTTTCTATGTTTCGGGATTCTAAAAACTCGCCTAAAACATCAACAGCATAGCCTTTGGCAATCGCATTAAAATCTAAATAAGTGTTGAGAGGTTTAACAATTTTATTCTGAACATATTTCACTTTATTAAGTCCAACGTACTGCATTAAACTGTCAATTTTTAGGCTATCTAAATTAGAAATGTTTCCTTCCGGACCAAAATCCCAAGCATTCACTATGCCCCCAATGGTGGGGTCGAAAGCGCCATTCGTTTCTTTATATATTGTTTTAGAGCTCTCAAAAACCTTTATAAAATGATGGTCAACTGCAACATTTTCATTCCTGTTAAGTTTAGATATATCTGAATTCACCTGATAGGTAGACAAGGATTTATTAATCACATAAAACAGACTATCAAACTGTTTTTGAAAATTTATATCTGAATTGTAAATAACCTTGTATGATGTTCCAAAAATAGGGCCTTCAAGAACTATATTTTTTTTTGGTTGTGGCTTACAGGAAAAAGCAATGGTTAAAAAGAATAATCCTATTAAAAATCTATTCGTTATATTCATAATTATTCATCTTCAATTTTAAAAATGCCCGCTTATTGCTCTAATTCAAATTAGTTTCTAAAACTTGGATACCATTATATTCCAATAAATAGTCTTCGTCTAAATAAATTGGTTGTTTTTCATTTTCTTTATTACCTAACCCCACACCAGCATATAAAACAATGGCATCATTTTCCCTAGCGTGTTTTTTAAAAGATTCCATCCAAACGACATCAAAATTATTTGGATTATCTGGTAGTATAACTACTTTTACAATCACAAAATAATACTGTTTATTCTTATCCATACAAACAAATTGCGGATGCTTTTTCAATTTACTATTTATGGCTATAAATTCGAAGCCACGCTTTTCTAAATCCTTACCAACGTGGTTCATGGCCAAGTTATGTAATTCTTGTTCCGTAAGTGCTTTACCCATAATGCAAATTTAATATTATTAATTGTCTATTATAAAAAATAAAAATGTTTAACTTTAAACATTACGTAATAAAAGTGTTTTAAAGACATATAATTTAGAGTACCATCCCAAACTTACCAGATTAATGACATAGACCTATATTAACAGTAAGTATATGCGCATAATTCGTTTACGAATTAATACATACCATCCAATCAACCTTATCTCTAAAAGAGTAATCACTTTTAGTTCCTGTAAGCACTATTTCGCCACATGTGCGAACCCAACCCAACCAATCCTTTTAAAATTTTATAGTTGAATCTGTTTAATCCATATCATATGAACCATTCTATTAAGCTCAGCATTATTTTTCTATTGGTCTCTAGTCTTTGCATTGCACAAGGAACCAGACTACTTCGTCAACCTGATATTAGTGACACGCATATCACCTATACTTACGGCGGTGATGTTTGGGTTTCTGAGTTAAATTCTAATGAAGCAAAACGTATTACAAGTACTGCTGCAGTAGAATCTAACCCATATTTTTCACCAGATGGAAAATGGATTGCCTTTAATTCCAACAGAGCTGGGAGTAATTCAGTTTACGTAGTATCTGCAAATGGAGGTGAACCTACAAGGCTCACATGGCATCCCAGTGATGCCAATGTAAGAGGTTGGACTAAAGATGGCTCACATATTTTATATGCGAGCTCAAGAGAAACAGCTCCCAGACCTTATAATCGACTATGGACAGTGCCAACCAATGGGGGTGCTTCAAAGTTGATAACCAAACAATGGGGGTTTAATGGAGGTTTTTCACCAGGTGAAAACAAAATAGTTATTGATAAAATTAGCAGATGGGATGCCGAATGGCGCGCCTATAGAGGCGGTCAAAATACACCTTTAATTATTTTAGATTTGAAAACCCAAAATGAAGAGCTGATTCCGCATACCAATACTACAGATATTCAGCCTATTTGGTTAGGTAACATCATATATTTCTTATCCGATAGAGATTTAATATCAAATATTTGGGGATACCACACCGAAACCAAAGCCTTAAGCCAAATCACTTCCTTTAAGGGATCTGATATTAAATGGCTATCTGGTAATGGCAATACATTAACCTACGAGCGTGATGGTTACTTACACATTTATGATTTGTCAACAAAGCAGTCTTCCCAATTAGAGATTAATATTGTTAGCGATTTCCCCTGGGCACAGACCAAATGGGAGGATGTAACCAAATCCTCCCGTTCTGCGTCATTATCACCAAACGGAAAACGCGCCATCATGGAGTCGAGAGGTGAAATTTTCACCGTCCCTGTAGAGTTTGGTGATGCTAGAAATATCACTCAGAGTTCTGGTATTGCAGATAGAGCACCTGTTTGGTCTCCAAAAGGAGATAAACTCGCTTGGTTTTCTGATGAAGATCGTAAAGGCTATGCGCTGATGATTTCTTCTCAAGATGGATTATCAAAACCAAATCGTATTTCTATTGGTGAATCTAAAATGGCATGGTCGCCATCATGGTCGCCAGACGGTAAACACATTGCTTTTGTTGATGATGATGTGAGATTACGTGTTTTAACCCTAGACACTAAAAAAATAATTACGATTGATGTAGGTGGAAATAATTTGGAACGTCGTTCCATTGACATGACATGGTCTCCAGATTCCAATTGGATTGCCTATGCCAAATCTGGTACTAATAATTTCAGACAATTGTACTTGTGGTCTGTAGAAAGCAAGGTGACCAAACCCATCACAGATAGTTTTGCAGATTCCTTCTCCCCCGCTTGGGATTTAAATATGAAACAATTCTACTTTCTCGCGAGTACAGATGTCGCTTTGGGTTCTGGTTGGGCTAATACGAGTGCCATGACTGCTTCCCCTGAGTATGCTGCTTATGTCATTAATCTAGATGCGAAAGATGATTCGCCTTTCAAACCAAAGAGTGATGAAGAAGAGGTTAAGGATGAAGACGAAAATAATGATGGTGAAGACAAAAAAGACGAGAAAGACGACGACGACGACGACGACGATAAAGAGGATGAGGACAAAGACTCTAAAGACAAAAAGAAAACGAATAAAAACAAAAAAGTGATAATAGACTTTGAAGGTCTAAATAGGCGAACCATAGCATTACCAATACCTGTTAGAAGTTATCGTTATATTATTGCTGGACCTAGTGGCTCTGCATTTATAGGGGAACGTATTCCTAACGGCAGCGGAAATATTATACATAAGTTCAAATTAAAAGATGAAAAATTAAAAGAGTTTTTATCAGGTGCCAATCAAGTTTCAGTAACCACCAACGGCAAACATATGCTGGCTAGTGTTTCCGACGGATGGAACGTTATAAGTACCTCTGGCAGCAATGGAAAAGACGGAAAACCCATTAAAATCAAGCTTTCCATGAAACTTGATTACGTAGCAGAATGGGAGCAAATGTTTGAAGAAGCTTGGCGTTACGAACGCGATTATTTTTATGATTCCAATATCCACGGACGTGATTGGAATGTGGTATACAAAAGGTATGCGCCGTTAGTCCCATACATTAAACATCGAGCAGATTTAAGCTATATTTTAGATCAAGTTAATGGTGAATTATCTGTTGGCCATAGTTTTGTTTTTGGTGGTGATTTCCCTGATGTTGAAGAAAACAGGATTGGATTACTCGGTGCCGATTTAGTGGTAGACAAAGGTCATTGGAAAATTGATCGTATTTATACAACTGAGAGTTGGAATCCAGGACTAACAGGTCCTTTGGATGCCCCAGGTTTGAATATTAAACAAGGGTATTATATCGTTGGAATAAATGGAACTGAAGTAAAAACGGATATAGATATTTATGAGTTGTTAGATGGAACCATTAACAGACAGACCGTTTTACATATTAATGATAAACCCCAATTTAAAGATGCCTGGAAAGAAATAGTAGAACCTATACGAAGTGAAAACTCTTTAAGACAGCGCACCTGGGTTGAAGACAATCGCCGATTAGTAGAAAAATTATCGAATGGTCGCTTAGGGTACATTTGGGTGCCCAATACTGGTGGCCCTGGGTTTGTGTCGTTCAATCGCTATTATTTTGCACAACAGGATAAGGAAGGCGCTGTGATTGATGAACGCTTTAACGGCGGAGGCTTGTTAGATGATTATATGGTCGATTTAATGACACGAAGCCTGAGAGCTGCCATTACCAATGAAGTCCCTAACGGACAACCCATGCGCTTACCAGCCGGTATATTAGGGCCAAAAGTACTGCTCATAAACGAAATGGCAGGCTCAGGTGGCGATTTTTTCCCATGGGTATTTAGACAACAAAATGCTGGGAAGCTTATTGGCATGACTACTTGGGGCGGCTTGGTAAAATCTTCTGTCCATTATTCATTAATTGATGGTGGTGCATTAACCTCACCAGACAATGCTGTATTCGATCCTGTTAATAACAAATGGATTGGAGAAAATGTTGGAATTGCTCCAGATATTAAAGTGAGACAAGATGCAAAATCACTTGAGAAAGGAGAAGACCCCCAGTTAGAACGTGCAGTTAAAGAGCTTATGAATTTGTTAGGAACGAAAAAAACAATCACAGCACCTAAATTTTTAACACCAGCCACAGGTAATTAGAAATTGAATTTTGAATTTTCTAAGACATGTAATGGTGAAGTTGAGAGTAGGCAAAAAACTATAAAGTTCTAGTACCGATAATATTGAAAACATCATTTTTCATTTTTTTGTATCTTAGAATAAAAAATATGAAAACTTCAATCCGCTTAGAACAGGCCATTAAAAAATTATATGTGGCGTTTCACTCGAATCAACTTCATCCCGAATGTTGCAAGCAATGTGCTGTTGGAAATATTCTAAATAACACGGATAGTTGGAAACATTTATCTGACCATCATGGGACTATTCAACTCAATTATATAGGTCGGGTGCACCAACTCATGGGACGGAAATTTAATGGGTACTCGCCTTTAGAATTATTGACTATTGAGGCTGCTTTTCTAAAAGGATGTGGTTACACCCTACCAATTCATCATAAAAATAACAAGCCAAAAAATCCGACAGATAAGGATGTACTATTTAATGGGTTAACAAATGTAATTACCTTATTATGCGAATTAGATGGCGTCAAAAACATCATGGATTACACCAAACTTTTGGAGGTTGAAAAGGATAAGCCCAAATATCATTTGGCGTAATTTTTTTCAAAAGGAGATTTTTATATAAACAAAAAATCAACTGAAATCAGTTGGTTTTTTGTTTATGTGAGTTACTGAAATAAGTTCAGTATGAGAATTGATTTTTATCCTCCAAAGTCATCAAATCGAATATGTTCATCTGGAATTCCGAAATCCTCACCCATTTTTTGAACGGCTTGATTCATTAAAGGTGGGCCACAGAAATATAACTCGATATCTTCTGGTGACTCATGATGATTTAAGTAGTTATCAATAACACAATTATGAATAAAGCCTACAAACCCATCACCAGGTGCATCTATGTTTTCTTTTACCTTCCAGTTATCCTCTGGTAAAGGTTCCGATAACGCCAAGTAAAATTTAAAATTTGGGAAATCATTTTCTAACTGATGGAAATGATCTAAATAAAACAATTCACGTTTAGAACGGCCACCATACCAATAGGTTACTTTTCTACCTGTTTTTAAGGTTTTGAATAAATGATACAAATGTGAGCGCATGGGTGCCATACCTGCACCACCACCAACATAAAGCATTTCACTGTCCGATTCGTTGATAAAGAATTCACCATAAGGTCCTGAAATAACAACTTTATCGCCAGCTTTCTGGTTGAATATATATGACGAAGCAATACCAGGATTCACATTCATCCAGCCGTTTTTGGCACGATCCCAAGGTGGTGTAGCA
Source organism: Changchengzhania lutea (assembly GCF_006974145.1). Classification (NCBI taxonomy): domain Bacteria; kingdom Pseudomonadati; phylum Bacteroidota; class Flavobacteriia; order Flavobacteriales; family Flavobacteriaceae; genus Changchengzhania; species Changchengzhania lutea. Next base: position 2,743,596 of record NZ_CP039456.1, on the reverse strand, counting down.
ATACGTACATTCAACATGATCTCACGTCCTTCAGCAGGATACGATGCCATAGAATAAGCACGCTCAACGGTTTCATTATTCTTCATTACCAAAGGCCACAAATTAAATTTGTCCCATTCAGCTTGAAATTTATCTGGTGTCTCGTGCTCTTCAGGGTGCGCTGTAATATCCATATCCTGGAACTTTACTTCGCAAGGCGGTATTTCAATCTGGATATATCCACCAGCTTTATAGCCCATATCTTCTGGAATTTCAACAACAAATTCCTTTATAAATGACGCCACGTTATAATTACGCACTACCGTTGCATCCCATTTTTTAATTCCGAACACTTCTTCTGGAATCGTAATGTTCATGTCTTGTTTCACTTTAACCTGACATGCTAAACGTGCGCCCTGTTTCAATTCTTTTCTTGTAAAATGTGGGGTTTCGGTAGGTAAGGCTTCACCACCACCTTCTAAAACGTGACATTCACATTGAATGCAGGTTCCACCACCACCACAGGCAGATGGCAAGAAAATTTTCTCTGAACCTAAAGTAGATAATAAACTATCTCCTGAAGACACTTCGATTTCACGTTCCCCATTAATAGTGATTTTTACTGGACCAGATGGTGACAATTTTTGTTTTACAACCAATAGTAAGGCTACCAATAACAAGGTTATAATTAAAAATGCCGTTACTGTTGCTATTACTGTTCCTAATGTTCCTGCGGCTAATATCATGTTACTCATTATCTTTTAAGTTGTTCACTACCACTTTTTCGTCTTCTGTATGATCATCAGCAGACTCAATAGTTGCTGTTTTTTCTTCTACTGGAGTGTCTTCATCCCCACCAGTTAACATACCTCCAAAACTCATAAATCCTATCGCCATTAATCCCGTGATAATAAAGGTGATTCCCAAACCTCTTAAGGCTGGTGGCACATTTGAATATCTAATTTTTTCGCGAATAGCTGCAATTGCCAAAATAGCTAAAAACCATCCAATTCCTGAACCCACACCGTAAACAGTCGCTAATCCTAATGTAGGGATTTCACGAGATTGCATAAATAATGACCCTCCTAAAATCGCACAGTTTACTGCGATAAGTGGCAAGAAGATCCCCAATGAATTATATAATGATGGCGAAAATTTTTCGACCACAATTTCTACTAGTTGTACCATGGTTGCAATGGTGGCGATAAACATGATAAAGGATAAAAAACTTAAATCGTAAGCCGCATATTCTTCACCCAACCAAGATAAAGCCCCTGGTTGTAATAGATACTGATCTAACAACCAGTTCAAAGGCACCGTAATTGCTAATACAAAAATTACTGCTGCTCCTAAACCAACAGCTGTACTTACTTTTTTAGACACGGCGAGATATGAACACATTCCTAAGAAGGTTGCAAATACCATGTTATCTATAAATATCGATTTGAAAAATAATTCTATATGTTCCATTTTTTTCTAGTATTCAGTACTCAGTGTTCAGTGTTAGTAAATACATACTGCGACTGTTAACCGTTTACTAATTTTAGTCTTCTACTAATGCTTTATTTCTACTACGTTGTACCCAGATAATAATACCCACAACAATCAATGCCATTGGTGATAATAACATAAATCCGTTATTCTCGTAGCCTATAGCGTATAAACCTGTCTTCTCAATAGGGTCTCCCAGCATTGGAATACCAAGTAGTGTTCCTGAACCTAGCAACTCTCTAAAAAAGCCAACTATAATTAAAATAACACCATAACCAGCGGCATTACCAATACCATCTAAAAATGAACGCCAAGGCCCGTTACCTAATGCAAAGGCTTCAAAACGCCCCATAATAATGCAGTTTGTAATAATAAGTCCAACAAATACTGAAAGTGTTTTACTTAATTCGTATGCAAAGGCTTTCAATACTAAATCTACTATAATAACCAATGTAGCAACCACGATAAGTTGCACGATGATTCTAATTTTTGATGGAATGATATTTCGCATTAATGAAATAACCACGTTACCTACGCCTAATACAAATAATACCGATATAGACATCACAATAGATGCTTCCAATTCTGCAGTAATGGCCAGCGCCGAACAAATGCCCAATACTTGAATAGTAATAGGATTGTTATCTGCTAATGGATCTGTGATTAACTTTGTGTCTTTTTTTGATAAAAGTCCCATAAATTAATTTTTTAAATTTTGAAAATAAGGTAAGTACAACTTTAAATCACTTTTGATCATAGCCGTAACTCCGTCACCAGTAATGGTTGCTCCAGCAAGTGCATCTACTTCATTATCCTTTTTGTCGTTATTTTTTGGATCGGCATTTCCTTTAGCAACAGTGATCCCTTTAAAGACTCCTGATTCTGTTAATAAATGCTCTCCGTAAAAATCATCCATAAAATAGCGTTGCTTTATATTGGCACCAAGACCAGGGGTTTCTCCTTTGTGGTCAAAATATGCCCCTTGTACAACCATGTCTTTATCTAAAGCTACATATCCCCAAATGGCATCCCATAAACCTTTTCCGTAAATAGGTGCTACATAAAATGTTTTACCATCTTTTTCACCAACAAATAATGGTAATCTTCTAGAGTAATCAGGGTCTTTAGCTGCCGATTTTTCTTTTTTAACATCAATTAAATAAGCCTTATTATCTTCCTTTACTTCACCATCCACAATAACCAATTGTTGTTTGATGTATTGCTCAAAAAGTTTTGGCGCATCCTCTGTTGAAACAAATGTTGCGCTGTTTTCATCATTATCATTAACACCCATGGCATAGAGAATATTCTGTTGTTTTTCTAAACGCCTATTTTCAGTAATCTTTGGCTCTAATGACGAGGCTGCAAATGCTAATAAGGCACCTACTACCAAGACCATTCCGATAGCAAATAATATGGTATATGAATTTTTATCTGTTCTCTTTTCCATCATTAAGCGGTTTTAACCTTTAGACGTTTCATCTGTTTTAAATTTTTTGTTTTTGAATGCTTCAAAAAATTTGAAATACATTCAGTAACTCTTAAAAAAAATTTCATCAATATAAAAATTAACTGATTAAACTTGTTTTTACTCGTTTCATTCTTCGTTTTACATTGCCTTGAACCACGTAGTGATCAATAGTTGGTGCAAACACATTCATTAGTAAGATTGCTAAGAATACACCTTCTGGATATGCCGGATTGAATACGCGAATCATTATGGATATAAATCCTATTAAAAACCCGTAGATCCATTTTCCTTTATTTGTTTGTGAAGCGGTCACTGGATCAGTTGCCATATACACGGCACCGAATAAAATACTACCTATAATTAAGTGTTGCCAGAATGGAACACTCATTAGTCCGTAGAATTTACTTGATTCTCCAATCCATCCAGCATCTACTACACCATTAAAAATTAAACCCATTACTAAGGCTCCAATAAGCGTGCTTATAATAATTCTCCAGCTACCTACTTTTGTAAATATCAAAAATAGAGCGCCTATAATAATTAAGAATTTTGAGGTTTCACCTACCGAACCGGGAATGAGTCCCCAGAACATATCCCAATAATCATAAATTACTGGATTACTTTGTGCATAACTTCCTAAAATGGTTTCTCCAGAAATGGCATCTAAATTTTGTCCGGCAGCAATCATTTGATCGCGTTCTACCGCACCGTGCACCCAAACCTTATCACCAGACATCCAAGTTGGATATGCAAAAAACAAAAAGGCTCTTATGGTTAAGGCAGGGTTTAAAATATTCATTCCTGTACCTCCAAAAACTTCTTTACCTATAACGACACCAAATATGACAGCTACGGCCAACATCCAAAGTGGAATGTCTATAGGAACAATTAATGGTACCAACATACCGGTTACCAAATAACCTTCTTCTACTTCGTGACCTTTGATTATGGCGAATATAAATTCAACCGCTAAACCAACGCCATAAGACACAACTACCAATGGTAAAACTTGCCACAGACCAACAACCAAATTATCCCAGGTCCAAAAAGAGGCACCTAAAAATCCGTTTGCAGATTCAATTTCCCCTAAAGCAAAGTAATGCTGATATCCCGCATTAAACATACCATATATTAAACATGGAATAAGCGCCATGATAACGGTATTCATGGTACGCTTTAAATCATCTGCAGCCTTTATATGTGTCCCATTATGAGTCGTCTCATTTGGCAAATATAAAAACGTATGAAGTGCAGAAAAGGCAGGCAACCACTTTTTGTCCTTATTCTTTTCCTTAAATTTATGTAAATTCTCTTTTAAACCCATTATCCTATCTCTTTTAGCATTAAGTCTAAACCTTCTCTTATAATTTTTTGGTGCGGTTGTTTCGAAACACACACGAATTCTGTAAGCGCAAAATCTTCTGGAGCTACTTCATACATGCCTAAAGCTTCCATTTCATCTAAATCTTGATACATGCAGGCTTTCAAAATTTGCATAGGATAAATATCTAAAGGAAAGACCTCTTCATAAGTACCCGTTGTAACAAACGCACGATGTTCACCATTTGTATTGGTATCCAATTCAAACTTTTTATTTGGTGATAACCACGAAAAGGTTAAGGCTCTTGACACTGAAACTTTATTAAAAACAGGTGTAGTCCATCCAAAGAATTCATAATCATCCCCTTCTGGAATCACGGTAACAACATTACTGTAATAGTCCAAATTTCCATCAGGCTGTATTTCTTTGCCACTTAAAACATTACCAGAAATAACGCGATCGTTGCTGTCTTTAGATACTCCATGATCATAAATCATGGTCGCAATTTCACTTCCTATCTTTGTCTCAAAATATCTTGGTTTTTCAACCGAAGACCCAACCAATGCCACAATTCTATTAGCATTAAACTTTCCTGTCAATAGTAACTCCCCAATAATAACTAAATCCTGCGCGCTAAGCGTCCAAACATTTTCACCTTTATTAATAGGGTCAATTTTATTTATTTGAGTGCCTACATTTCCAGAAGGATGTGGACCAGAAACTTGATGTAAAGTAATTCCTGATAAACCAGAGAACGGTGAATTGGAATTTTTACCAACGGACACATGAACCTGACCTTCTGTTAATTTTACTAAGGCCGATAATGCCGCTTGTAATTCAGCCTCTTTACCTTTTAAAGTATAATCTAAATCTGCCGCTAAGGGTGCACTTGCATAAGCCGAAACAAAAATAGCTTTAGGCGTATTATTTGGGTTGGCAATAACATCATAAGGGCGTTGCTTAATAAATGGCCAGCAACCTGCAGCCTGCAAGTGTGCTTTTAAACTATCAGCTGAAGCACCATCTACACTAAATGTACCGTGCTCAATAAATGATTGTTCTTTATCTGCTTGAATTTTTACAGAAAGTATTTTACGTTTTTCGCCACGAGCAATCTCTAAAACCTCACCCGAAACCGGGGAAACAAACTTGATGTTCTCATTAGATTTGTCATAAAACACAGGCTCACCTGCTTTTACTTTAGATCCAACTTTAGAAATTAATTTTGGGGTAACGCTATGGAAGTCTTCAGGTCTTAATACATAAAAGTTGCTCAAAACTGCCTTTTCGGTAGTTTTTTCGGCCTCACCTTTAAGATTAATATCTAGACCTTTTTTAATACGAATGTCGTTTGACATATTTTATTTATTGAAATTAGTTGTCTAAAAACCGGTGCAAAAATACGAATTTAATAAACAGTTATCATAATATTTTAAGTAGAAATTTGAGCACTATTATAGAAGATAAAATTTAGGCATTAAATTTGATTATATTTACAAAAAACAGCGCTCTTTATGCCGAATAAATTAATCTCATTACTATGTTGCCTGCTCATAACTGTGGCCTCATTTGGTCAAGTTGAGGAAGTTCATCCGCCAGACTATATAAAAACCATAAATTTTAAAGGGAATACCCCCGAAACTCAATTACCTGTTATAAAGCTAGGAGAATATGTGGTTTTAGAGTTTGATGCCCTTAATGGGAATGAGGATGATTACTATTACAAAATCGAACATTATAATTACGATTGGACACCGTCGGTTTTAGTGAAATCTGAGTTTATGCAGGGCTTTGATAATCAACGCATTCGAAACTATGAAAACTCACTAAACACCTATCAAATTTACTCGCATTATAAACTTACAATTCCCAATAAGCAAACCCGGGGTTTACGCGTTTCGGGCAATTATATGTTACAAATTTATAACAGCTATGACGAACTTGTGTTTTCTAGAAAATTCATGATTTACGAAGAAAAGACAAATATCGGGGTTATCATAAAACGGGCGCGTGACGTGCACTCTATAAATGAGATGCAACGTGTTGAGATTGTGGTATCATCCAATAATATGCAGTTAAATAATCCGTTGCAAACCGTGAAAGCCTTGATTGTTCAAAACAATAACTTAAACACGGCAATACACAATTTAAAGCCCATGTACACCATTGGCAATCAGCTTATTTACAAATACGACTCGGAGTCTAGTTTTTACGGCGGCAATGAGTATTTGTTTTTCGAAAATAAAGATGTTCGTGCTGCCAATACCGGTATTCAGTCTATAGATTTAAGGGATTTATACCATAATTTTCTGTTTGTAAATACCGAAAGAGCAACGCGACCCTACACATACAACCCAGATATTAACGGCAATTACCTTATCACCGCCATTGATGCCGACGATGTAAGTATTGAAGCCGATTATGTATGGATGCACTTCTATTTGGCTCCCAACGAAGTATTAAAGGATAAGGATATTCATATATATGGGAATTTTAATAACTATGTTATTGATGAAAGCACGAAGATGACTTATGATGAACATAACAATCTATATACTAACGAGTTATTATTAAAACAAGGTTTTTACAATTATAAATACGTTGTAGTTAATGCAGATCAGACTATAGATGAAGGTGCCATAAGTGGTAATTTTTATCAAACCGAAAACAATTACAAAGTCCTTTTATACTATAGAGATTTGGGCGCCCGTTACGACCGCATTATCGGTTTAGGGGAAGGAAACTCGATGAACATCTCCAATTAAGGGTAGTTTAGCTAATATTTTAACAGAAGAGGTTAAAAAAAGATACTAACCCATTTTTATTTATTATTTTAGCCCACCAAACACATTGTATATCAGTATTTAACATGGTTCAACAAGTTACAAGCGGTATTAAAATCTCGGTGGAAACCACCTTTGAAGGTTCGTTTTATAAAAATTATAAAATCCAGTATGCCTTTGGCTACACGGTGACTATTGAAAATCAAAGCAAAGATTCTGTACAACTCAACGCACGTCACTGGGAAATTCTAGATGCTTTAAATAATGTTGAAATTGTTTCTGGCGAAGGTGTTATTGGTAAAAAACCCGTATTAAAACCCGGGGAATCCCACACCTACACGTCGGGCTGTTTATTAACTTCTCCTTTTGGTGCTATGCAAGGGTATTACAGTATGGTAAACTTTACCACTACTAAAAAGTTTCAGGTTACCATTCCTACTTTTAAGTTGAGTGCACCATTTGCAATAAACTAATTTGATATTGTGAATTATGCCTTTTTAGGGCGACACAGCTTTCTTTTAATTCTTATATAAAGTTTTATTACAATTTAAAAAACCAATCACACGGTCATTGTGAAGATGGACGACATCACAATCTGTTAAATTAAAATTATTCAATAATCAGATTCTTACGTCGCACTTTAGTGCTACTCTGAATGATAAATGGATTAAACTTTTCGGTCAAATCTATAAACCCGCTCACTTTGATTCACATGAAAGAATTTACAATTGGAATTATACATAAATTCAAATTCTGAATCATAATCGAAGCTATCATCCTCAACCATAAAAATGGCATCGACATCAATATTGCCATATGGTGAAATCCGTTTATAATTATAGCATCTGCTATGTTCAGTTTTATGCAATTCAAACCATGCACCAGAGCCAATGCCCGATAACCACTGGGCTTGTGCTTGCAATTTCTCAACCGACATAGGCTCCAAATTACCCTTAGAATTGGGTTCAAATTGTTTTAATCTATCTAAAAAACAACGTATGTTTTCATTTGTCTGCGACCCTTTATATTCTTCAATAGCCCCAGTTTCTGAAACTTTATAAACCACATGTTCTGTATTTGCTAAAAGTACATTTCCCACGGTACTCGGTGTAAACCATTTTGATTTTATCAAGCGTTTTTTGATGGTGTCATTTGTAGTTGACTCGATCAATACATCCGTTACAAACCGTGCACAATTCGATGCATTTTTTCCAAAAACCGCATAAGGAATAAACTGCCTATTCAGAGTCATAACAATGTATGTCCGTGCTTTTTCATAATCGATGGTATCACAAACGGAAACCATTAATGTCCCTGTCCCATGGGTTATTTTTGGATGTGTAGCAAAAAAATTTAAAATGGCATCTAAATTGGTGATGGTATCCTTTTCAATTTCAGCCACTAAAGACATATGCAACTCATTATCAGTATCTCTCCCTCTCACACGCCCTGTCCCCTGCGGGGTAATATACCGACCGAAATCATGGTACTCTAATATGCCAGTTTCCTTACTAATAAGTACTAATGCCGCATGACCCGCCCGCACATAATCTTTTTTACCAATGCCAACATATCTTAATAACGGCGCAAACCATTCGTCAGAAAGCCGAACAACGGTCTCCGGATAGGCCAAGGTCAAGATGAGTCCTGAATTATTCATTTACGACTTGCGGCAGGTTATATACGTTTTCTGTACACACATTACTTTGAAGGTTCTTATAACGCATATTTACAACATCATTCGTTTTTTCTACTTGTGTGATGCTTGTTGTTTTTACAAAACCGCGATTCATCACCACACCATAATCATCATTTCCGTTACCTGCCGTTTTATGAAATTCCAATAATGTCTTTGCAGCGAGTCTACCTTCCTTCTTAAAATCCTGAAACCACCGTAAGCGTTCGGCTTTCATAGCCCCGGAATACAAAGTTGAAGATGACCAGATTCTGGGCTCTAAGGGCAATGGCGACACATGTTTTTCTAAACCATCCCAAACCAACTCATATAATCTAAGTGTAGTATTCCAATCAACTACAACCATCGTAAAGGGTTCAATATCGCCTAAGTTGTAGGTACTCATTGTAGATTCAAGGTCTTCAGCAACCATAAAATCTTTAGCTACTACACCCCGACTCTTTCTATAATTTAATTTCCTTTGATGGAATTCAAAAGCACCATTCAACACACAAATAACTCTGTTCTTATCGCTGACACCTATCCATGTGCCATCAGAAAGGACATCTTTTGGAAACAATAATTTACTAGTATCAACCGTATAAAATTCTGGAACTAGTGATACCCGGTCTGGTGCTTCGTCTCTATTAGAGGTCAAAACAAAATCACTTTTCCCTAAAGGCATAATGGTTACTGTACACATAAACTTATGGTCTGAAAATGGTAGAGCAACTTACAAAAAATAAACAAATTCTATTAAATATTTGAAGATAGTTCAAACCGAAAATTCATTTAATAATTCGTAAATTTGCAACTCAATTTCTGATAATTTAATAAAAAACACACACCCATGGGAAAAGGATTTTTCAATGTACCAATAGCAATAAACGAACCTGTTAAAAGTTATGCACCAAAATCACCAGAACGTGAAGCGGTAGCAAAAGCTTATAAAAGCATGTTTAAAAGTAAAGTAGATGTACCCATGTACATCAATGGACAAGATGTTTTTACTGGCAACACTAGAACGATATCCCCACCACACGATCATAAACATATCGTGGGCACCTATCACGTAGCAGAGAAATCCCATGTTGATGATGCTATTGCTACGGCTTTAGAAGCTAGAAAAACTTGGTCGCAAATGCCATGGGAACAACGTGCTGGTATCTTTTTAAAAGCAGCTGAATTGATTGCTGGCCCTTACAGAGATAAGATTAATGCAGCCACCATGATTGCACAGTCCAAAACGATTCATCAAGCTGAAATTGATGCGGCTTGTGAGCTTATAGATTTTTTAAGATTTAATGTGCAATTCATGACTGATATCTATCATGAGCAGCCAGAAAGTACGAGCGATGCATGGAACCGTGTTGAATACCGGCCGCTTGAAGGTTTTACCTATGCGGTGACCCCTTTTAACTTTACGGCCATCGCAGGAAATTTACCGGCATGTATGGCACTTATGGGTAATGTGGTGGTTTGGAAACCTAGTGATAGTCAAATCTATTCTGCAAAAGTGATTATGGACGTGTTTAAAGAGGCAGGCGTTCCTGCTGGCGTTATTAACGTCGTTTTTGGAGATCCTGTTATGATTACCAATACGGTGCTTGCAAGTCCCGATTTTTCTGGATTGCATTTTACGGGGTCTACACATATTTTTAAAGAACTTTGGAAACAAATAGGAAATAACATTCACAACTATAAAACCTACCCGAGAATAGTTGGAGAAACAGGCGGAAAAGATTTTATTATTGCTCACAAATCGGCAAATGCAAAGCAAGTGGCTACGGCTATAGTTCGTGGCGCTTTTGAGTTTCAAGGTCAGAAATGTAGTGCCGCATCTCGAGCATATATTCCAAAAAGCTTATGGGACGATGTGAAAAAATTTGTTATTGAAGACGTGAAATCCTTTAAAATGGGTGCACCGGATGATATGAGTAACTACGTTACTGCAGTGATACACGAAGGTTCTTTTGACAAGTTAGCAAAATATATAGATGGCGCAAAAGCCGATGCTGATGCTGAAATAATTGCTGGTGGTGGTTACGATAAAAGCAAAGGATATTTTATTGAACCTACTGTTATTTTGACCAGTAACCCGAAATACACCACCATGTGTACAGAGCTATTTGGCCCTGTAATGACTATTTATGTTTATGAGGATGACGCTTACGCGGAAACTTTAAAACTTCTTGATGAAACCAGTGAGTATGCCTTAACTGGAGCTATTCTTTCAACCGATAGATATGCTATTACCCAAGCCACTGAAGCCTTACAAAACAGTGCTGGAAACTTCTATATAAACGACAAACCAACTGGTGCCGTAGTAGGTCAACAACCATTTGGTGGTGCCAGAGCTTCTGGAACAAACGACAAAGCAGGAAGCGCCCAAAACTTATTACGTTGGGTGTCCCCTAGAATGATTAAAGAAACCTTTGTTACGCCTACGGATTATCGTTATCCATTTTTAGGCTAGTCGCAAATTCCTGCGAAGGCAGGAATCTCTTAATCGAGCAAAGAAATCCAATACAAAAAGAGGCTGTTTAAAATTTTAAACAGCCTCTTTTTTCTTGTTTTTTTATAGTTGGGTCTCTTGACTTTGTAATAATTTTCCGTTATTTTGTTTAATTTCGGATATAAACAATATCAATACAGATTTTATCTGTTAGTAATATTAGATAAAAGAATTATCGAGGATTGAACTTAAAATCGAACGGACTGAAATGATTAATATGAATCTAAATTTTTTTCAATAAAATATATAATGAAGATATCACTTCCTACAAAAATACCACCAATCCATATCCCGAGTAATTTTATACCCTAGATTCTGGTAAAGTTTAATTGCTGCATTCCCTTTTGTAGTATGCAAAATGGCTTTTTTACCAGTTTTCAAAATCTCATTTGTGGTGTGCACAACCAATTGTTTTGCTAGTCCGAGTCTAGTATAATCTGGATGTGTCACTACGGCACTAACTTCAATAAAACTATTAGTTTGCATGCGTTGCCCAGAAATAGAAACTAGTTTGCCATTTTTAAAAACACCAAAATAGTCACCCATTTCAAAGGTTCTTTTTTGATAATACCCCGGCATTACTAGCCAAACTAAATCATAAATTTCATCGATATGTTCGTGAGTTAAAGGCACTATAGTCTCAATAATTTTGCATGTTTCTAATGTATCTAAAACCATCTGAACACCTTCAATTTTTTGGTCAAGAACCACAAAATTAGTATCATATTTTGGAATCTTGTTTTGAGAAACCAGAAAAAAGCGATCCACACGTTGTGAGTATTCATTCAATGCTTCAACCGTATTACCGGCATCTTCAAAAGCTCCAAAAGTGCAAATTTGAGGATCATAAAATTTGACTCCATGATATGATATTGAAAACTTTTTATGAGTTTCACCTAAAGCATACCAAACTGGATTTTTTAAGGTGAGTTCAAAATCGCTCATTCATTTTATTCAAATTTATCAAAATTAATTTAAATTATTGATTTTAATAAAAATAGAAATAATTAAATTTGAAAATCTTGTCCCCTTTTATAATTCGGCAAACGTCTTAAAGATATAAACCATAAAATATATACTTATGAAAGAATTTATGATGATTTTTATTGGCGCAGATTACGCCGATTTGGGACTTTCTCCTGAAGAACTTCAAAACCGGATGGGCAAATGGTTCGCCTGGGGAGACAAAATGGAAAAAGCAGGAGTGCTTCGTGGGGGCAATGCCTTAACTCCTCAAATACGTCGGGTTGTTGGTAAAAACCGAACTGTGACCGATTTAACATCTGCCGAAGTAAAAGAAATTGTAGGTGGTTACTATTTAGTTGAAGCCAAAGATTTTGATGCCGTACAAACCATTGCAGAAGATTTTCCTGACTATGATTTGGGAGGCACCGTTGAGATTCGTGAAATTATGGTATTCGACCGTTAATGGAACCAAAACCCATAGATCATCTGTTTCGCTACCATAGCGGGAAGATGGTCTCGGTTTTAACTCGCATTTTCGGATTCAAACATCTTGATATTATTGAGGATGCGGTTCAGGACACCTTTATTAAAGCCAGCATCAGTTGGCGACAACAACAGCCTGACCATCCAGAAGCGTGGTTGACCCAAGCTGCAAAAAACAGGGTTTTAGACATTTTTAGAAAACTAAAAACAGAGCAAAAACACCTACCAAACATCAATCAAGGAACGGACGCCATTGCCATAAACGAGCTTTTTTTAGATACCGAAATTGAAGACGCACAACTGCGAATGATTTTTACGGCGTGCCATCCCAGGCTAGATCCCAGAGACCGCATATCATTTGCTCTAAAAACGGTTTCTGGGTTTAGTATCAAAGAAATTTCATCGGCATTACTTACTAAGGAAGGCACCATAAAAAAGCGATTGGCTCGTGCAAGAAAAACGATTCAGCGTTCAAAATTAAAATTCCAGATTCCACAAGGCAAAGCACTTCCAGAGCGTTTAGAAAGTGTTATGGAAGTGCTATATCTTATTTTTAATGAAGGCTTTCATTCCAATAAAAAAGAAAAATTAATTCGTAAAGAATTATGCGGAGAAGCCATTCGCTTAACACAAATGCTTTTAAAGAACACACATACGCGCACATCAGAAGTGTATGCGCTGTGTGCCTTAATGTGTTTTCATGCGGCACGTTTAGAAACTAAAACCAATGCTGAAAACGAACTATTGGATTTGCGCCATCAAGACAGAAGCCAATGGTATGTTCCATTGATAAAATTAGGGAATACGATGATGCACAAAGCCGTTGAATGCAATAATTTTTCTTGTTATCATTATGAGGCTGCTATTGCTGCAGAACACCTACGGGCAAACTGTTTTGAGGATACCGATTGGGATAAAATCCACTATTGGTACCAATGCCTTAATAGATTACAGCCTATGCCCATTCACGTATTGACCATGGCTGTGGTCTGTATGCAAATGCAAGATTTTGCTATGGCTAAGACGTATTTAAATGCTATTAATGCTGATGATTTTGAACAACGTGCCTATCTCTTTTATGGAACCAAGGCAGATTATTACTTCAATAAAAATAATCTTGATAAAGCTCTTTATTATATTGATTTGGCTCTGAACACCGTGGTAAATCTTCTTGAAAAGGAATACTTGCTAAAAAAAAGAGCAGGTATTATTTCAACTAAACAAAATTAATTTCTTTTTCAACCGTTAGCTTTGTAAAATTTATGCTAACTTTAGTTTATAAAAAACGGCATATTATTTGTTGTATAACCTGCTTATGAAAAGAATTACAATTATCTTATTTATAATCATGCCTTTGCTTGGGATTGCACAAGCAGGGAAATTATACAGACAGGCTTTAAAAACTGCGGATTTATCTGAAAGAATAAGCCTTTTAGATCAAGTTATTGAGCAAGAGCCAGATAAATTAGATGCTTATTTTTACAGAGGGCTTGCAAAAAATGACTTGGGAGATTATTCTGGAGCCATTGTAGATTATTCTAAAATCATACTTACAAAACCAGATCCGGACACGTATTTTAATAGAGGAAATTCAAGATATAGCCTTCTAAATTATGAAGGTGCCAAAGAAGATTATAAAAGCGCTATTGAACTAGATCCCTACTTTATCGATGCCATTTATAGTTTAGGCTGTTCCAAGTACGATTTGGGCCATTATGACGATGCCATTTCTGATTTTAATACCGTTATTAGTATTGAACCTTACTCCTCAGAGGCATACAAAATGAGAGCCTTTACACATTGGGCGCTCAAAAAGTATAAATTGGCGCTAGCAGACTATACGATGGTGATTTTAATAGATCCCACTGATGATGCCTATTATAATCGTGGTGTGTTTTTTATGGATATTAAATATTACAAAAAAGCAAAATCAGATTTTACGAAATCCTTAAGAATCAATAAAAACAATGGGTTTGCTTACTTTTACAGAGGCGCCTCACACCTACTTTTAGGGAAATTTAATGATGCTATTTCTGATTTTAACACTGCTCTAAAATTTGATTCTAAAGACTTTGATGCCCTTTTGGGGTTAGCCATGACCTTCCAAAAAGTTAATGATCTTGAAAAGGCTAAGCTTAATTTTGAAAAAGCGCAAAGCATTATACTTACGAATGCCATTACTAAAGATGGTATTGCACCCTACTCCAACACCTATTGGTATAAAAATGAATTTTACGTTTTTAACGAAAGTTTTAAAGTTTTAAGCAAGCTGTAACTTGTTGTTAATTTTTCACCCTCTATATTTTATCGGCAAGTGCACCACTTTTTTGGTATCATAAAACGCTTCCTCAAAATAATCGCTTAAATTAAAAATACTTGTGGTTTTATAATCTTTTAGTTCTTCTGTTAAATCACCGCCTTTTAAATACAGTATGCCGTTTTTTAAATCATGCTTCTGTTGCTTGGCAATTTTTCCTTTCGTCCAGTGCACAAATGTGGGCATGGCAGCTACGGCACGACTTACAATAAAATCATAGGTACCGTCAATAGCTTCAACTCTACTGTGAGTGGTTTTAACATTGGTCAAACCTAAACCTTCAACAACTTCATCAACGACTTTTAATTTTTTCGCTATGCTATCCACCAAATGAAATGTGCACTCAGGAAAGAGAATAGCTAATGGAATACCCGGAAATCCGCCGCCCGTACCAACATCCAAAATTTTGGAACCTGATTTAAAATGAATAACCTTAGCAATCCCCAAGGAATGAAGAACATGACGCAAATAAAGTTCGTCTATATCTTTTCTGGAAACGACGTTAATTTTTAAGTTCCAATCCTGATAGAGCGCTTCTAAATTTTCAAATTTTA
The DNA here is from genome assembly GCF_006974145.1 of Changchengzhania lutea. Lineage (NCBI taxonomy): Bacteria > Pseudomonadati > Bacteroidota > Flavobacteriia > Flavobacteriales > Flavobacteriaceae > Changchengzhania > Changchengzhania lutea. Next base: position 2,728,041 of record NZ_CP039456.1, on the reverse strand, counting down.
AGATTTGATCCTCTGTTAGATTTTTAAAATATTTTAAAATAAGTTCCATACCCTCTAAATTTGTGCAAAAATATAGTTTTAAAATACATTTTTTTACAAAAAAACGTTATTACTTGAAATGGTTTATACCTATCTTTGCCGCAGGTATGATCATAAATTTTAATTATTAATCATATTAATATTAATAGCATGTCAAAACAAACACTTTCATTCTCAAGAAAAGATTCTGCAAAGTTTTTTAGAACCTTAAACAAGCGTGTTAACGATTACTTTAAGGATAACAATATTAAACGAACTGGCAATTGGAAACTTTGGGTTAAAACAGTGGTTATGTTTTCGATATTTCTAGCGCCATACTTCCTAATTTTAACTTTAGACATTCCTGGTTGGGCACAACTACTGCTCACTATTGTTATGGGAATTGGTATGGCTGGTGTTGGCATGAATGTGATGCACGATGGTAATCATGGGTCTTTTTCCAACAAAGAATGGATTAACCGTTTAATGGGAAGCAGCATTTATATTTTGGCAGGAAACGTTTATAACTGGAAAGTGCAACACAATGTTCTGCATCATACGTACACCAATATCCATGGTCACGATGAAGATCTAGAAGCGGGACGTGTTTTACGATTCTCAGAGCATTCTGAATGGCAATGGCACCATAGGTTTCAACACTATTATTCTGTTATACTATATGGTTTACTGACCATCAATTGGGCCATTACCACAGATTTTCAGCAAATGAAACGTTATATGAAACGTAAATTGTCTTATGGAAAATTCCCAAATCCCGTTTGGAATTGGAGTAAATTGGTAATTTCAAAAGTTATTTATTTAGCCGTATGGATTTTAATTCCCATGCTCTTCTTAGATATTGCTTGGTGGAAAATTTTAATAGGGTTCTTTTTAATGCATTACACGGCAGGCTTGATTTTAAGTGTGGTGTTTCAATTAGCACATGTTATGGAGGAAGCTGAAATGCCTTTACCAGAGCAAGACGGTACCATGAAAAATACATGGGCGGTTCATCAACTAAAAACTACGGTTAACTTTGGTACTAAAAACAAAATTGTTAATTGGTTTACGGGTGGTTTGAATCACCAAGTAGAGCATCATATTTTTCCGCATATTAGTCATGTCCATTATAATAAAATATCCAAAATAGTAAAGGAAACGGCTCAGGAATTCAACTTACCATACCACGAATATAAAACCACACGTAAAGCTATTATTGCACATTTCAAGCATTTAAAAGAAATGGGCATGAAACCTGCTTTGCAAGTCTAACCCTTATTTAATTTTAATGAATTTACTATCCGATAGAATTTTAAACATGTCTACTTCGGCCACCTTAGCTATGGCTGCAAAAGCAAGAGAATTAAGAACTGAAGGCAAAGACATCATTGGATTGAGCCTTGGCGAACCCGATTTTAACACACCAGATTTTATTAAAGACGCCGCCATTCAAGCGATTAATGAGGACTATAATTCATACACGCCTGTTGATGGTTATGTAGAGTTAAAAGAAGCCATTATTACCAAATTTAAGCGTGACAATAATTTGAGCTATACTTTGCCTCAAATCGTAGTTTCAACCGGTGCAAAACAAGCTTTAGCGAACATTGCTGCAGTAATGTTGAACAAAGGCGATGAGGTTATTTTACCATGCCCATATTGGGTGAGCTATTCAGATATTGTTCAATTAAATGATGGTGTTCCCGTAGAAGTCAAAACATCGATTGATACCGATTTTAAAATGACTGCGGCACAACTTGAAGGCGCTATTACCCCAAACACGAAAATGATTTGGTTTAGTTCGCCATGTAATCCAAGCGGCTCTATTTATAGTGAAAAGGAATTAAGAGCTCTTGCAGATGTTTTAGTAAAACACCCGAATATTTATGTGGTTTCTGATGAAATTTATGAACATATAAATTACGTAGGTGGTCATGCTAGTATGGCGCAGTTTGATGACATGTATGATAGAACCATTACTGTAAATGGCGTCTCAAAAGCCTTTGCAATGACGGGTTGGAGAATTGGTTATATTGGCGGTCCAGAGAAAATTGCTCGTGCCTGCAATAAGATGCAAGGTCAAATAACAAGTGGCGCCAACTGTATTGCACAGCGCGCTGTAATAACAGCATTGAAAGCATCACCCAGTCGTGTGAAGTACATGATTGACGAATTTAAAGTACGTCGTGATCTCATTTTAGATTTGCTAAATGATATTGAAGGTTTTAAAACCAATACGCCAGAAGGTGCATTTTATGTGTTTCCCAATGTGACGCATTTCTTTGGAAAAACGTTGCGTGGAAAAACCATAAACAATGCCACTGATTTTTCTTTATATTTATTAGAAGAGGCTCTGGTAGCCACCGTAACAGGAGAAGCTTTTGGAAATCCAGATTGTATACGAATTTCTTATGCCGCTTCACAAGATCAAATTATTGAGGCTATAAAGCGAATTAAGGATGCAGTAAGCTAAATTAACTTCTTATAGATAAAAAGCCGCTATGGTTATAGTCATAGCGGCTTTTTTATAGTTTTGAAAAATACATTATGAGAATATAATCATAATGATAGTCGCGAAGAGTGATACTTTTAGCACCGTTTCAATACTTGAAGTGAATTGATATTGGGCGCTTTTTAAGCGTTGTCTTATTCCAAATATAGATTCTGAAGAGGTGTTTTTAAAATTCGCTTTAACAATAGTTTTGTAGCTAGAATTTAATATGCCTTCTGGCTTAACGTGATCTACAAAAACACAGGGTTCAGGTAATGGTTCTAAATCTTCAGTAGTTAATAGTAATTCCATGATTTTAGTTTTAATTGGTTATACAAAGAAGACGTCTAACTCATTGAAATGTTACAACCAATCGTAACGTAAACCATTAAAAATCAAGATAAAACATTCAAACCATCAGTGAACACTAATAGTCCCAAACCAAATAAAATTTAATAATATTTATCTATTCCGCCAGAAAAATGGGGTAAATAATATGAGAACCGTAAAGAGTTCTAAACGACCAATAAGCATTAAAAAACTACACCACCATTTACCGATAGAGGGTAAATTAGCATAATTATTTACTGGGCCAAACTCACCCAATGCAGGACCCACATTCCCAAGACTTGATGCTGCTAAACCGATAGCGGATTTGAATTCGATTTGCATCATAGAAAACCCTAAAGCGCCCACTATAAAGGATAACATGTATAGGGTGAAGAACCCTAGAATATTAAAAACAATATCCCCTGAAATAGCTTTGGTATTATAACGAACAGGTAAAATAGCATTAGGATGTAGCGTTCTTTTAAACTCTAAAAAACCGTTTTTTATTAGAATAAGATGCCTAACCACTTTCACCCCTCCTGAGGTACTCCCCGCAGAACCACCTAAAAACATGAGTCCGAAAAAGAAAACCGCTAAAAATGGTGTCCACATGGTATAATCTGCGGTAACAAATCCTGTCGTAGTCACAATGGCAAGTACCTGAAATAAAGCGTGCCTAAAAGCACTTTCGGCTTCACCCCAAACCATAGGGTGTACAATGGTAGATGCAGCTATATCTGCTCTAAAGTATATAATCAATGCCGCAATAATGGTAAAAATCACGATGAACTTAAAGTATAATTTAAACTCCTCATCACCAATGATTTTTTGCACTTTCCCTTTAAAAGCAAAATAACTCAAAACAAAATTGGTACCCGCTAAAAACATAAAGAGGATGATGATATATTGAATAATGGGCTGACCATTCCAATAGGCCACACTCGCATTTTTTGTTGAAAACCCGCCCGTGGACAATGTACATAGAGCATGATTGATCGCATCAAAAAACGACATACCAGCCACACTAAGCAACAAGGTTTCAGCAGCGGTATAGCCAAAATAAATAAGCCATAAGCGTTTAGCAGTATCTGTAATTCTAGGATGCAATTTATCTGCACTTGGACCAGGAGCTTCGGCTGCAAATAGCTGCATCCCTCCAATACCCAATAAGGGTAAAATGGCAATTGCAAGAACAATAATCCCCATCCCACCAATCCAATGGGTAAGACTTCGCCAAAACAATACGCCTTTAGGAACAGCTTCAATATCATTTAAAATGGAAGCTCCAGTAGTTGTGTAACCTGACATGGTTTCAAAAAAAGCATTAGTAAATGTAGGAATGCTTTCTGTGAATAAATATGGTAAAGTCCCAGATAAGGACATAATAACCCAACCAAAAGTTACAACAATATAACCTTCGCGTTTGTTCATTTCCTTATTATGGTCTTTGGTAAAAACCATAGCAATAATACCCAGTACCAAAGTCACAATACCAGCGGAAAATATTTGTACCGTTACGCCATCATCATAAATTAAACTTACCAATGAAGACAATAGCATAAAACCACCGTTGAACAACAGTAGTAATCCTAAAAAATGAAAAATGATTTTATAGTTTAACTTCATTTATCGTATTATAACTTGTATTGAAGCCACTTGAATAAACGTATCTAAATTAAAGCCCAAATGCTATCGAAATAGTTTTTCTACACCTTTGATAGACTGCAATGAGCTACAAACTACTACACGGTCTCCTTCACGAACTTGGAAACTTCCTAAAGCAATAATCCCCACACCAGCTCTAATCACACCGCCTATTATGGCCGATCTTGGAAAATCTAAATCCTTAATAAATTTATTACAGATAGCAGATGTTGCCTTTACCTCAAACTCTAATAGCTCTGCATTCATATTGCTGAGTTTGGTCATGGCCACAACCTCTCCTTTTCTAATATATCTAAAAATATTGTTAGCAGCCAATAGCTTTTTATTAATAAGTGTTTCGATACCTACAGAATGTGATAGTTCAAAATAGTCCATATTTTCAACCAAAGCTATCGTTTTTTTAACCCCTTTAGATTTTGCTACCAAACAGGACATGATGTTTGTTTCTGAGTTCCCTGTCACGGCAATAAAAGCATCCATATCGCTGATATTTTCTTCTTCAAGTAAATCGACATTTCTACCGTCACTATGGATCACTAAAACATTTGGCAAATCATCGGCAATGTCAAAAGCCTTTTCACGGTTTTCTTCTAAAAGTTTTACATTAAACTTCTTTTCACACAAGTCTCTAGCTGTTTTATAACCAATTTGGCTACCGCCCAAGATCATGACGTTCTTTATTTCTCTATTAGATTTTCCGGTAAGCTTACAAAGCTCGTCGCCACCTCCTTCTGAAGTAATAAACACCACATTATCACCACGTTTAAACTTGGTATCCCCTCTAGGGATTATTGTGAATTGCGTTCCAAATCGCTGTATGGCAATTGGCACGAAATGAAGTTCTGGAAAAATTTGTGCTGCTTGCTTCACTGTTTTACCTACAAATGATGCCGCACGAGATAATGTTAAACCTACCATGGTAAGAGCGCCATCTTCAAATTCGTAGGTCTCATTAAAAGACGATTGCTTAAGCGATAATTCAATTTCGGCAGCAGCCAAAGATTCTGGAGAAATAAGTTCATCTATACCAAATTTGGTAAAGCCTACCTCATCCTTATGATGAATAAATTCGGTATTGGAAATTCTTGCTATGGTTTTTTTAGAACCCAGTTGTTTGGCTAAAACGCAGATGGTTATATTGGTTGTTTCACTTGCCGTTACCGCTATAAATAATTCGCTGCTCTCCACACGAGCTTCTTTTAAGATAGCAATAGAGGTCGCGTCACCTTTAATTACTTTAATATCAAGGTGGGTATCTGCGTAAACAAGACTTTCTTTATTGGTGTCTATTAAGGTAATCTCTTGAGACTCGTAAGACAATAATTTTGCTAAATGAAATCCAACTTCACCAGCTCCAGCAATAATTATTTTCACTCGTGTAAATTTTTATAATTTCCCATTGAAATTAATTTAATATTTGAGAATATCTGTAACCACTTTATTTTTGTTTTAATTGATTTAAGACTCATTTAAATAAATCTTTAAATAAAATATATTAATGCGCGGCATAATTGATATTCAGCATAAAAAGTAGCACAAATATACTATAAAATAAATTTTGACACATGACATTAATCCAATATAATAAGACATTAATCCAATATAATAATTTGTTATCCTATGGCGCCATGCTTTTTTAAAAGTTTATATTTGTCAAAAAATTACAGATTTGTCAAAAATAAAGCCTTACAAAGACAGTACTTTAGGAAAGAAAGCGCAGGTTACTAAAATGTTTGATGCCATTTCTGGAGACTATGACGGATTGAACCGGGTGATCTCTTTTGGCATTGATATTAAGTGGCGAAAAAAAGTAGTCAAACTTGTTAAAGCTAAAAACCCAGAGACTATTTTAGATATTGCCACTGGAACAGGTGATTTGGCCATTAATTTAGCCGAAACCAATGCTAAAAAAATTGTTGGTTTAGATATTAGTAGTGGGATGTTGGCTATTGGAAAAGAAAAAATTAACAAGAAGGGATTAGAATCTAAAATTGAAATGATTTTAGGGGATTCTGAGAATATGCCTTTTAAAGATAATAGTTTTGATGCCATTACAGTAGCCTTCGGGGTTCGTAATTTTGAAACTTTAAACAATGGCTTAAAAGAGATACTACGCGTTTTAAAACCCAATGGCATTTTCGTGATTTTAGAAACCTCTGTTCCCAACAAGCCGCTCTACAAGCAAGGCTACACATTTTACACTAAACATATTTTACCGGTCATAGGAAGATTATTTTCAAAAGACAGAAGTGCTTACAGTTATTTAAGTGAATCTGCTTCCGTTTTTCCTTATGGTGAAGCATTGAACAATATTTTAAGGGAAAATGGGTTTATAAATGTTAAAGATTTCCCGCAAACTTTCGGGGTTGCGACTATTTATACATCATCTAAACCATAACATGAAGTACGTTATTGCCCTAATACTAGCTATTTTCATCTCTCAAACCTGCGATGCTCAATTATTTAAAAGAGAAAAAGTAATCTATGACGCCAATCAAGGCAGAGGCTCGACAGACAATAATTTGCTGCGATGGGGTTATTTTTTAGGCGTAAACAGCTATGATTTTAATTTTGATTATAACAATACCTTACGCGATGTATACGTAAAACGTAGTCCTGGTTTTAATGTAGGATTAATTGGAAATTTACGCATTAACAATTTTCTTGATTTAAGGCTGGAACCTGGTTTGTTTATAACCACTAGAGAACTAAATTTTAGCAATACTTATTTTCAGGGAATGGCTTTTGATGATAGCGACCTAACTCGAGAAGTAAAATCCACATATATTCACATCCCCTTACTAGTTAAGTTCTCTGCTAAACGGATTAACAACTTCAAGCCTTTTATTGTTGTTGGTATTTCAACAGCGTTGAATTTATCCAGTAATGAAGACAATCCTAACGATAATAGTAATGGTCAATTTAGAACGAAGTCCAATATGTTGTTCTACGAACTAGGTTTTGGTATCGATTTTTATTTATATAACTTTAAATTTACACCATCTATTCGTGGACTTTTTGCAATTAATGACGAGCTTGTGAGGGACAAAGACCCTAATAGTCCCTGGACCAGTAATATTAATAGTATGAAAAGCAGAGGTGTTTTTCTTAATTTTACGTTTCAGTAGTTCAGTGCTCAGTGCTCAGTCTACAGTGTACAGTGTACAGTATCATCAATCCTTTCGTTACAAAATGTTATCTGAAACGATTTTTTATAATAACCCATTTAGAATAACTGCTAAGTGAGACTGAATACTGTAAACTTTTTCATCTTCTTTTAAACTCACTTAACAAAATTGCGGTTGCAGTGGCCACATTCAAGCTCTCCGTAGCCTTTGTTTTGCCAAATCTTGGAATCGAAATTTTTTCTTGAATAAGAGTTTCAATTGCTTTGGAAATACCGTTGGCCTCATTCCCCATAACCAAAACCCCTCGATCTCCTAACACTTTATTGTAGACCACTTCGCCTTCCATAAAAGCACCGTAAGATGGCATATCTGTTTCCTTTAAAAATATTTCTAAATCCACATAATTAATATTCACACGTGTTATAGACCCCATGGTTGCCTGAATAACCTTTGGGTTAAAACAATCCACCGTCTCTCTACTGCATACCAAGTCGGATATCCCAAACCAGTCGCAAAGCCTAATTATCGTTCCTAAATTTCCCGGGTCCCTTACAGCATCTAAGGCAACAATAAGCTTGCTTTCGTCAATAGGTTTTGGTTCCGGAATCTTAAAAACCGCCAATGCCATATTGGGTGTGCTTAAAAAACTTATGCGCTTTAAATCTGCTTCAGAAATTAAAAATGCTTCTTTGGCATCAATATTGAAGGTTTCGGTGGTATATAAGCCATGTAAAATAAAGTGTGACTGTAATAATTCTTTGATAGTTTTAAAGCCTTCAGCCACAAACAACCCATGTTGCAATCTATATTTTTTTTGCTTTAAACTCGTTATTAATTTGATCTGGCTTTTAGATAACATATCGTTTTTATTGAAGTCCCATTTTATTTTATAAAGAAAATAAAAAAATATGGTAAGGTTGCGTCACACATAAATTATTTATATCTTTTTTTCGAAGTAAATAATGTATTTTTGAAACCACTATCAACACTTAAAAAATCAATATTTTAGGAAGTTTATATTATGAACAATAATCTGAATTAATTGCAAGTCCATTTGAAAAAAGAGCCCTTAAAAATAATATTTTTCATTTCACTTATAAGCTTTTTTACGGCGTGTAATTCAGTTAAAAGAATTGCTGATGATGAACACTTACTTATCGAAAACACGGTTATAATAAATGGTGATAAAGATAAATCTGAATTCATAAACAATCTTCTTTATCAGAAACCCAATAGCAAAATCCCACTTTTAGGCACGCCTTTAAGATTGCATATTTACAACTTGGCACGACCCAATCTAGATTCTTTATTAAAAGCAAATTTATATAGTGAGGAGAAGAAAAACAATTGGCTGGAAAATTTTCTTTCTAAAAAACAACTTGATAAATACATAGCATCACGCGTTGGTTTTAATCAGTGGCTTAAAAACACAGGTGAAGCCCCTGTTATTGTTAGTGAAGAAAAAACCAAAAGATCGGTGAGCAGGCTAAACGCATATCACATTAACAATGGTTGGTTTGATGTTGATACAAACTATGAAATAAACAAAAAAGACAATAAAAGAGCGACTATCACCTATAAGGTTGAAACTGGCGTGCCTTTTAAAATAGATTCTATTTCTGAGCGTATTACATCACCTGTTATAGATTCCTTGTATGGGAAAATAAAAAAATCATCCCTTATCCAGTCAGGTGACCAATACAGAACAGCCATTTTTAATAATGAACGCGACCGTATTTCTACAGAATTACGTAATTCTGGTCTATTTCATTTTAATCAGGAATATGTCAGTTTTGAGATGGACACTATTGGAAATGATAAAAAAGTAGATGTTGCGTTACAAATTCAAGATAGAGCCATACGAACTCCCGATTCTATTCGTCGTGAGCCATTCCAAATTTACACGATTAAAGATGTTAATATTATTACAGATTACACCTTTGAAAATAGAGGTAAGCCATTTCAAGATTCTATAATTTATGACAATTATAAGTTATTGAGCTACAACAAAATGCGGTATCGCCCAAAGGCACTTACTGATGCCGTTTTCATAACACCCGGGCGTATATTTAGGGACATTGATAGAACACGGACATACAGGTATATTAACGACTTACGCACCTTTAAATACCCAAATATCGATTATTATGAAAATTCAGATTATACGCTTACAGATACGATCAGGCTTACGCCTTTAAAGAAATTTAGTTTAGGCTTTAGTGCCGAAGCGTCTCAAAGTAATATTCAGCGGGTTGGATTTGCATTAAATCCGAGTTTACAAATTAGAAATGTTTTTAGGGGTGCTGAAACGTTTCAGATTTCCGCCATTGGCTCTATAGGGTCTTCAAAAGACAAAAACAATGAGAATGACCCGTTTTTTGATATTAATGAAGTTGGTTTAGATTTAAAATTAACTATCCCAAGATTATTTTCGCCTGTAAATACGGAAAAGATCATCCCAAAATATATGTCTCCAAGTACTAGAATTGGTCTTGCAGCCACCAGTCAGACCAATATTGGATTGGACAAACAAACCTTCACGGGTACCTTTAATTACAATTGGTTCCCAAATAAAAAAATCACTAACCGATTGGATTTGTTTAATATTCAATATGTTCGAAATCTTAATATTGAAAATTATTTCAGAATATATGAAAGCTCATATAATATTCTTAATCAGGTAGCCAAAGATGTAAATTACATTAATGAGGATACAGATTTATTAATTCCAAATGAAACCAGTGAGTTTTTACAATATGTTTTGAACAATCCTAGGCCTGCTGAAGTTAACGATGATCAACTAATTGTTGTAAATACCATTGATGAGCGCAAACAGCGATTAACGGAGAACAACTTAATTCTCTCTTCTAGTTTCAGTTTAATAAATGATGAACGCACCAATCTTTTTGATGATGATTTTTCAATTTTTCGTGTAAAATTAGAATTAGCTGGTAATTTATTAGCCACAACATCCAGCCTTTTAGGTCTTGAAAAAGACCAAGATGGCAGGTATGAATTATTCAATGTGGCCTATTCGCAGTATGTAAAAACAGAGCTGGATTATATAAAACATTTTGATTTAGGCAAAAAAAACATCCTCGCCATGCGAAGCTTTCTAGGCATTGCGATTCCTTATGAAAATTCAACAAACATTCCTTTTTCTAAAAGTTTTTTTGCTGGTGGCCCCAATGACAATCGTGCGTGGAGCGCCTACAATTTAGGTCCTGGAAGCTCAGAAACCCTAAATGAATTTAATGAGGCCAATTTGAAGTTAGCTTTAAGTGTAGAACAACGTTTCAATATTTTTGCAGATTTAAATGGGGCGCTTTTTATTGATGCCGGTAACATTTGGAATGTTTTAGACGATGTTGAAAATGACAATGCCAGATTTTCCGATTTCGGATCACTAAAAGATATTGCTATTGGTTCTGGGTTTGGACTTCGTTACGATTTTGGCTTCTTTGTTTTCCGATTTGATGTTGGCTTTAAAACCTACGATCCCTCTTATCAGGATGAAAACAGATGGTTTAATGATTATAATTTCGGCAATGCTGTTTATAATATTGGTATCAACTACCCTTTTTAAGACCCTATGTTTCTGGTAATTACTATAACGTTTTAGTGCGATTTAAACATTTCCAAAGTGAAATCTTAAATAATTTACTCAAAAAATGATTACTTTTGATTCACAATATAATTTAATCAATTCAATACAATATGGGACACAATATAAAACCAGGAGTAGCCACAGGCAAAGAGGTTCAAGCTATTTTTAATTATGCTAAAGAAAAAGGATTTGCATTACCCGCAGTTAATGTTATAGGTTCAGACACTATTAATGGTGTTTTAGAAACCGCTGCAGCTTTAAATGCACCCGTTATTATTCAATTTTCTAATGGTGGCGCGCAATTTAATGCCGGTAAAGGTTTAAGTAATGATGGACAGAAGGCAGCTATTGCAGGTGCTATTGCTGGCGCCAAGCATGTGCATACCTTAGCTGAAGCTTATGGTGTTCCCGTAATTTTACATACAGACCACTGTGCTAAAAAGTTATTACCTTGGATTGATGGTTTATTAGATGCCAGTGAAACGCATTATAAAGACACTGGAAAATCTTTATTTAGTTCACACATGATAGATTTGTCTGAAGAACCTCTTGAAGAAAATATTGCCATTTGCAAAACCTATTTAGAGCGCATGAGCAAAATGGGTATGACTCTGGAAATTGAATTAGGGATTACTGGCGGTGAAGAAGATGGTGTTGATAATACAGATGTAGACGATTCTAAATTATATACCCAACCAGAAGAAGTGGCTTATGCTTATGAAGAACTAAGTAAAGTAAGTGATCAATTTACTATTGCGGCTGCCTTCGGAAATGTGCATGGGGTTTACAAGCCTGGAAATGTAAAATTGACGCCAAAAATCTTAAAAAATTCTCAAGACTATATTTCTAAAAAATACAATGTAGAGCACAACCATATTGATTTTGTTTTTCACGGTGGCTCAGGCTCTACAGTCGAAGAAATAAGAGAAGGTATTAGTTACGGAGTTATAAAAATGAATATTGACACAGACCTGCAATATGCATTTATGAGTGGTATTCGTGATTATATGGGTGCAAAAGAAGCCTACTTAAAATCGCAAATTGGTAGTCCTGATGGTGACGATTCTCCTAATAAGAAGTATTACGACCCTAGAGTTTGGTTGCGCGAAGGTGAGAAGACCTTTGTAGAACGCTTGAAAAAAGCATTTGAAGATCTAAATAACGTAAATACGTTGTAATATAAAAGTATTGATAATTTAGTTGTAAGAAAGATTCTGCATAGCGTAGAATCTTTTTTATTTTACCTCACCCGGAACTGCTTTTTGGCAGTTCCGACCTCTCCTTCGGAGAGGTAAAGCGGAAACCCAGAGGCAGAGCCGTCGGGGAATTAATTTAGATTAATTAAAGACTCATTGTCAACATTATAGTCTTAAAAAAGTAATTACATTAATAAAATTTGATGACCGTTACTACAAAATTAAAATAAAGGTTTAATTTTGTAGTAACACTTTTAGAACTACTATTCTAAAAACTTGGTACAAATTTAAAGGTATAGCTCTAATGAATAGATTAAATATGAAGTACTCACCATTTCCTATTTATCCTTGATAATATTAGAAGTAACTCTTAAGTTAAAACAGACGACATTGTATTTAATGTATAATGTTTGATAAACAAAAATTGAAAATAATATGTCTTGGTTTAAAAGAAAAGATAAAGGAATACATACTTCTACTGAAGAAAAAAAAGACACTCCAAAAGGACTTTGGTACAAGTCTCCAACAGGTAAAATTGTTGACACTAGTGAATTGGAGAAGAATTTTTATGTTAGTCCAGAAGATGGATATCACGTTCGTATAGGTAGCAAAGAATATTTTGAAATTCTTTTTGATGACAATAAGTTCAAAGAACTGGATGCCAATCTAGAATCCAAGGATCCACTAAAGTTTGAGGATACTAAAAAGTATCCAGAACGTTTAAAGGCAGCTCAAAACAAAACCAAATTGAAAGATGCCGTGCGTTGTGCTGTTGGAAAATCTAAAGGTAATGACTTAGTGGTTGCCTGTATGGATTTTGCTTTTATCGGTGGCTCTATGGGTAGTGTTGTTGGCGAAAAAATTGCACGAGCAGCAGATTACTCATTAAAAAATAATATGCCTTTAATGATTATTTCGAAATCTGGCGGTGCGCGTATGATGGAGGCAGCATTATCATTAATGCAGTTAGCAAAAACATCAGTAAAGTTAGCACAGTTAGCAGAAGCTGGAATTCCTTATATCTCTTTATGTACTGACCCTACTACTGGTGGTACGACGGCATCCTTTGCCATGCTTGGTGATATTAATATTAGTGAACCTGGTGCTCTAATTGGTTTTGCTGGTCCACGAATAGTAAGAGATACCACAGGAAAAGAATTGCCTGAAGGTTTTCAAACTTCTGAATTTCTATTAGAACACGGATTTCTGGATTTTATAACCCAACGCCAAGAGCTAAAGAATAAGGTCAATCAATATATAGATTTAATATTGAATCAGCCATTAAGGGCGTAAAAAAGCGACTCCCTTACAGCCGCTCTTTTATTTATTATGTTCTTTTTAAATAAATTGAAAACTCGGTACCTTGATCCACTTCACTGGTCACAATCACTTTTCCGCCTAAGGACTCAATGTGATTTTTCGTTATAAATAAACCAATGCCCCTGGCATCTTCATTACAGTGAAAGGTCTTATACATTTGGAACAGTTTATCACCGTATTTGTGCATATCAATACCTAAACCGTTATCAGCCACATTAAAAATAACATAATCATTTTGAATATTGCTTGACAATTTAATTTGAGGGCGTCGTTTATCCGATCTATATTTTATAGCGTTGGTTAAAAAATTTAGCACAATACTATCTAAATATGCGGGAATCCCTTTCACGAACATCTTAGGATCAACATTATTTATAATAGTCGCATTAGCATTTCTAGCTACGGCAGTAATATTATAAATGGCCTTTTCTACAAATTCACTTAAATTTAAAGCTTCAATTTTAGTATGCTCGATTTGCTTAATTTTCGCTACTTCGGTCAGGTGACTTATTGTGTCTTCTAAATTTTCGATAGCTTTTTGCAACAAGCCAAAACTTTCATTCTCTTTCAACCAAGAATAATCTTCTTCTAAAAAACCCGTTAGTGTTATTAAATTTCCAGAATGTGACCGAAGATTATGGGTAATAATATCGGCAAAGGCTGTTAATCTTTCATTTTGCTCTCTGGCAACATTGAGCATGACCTTTAATTTTTCCTCTTGATTTTTGCGTTCGGTAATATCACTTAGTTGCCAAATAACATGTGATGGTTCTCCATATCGGTCTCGAACTAGCGATACAGACAGAAGGACCCAAATAATAGAACCATCTTTATGGAAATATCGTTTCTCGACCTGGTACTTTTTTATTTTACCAGCAATCAGTTGATCTAATTGCTTATGTGAAACACCCAAATCTTCACGATAAACAATATCCTGAAAATTCATATTAAAGAGTTCGTTCCGGGTATAACCTAATAAATCGCAAACGGTATCGTTTACTTTTAACCATTGCCCGTCTAGATTAATTATAGCAATTCCGCTGTGCGTATTGTTAAAAATAGTGTCTAGAAAATCGTATGTAGTAGCATCTTCTACTTGAGAGTATAGCGTATTCATGTAAGCAAAAGTATCGACGAAATGCACTTTAGACTTGCTCATAAACACAAAATAAGTACTCATTCGAAAAAAAATGTCCTACACAACGATATAAACCCAAATTATAAAATCAACTCATATGTGACACTATCCAATAAATGCCGTACTTGATTTCATGTAGACCTAAGACCATAGAAGCACTAAAACGTTTCTTCTAAAATAAATGTGGTTGGCTTTCTAAAATAAACAGAAAATGTAGTTCCGACATCAAATTCGCTTTTTACTTTGATTTTACCTCCAAACGGTTCAATATGATTTCGGGTAATAAAAAGCCCTATGCCTAAAGCATCTTTATTTCTGTGGAATGTTTTATACATCTGAAACAACTTGTCGCCATGTTTTCCAAATCGATACCCATTCCATTACCTTCGATATGAAATACCACATAGTCATTTTCAATTTCACTTTATAATTTTATTGTGGTAGCTCTGTTTTCGGCGCGGTATTTAATGGCATTGGTTAAAAAATTCAAAATAATATTGTCTAAATAAGCAGGCACAGCATTTACCAGATGGTCTTTATTAACATGATTTTCGATAATACATTTTTTATTTTTTGCTAAAGCACTTATGTTATAAATGGCATGGGTAACGTAAATTTTTAAATTAAGTGGTTCTATTTTATTCTCATCAATAGACTTTATTTTTGCAACTTCTGTGAGGTGAGACACCGTCTGGCTCAGATTGATGACGGATCCTTTTAAAAGTTCAAAATTTTTCATCTTGAGTTAGTCCATGCGATTCCTTCTAAAAAAGACACTAAAGTACTCAAATTTGAAGCATGAGTTCTTAAATTATGCGTTATGATTTCACCAAAAACTGGATAATCGATTATTCTACTCTTTGGTCACATCGAGCATAATTTCCAATCGATCTCTATCAGTTTTTTGTTTTGAAATATCATATATTTTCGAAACTATATATATAGGTTCCCCTTCTCGGTTTATTACAATTGAAGCAGATACCATGGCCCAAATAATACGGCCACTTTTATGAAAATATCGTTTTTCAATTTAATAGTTATCGTTATCATCATTAAGGAGTGCCTTTAAACAATCTAACTTCATGTCCAGATCGTCCTTATGGGTAATATCTTGAAATAGCATGTTATGAAATTCCTCTTCAGAATATCCTAAATAATCAACTACACTTTGATTAACCTTTACCCATTTACCTTCAAGACTTAAAATAGCTATTCCGCCCTTTACATAGGAAAAAATATTCTCAAACAGCTTATCTTTAATTTGGTCTATATATTTAGGCATATTTGAATGAACTAACAGTACATAACTAAAAATATGACTTTTTTTTTCAAAAACCACTGATTACCATAGGACTAACTTCGTTTTAAAAAAAAGAATTTTACTTCATTTTAAAAAAAGAATTTTTGCTTCTATTCCTTAAAATTTAAATTATTCATTATATTTGCCGCTCGAAAGAAGGGCTTTCGTGTACATAACAATCATTTACAATAATATTAGAATGTATTTATCAAAAGAAGCAAAACAAGACATGTTTGCAAAACACGGTAAAGATAAAAACGATACTGGTTCTGCAGAAGGACAAATCGCTTTGTTTACCCAAAGAATTGAACACTTAACAGCACACTTAAAAAACAATCGTAAAGATTATAATACAGAACGTTCTTTAGTAATGTTAGTAGGTAAAAGAAGAAGCTTACTAGATTACTTAACTAAAAAAGATGTCTTAAGATATCGTGCCATAGTAAAAGAATTAGGATTAAGAAAATAAGAAAAAGAGGCTATATAGCCTCTTTTTTGTTTTAATATTAAAAGTTACATGTCATTACGAGTAAAGTAACTAGCCTGTGCTGAGCGCAGTAGAAGCATGGTAATCTCACAATAAATAAGCAGATTGCCACATCACACAAAAACGTGTGATTCGCAATGACAAATTTTGAAGAAGCTAATTACAGTTTTTCATTGGTCACACAACAACTACACACAACACAACGACCATTGTTTAATTAGAATTAAAAAATTTATGATTCCAAAAGTGTTTAGAGAGGTCATTGACCTAGGTGACGGTAGAGAAATTTCTATTGAAACTGGAAAATTAGCAAAACAGGCACACGGTTCTGTTGTTGTTCAGTCAGGAAAATGTATGTTATTATGTACAGTTGTTTCCAATTACGAACAGAAAGACCTTAATTTTCTACCTTTAACGGTAGATTATAGAGAAAAATTTGCTGCGGCAGGACGTTACCCTGGAGGTTTCTTTAAAAGAGAAGCAAGACCGAGTGATGGTGAAGTTTTAACGATGCGTTTAGTGGACAGAGTATTACGTCCATTATTCCCAAAAGATTATCATTCTGAAACTCAGGTGATGATCCAATTAATGTCTCATGATGAAGACGTTATGCCAGATGCTATGGCAGGATTAGCTGCTTCGGCTGCCATTCAATTATCAGATTTTCCTTTTGAATGCCCAATCTCTGAAGCAAGAGTTGGTCGTGTTAATGGTGAATTTGTAATCAACCCAACACGTGCTCAATTAGAAGAATCTGATTTAGATATGATGATTGGTGCTTCTGCCGATTCAGTAATGATGGTAGAAGGTGAAATGGATGAGATTTCTGAAGAAGAAATGGCAGATGCCATTAAGTTTGCTCACGAAGCTATTAAAGTACAATGTGCTGCTCAAGTTAGACTAGCTGAAGCCTTTGGAAAGAAAGCCATTCGTGAATATGAAGGTGAAAGAGAAGATGAAGATTTAGCGAAGAAAGTTCATGATATGGCTTATGATAAAGTGTATGCTATTGCAAAAGCCGGATCTGCCAAACATGAAAGAAGTGCTGCATTTCAAGAAATAAAAGAAGACATTAAAGCGACGTTTTCTGAAGAAGAACTAGAAGATTATGGTGGTTTAGTTTCTGATTATTATCGTAAAGCTGAAAAAGCAGCTATTCGTGATTTAACTTTAAATGAAGGTTTACGATTAGATGGTCGTCAAACAGATGAGATTAGACCTATTTGGTGTGAAATTGATTATTTACCATCAACACATGGTTCAGCAATTTTTACACGTGGAGAAACTCAAGCTTTAGCTACAGTAACTTTAGGAACATCTAGAGATGCAAACCAATTAGACATGCCATCTTTTGAAGGTGAAGAGCGTTTCTACTTACATTATAACTTCCCTCCTTTTTGTACTGGAGAAGCAAGACCAATTCGGGGAACATCTCGTAGAGAAGTTGGACATGGTAATTTAGCACAACGTGCTTTAAAAGGCATGATTCCCGAGGAATGCCCATATACAGTGCGTATCGTTTCTGAAGTATTAGAATCTAACGGTTCTTCTTCAATGGCAACAGTTTGTTCTGGTACCATAGCACTTATGGATGCTGGTGTGCAAATGAAAAAACCAGTTTCTGGTATTGCTATGGGATTAATTTCTGATGCCGATTCTGGAAAATATGCGGTATTATCTGATATTTTAGGTGATGAAGATCACTTAGGTGATATGGATTTTAAAGTGACTGGTACTGCCGATGGTATTACGGCTTGCCAAATGGATATTAAAGTAAAAGGATTGTCTTATGAAATCCTTGTGGATGCTTTAAAACAAGCTCGTAATGGCCGTTTACATATCTTAGAAAAATTAACAGAAACTATTGCTGCTCCAAATGCAGAAGTTAAGGATCACGCTCCTACAATGGTTACCAGAAGAATTCCTAATGAATTTATTGGTGCGTTAATTGGACCAGGCGGAAAAGTAATTCAAGAATTACAAAAAGAAACTGAGACCACTATTGTTATTAACGAAGATCCCGTGACCGAAGAAGGTGTTGTAGAGATTTTAGGTGTTGGCCGTACAGGTATTGATGCTGTTATGACAAAAATAGACTCGTTAATGTTTAAGCCTACAGTTGGTAATGTTTACCAAGTAAAAGTGATTAAAATGCTTGACTTTGGTGCTGTTGTAGAATATATGGATGCTCCAGGAAACGAGGTGTTATTGCACGTAAGTGAATTGGCTTGGGAACGTACTGAAAATGTATCTGATGTAGTAAATATGGGTGATGTTTTTGATGTGAAGTATTTTGGACAAGATCCAAGAACTCGTAAAGAAAAAGTATCTCGTAAAGCTATTTTACCAAAACCAGAAGGTTATGTAGCAAGACCACCTAGAGACAACTCTAGGGATAGTCGTGGTGGACGTGATAACAGAGGTAGAGATAATCGTGGACGCGATAACCGCAGAGACGATAGAAAACCTAGAGAAGATAGAAAACCTAGAGAAGATAAGAAAGAAGAGTAATTCTGATTTACTTTATATATTGAAAGCCCATCAAATTTTGATGGGCTTTTTTATTCTAATTTTTTAAGGAAAGATTATATTCTTGTTGAAGCTGTTTTGTAGTTTTTGTTAAGCCATTTGGGTTCCAACCAGGTGGGCGGAAAATATAGCTTAATGCCTCAAAAACCGATTTGGAATTTATTACGTCCTTCCATAAATAACGATATTCATGGAGGATGATATCAGCAGGATTGGAAAGATTTGTTGGCATAAGTGTACCATACTTAATTGTCACATCGGTATCATATTCTTTATAGCTTCCAAAAAGTCTATCAAATATAGAGAGAATAGCCCCATGGTTCTTATCTAGATAAGGCGTATTACTTGCATGGTGCACTTGATGATGTTTTGGAGTTACGAATAAAAAACTCGCCCATTTTAGTTTTGGGCAATAAGGTGTATGCAAAAAGAATTGCCAAATAATCTGAAGTGCAAAACAAAACAAAATCATTTCTGGATGAAATCCTAAAACAGGGATCCACATATAGAAAAATGGTTTATAAATTTTTGACAACCAACTCAGCCTAAAGGAGGTACTTAGATTAAAATGTTCTGAGGTGTGATGTACCACATGTGCGGCCCACAAAAAACGTACCGTATGATTTAGTCTATGCACCCAATATTGACTGAACTCACACAGAATTAGACAAATTATCCAAATATACCATTGGTATCCAAAAGAAGAATAGCCTAAAATGTTATAATGCAAACCATCATCCACAGTATTAAATGTAAAGTATACAAAATAAAAAATTGCAGCCGCAGACATAAAACTTAATGTAACTTCAATAAACATAATACCGGCAGTAAAAAAACCATTCATCAATGAATCTTTAATGCTGTAAACATGTTTATGCTTATTAACTTTACTATAAGCATATTCCAAGAAAATACATACAAAAAAAATAGGGGAAACTAATAATACCGGGTTATCTGTAGGTGAGGCCAAATCTTCTTTTGTTAAAAAATTTTATGTAAAGATATTAAAATTGAAATAGTGGGACTACAAACTATTTTGCATTTTTGCTATTTGTTTTTTTTCCAATGCCTTTCTAATCTGTTCGCTATCCTAATGTTTGTCAAACTCTACTATGCCTCGTTTAAAAACTCTAACAACTGTGTGTTCAGAAATTAGTGATATACCATCCTTGGTTAAACCTCCAAACTATTTGATAAATCAACTAAATTATTTTGTATAGCGATAAGTGTAAATTACGAAAAAAAAATTCGGCTTGCAGATAAAAGTTTGTACATGGTTTTTTTGAGTATTTAAGAACCTAATTTAGAATATAAAATCAAAGCTTTAGGAGTACAACGATTCGGCTTTTTAAATCTCACTACGGATTTATAGTTATTAATCGTTAGGTTATTTAGTTCTTATAAGATTGTCAGGCAGCATATCTGGCGTGTCTGTGATGAAAATATTTTTTCACTTGTGGTTTGTCCTTTTTTCTTTTGTTCATAAAATCATTGATATTTTCCTTTAGCTGTTCCTTGTTGATCGCCCTTTTCTTGCCGATAATATTGGTCTTCAGATCTTGGTTGACGTATTCCTGGGGATTCAGTTCCGGGGAATAGGGCGGGATGAACAATACTTCGATCTTATCATTGTTCTCCTCTAGCCATTGGTCAAGTTTGATGGTCTTGTGGGCGGGATGGTTATCGGTAATGAAAAATATCTTTTTATTGCTATACTTTATCATCAGTAGCAAGAACATCTTAAAGACCTCGCTGTTGAAGCCCTTCTCCATCAACATGAACTGCAGATGCCCCCTGTTGCTTATTGCGGAGATCATATTGACCGTGTATCTTTTCCCCGTTGCCTTTATTATAGGCGTTTTTCCTTTAGGGGCATAGCTCTTGCCTGCCTGGTGGTCGCTCCTGCAGCCCGTCTCGTCCCCAAAGTATATTATCGCTCTTTCTGCCTTTGCCCTTTTTTCTATCGCCGGATATTCTTCCTCCAGCCATTTCCGTACGTTTTCCGGCTTTTGCTCGAACGCCTTTCTTATGGGCTTTTGGGGAGTGTACCCCCATTTTTTCAGGTAGCGCCCTACCTGCCAGCGCGACAGCTCGACGCCGAACTTCTGCGATATCAGCTGCTGTACGGCTTCCCTTGTCCAAAGTCCGAAGGGGAGCTTCAACTGCTCGGGAAGTTTTTCCCTGATAAGTTCCCGCACCTTATGGGCCTGGTCCTTCTTGAGTTTCATGCCGCCCTGCACACCACGTTTCCTGCTGCACAGCGCGCGCTTGCCGCCGGCCCTGTACCGCGCCCATATCTTGTTTACCGAACGCTCGGTGATACCGAAAATCTCGGCGGCCTGTCTCTGGGTGCCCAATTTCTTGCGGAGATAATCGGCCACACGCAACCGTGTTTCCTCTTGGGCATCTTGGTTCTTACGCTTCTTCACCTTTGTTTTCATACAATAAAGATACGTAAAATTTTCAGCATAAGAACTAATTTATGCTCTTATTAATAATTTAATAATCAATTATATTAAAAAGGAAATAAATTTCAAAAATAGAGGAACTGGAAAGTGTACAAGGTCAAACAAATTCTGCTATAAAAGAACATAAGTAGTTTCATAAAATTAAATGTAAAACTCATCAAATGATATCATTTACATTTTGGAACTGAAAATAACTCAATTCTGTACTTATTCTGTACTATGTGAAATAAAAAAAGGTCAGAAAAGGCAGTCTTTTTTTTGCAATTTTTCTAGTAAATTCTTAACTTTAAGAATGATCAGAAAAGTAGTTTTTAAGACCTATGACCAAGACCAGTTAAGTCTTTTACCGCCAAGTTATGATGATTTAGTTCCAAAGAATCATCCAGTTCGCATTGTAAACATGATTATTGATAGTGTAGATATTAGTGCTTTAGAAAAAAGTCACAAAGGTGGTGGCACCTCAAGTTATAATCCACGCATGCTGCTCAAGGTTATTATTTATGCGTATTTACGTAACCTTTATTCTTCGCGAAAAATAGAACAGGCCTTACATGAGAACATTCATTTTATGTGACTCAGTGGGCAAAGTAAGCCCGACCACAATACCATAAATGATTTTAGGGGCAAACGCCTGCAAGGGCATCTAAAGAAAATATTTCATAAGGTGATGTTGCTTTTCCATCGTCAGCAAACACAAAAAAAAGAAACAGTCTGTTACTGGCTTTAAAAAATGTATATAATTTTGGAAAAATAAGTGGCGAAACCCATATCCAATACAGTCGTTTTAACTGGAATTATGCCAATCCGTTGCGTAAAAATTCGCCACAAGTTGTGGTTTTGGGAACCACTGATGAAACCTTGGCTATTTTAGGGCATCTCGGTTATTTCTTCAATGCCATTGAAAACACGGTTCAAGTACAACAAAAATTCAAATATTATTTAGAAAACCACACTATCAAAGCTGGTTTAAATTATATAAGAAGCGACCACAAATTGTTTGGTGGCGGCAACCCTAACGGTAATTATACAGTAAAATTAACACAAGCTCAAATTGATGCTATAGCAAATAGTGGCATTGGAAAGTGGTTTAGATATCAATGATGTTCCAGCAAATGCAACTGCTGTTAATTATAATGTAGAGTTGAGACCAGCGTCTTTTGGAACCTATCAAGAAATTTATATTTGTGATTATGAGTGAACATATCCATAAAAGACATAACAAGGGTTTGCTTCTTTATCATTTTGTTTGCCCCATCAAATATAGGAGGGATGTATTGAGCGATGAGATTTCTGTAACGTTTAAGGAGATCTGCCTGAAGATAGAAGAGCGATATGAAATTCATTTTTTGGAGATTGGACTTGATAGAGACCACGTCCATTTTTTGATTCAGAGCGTTTCTTCAAATGCCCCTAAAAAGATAATCGGTGCTGTTAAAAGTATTACGGCAAAAGAGATTTTCAGGCTTCATCCCGAGGTGAAAAAGGTTGTTCTGTGGTGGAAAATTTTGGATAAGCAGATACTATGTGAACACGGTAGGACAGTATGCTGATGAGGAGGTGATCAAGAAATATCTCCAAAATCAAGGAAAATCGAACTATAAAGAGATACATAGAAATCAATTATGTTTGTTTTGATACCTCGATGGCTCTGCCTCCTTTAGATTTGTTTTTATAAAATATCACTTTAAAAGAACAAAGATAATGATGATGAAGTTTCTTTTTTTGCCTCCTTTTTTCTTTGTTAATAAGTTGTATTTTGTTAATAAAAAAGAACGGGGTGCCGATATTTACGTTATCACGCATAAAATATGCAAAAGCAACCCATTATGTACCAAGTACTGAGCAAAGATATGATAGAAATGGAAATAGTTCCATATTTACCAGAGACAAAACGAGACTTTAAGCCCAAAGCACCTCTTTATGAGACCATTAATACCACTACTATACAAACTAAAAATAGGTGTTCAATGGGACTATTTGCCAGTTAAGAGCTTATTTAGTGATGCGATATTGCATTATAAAACGGTTTTTGCAATTAGTTGCCTAAATATTAAATAAATAATAAAAACGGGGAGTGACCTAGTTTTTCCATAGATTTGTTTAACACTAATACTTCCTTAAAAACAGATGAACCTTATTCTTGAGGAAATAAGCAAACGTAACCGAAAAGTCTTTAAGAATTTTTTTAACAAGAACTATAAAGATTTGGTTGTTTATGCAAATGGCTACCTTTTCGATAAGGATTCGAGCGAGGATATAGTACAGGAAACGTTCATCTATATATGGGAGAATGCAGATAAATTGAAAATTAAAACATCATTAAAAGGCTATCTCTATGCCATGGTGCGTAATAGGTGTTTAAACTTTTTAAAATCCATAAAAGTTACAGACAACTTTGAGTTTCTGGAGTTTAATCTCAACCTCATTACCGAGCATGTTTTCGATTCCACTTCAGAAGAAGACAAAAAAATCGTATATCACCAAATCTTAAAGATTGTTGATGCGCTTCCTGACAAAATGCAACAAGTTGTAAAATTAAAATTCTTACATAATTATAAGTATTCAGAAATTGCCGACGAACTTGGTATTTCTGTTAACACCGTTAAAACGCAATTAAAAAGAGCAAAATCAAAAATTACAGCGCTCGTAACCTCTATTATTGTTTTGCTACAAATGTGTTAATGACCAAATACGTTTATTAACACATTGTTATCTTTTTATGAAAATTTTTAAAGATTTCTTCGTCTTTTGTCACCCTTTTTTGGTTTTTAGTTGTCTTTATATTATAAGGCCTATAAATCGGATTAAATGGAATTTAAATTAATTATAAAAAATCTTAAGAAAACGCTTACTGCGGAAGAGAGAATTATTTTTTCTAAATGGTATAATGAGAGAAAAGCTCACAAAAATTATTTTGATAATGTAAAAGCGAATTATCAAAATGATATTCACAATATTAATATTGAAAATGGTTGGAAAGCTATTGAAAGTAAAATAGAAGCATCAAAGCAAAAGAATAATTACTGGAAGTATGCGATTGCAGCTTCTGTTGTGATTTTAATATCAATCTCTTATGTTTTCAACAAAGACAATGCACAAGTTAATGAGCCCATTATTGTAAATAACACTATTGAGATCGGTACGGATAAAGCGATACTTACTTTAGAAGACGGATCTGATATAATGTTAGGAAAAGGTCAAGATTACATAGCAGGTAACTTAAACAGCAATGGAGAAGAATTAATTTATAATGTTGTAAGCAATTCTAAAGCAGAAATCAAATATAACTATCTAACGATCCCTAGAGGCGGTCAATTTCATGTAATACTTTCAGATGGTACAGAAGTCTGGTTAAACTCCGAATCACAGTTAAAATATCCAGTAGCATTCAATAATGGAGAGACAAGACAAGTAGAGTTAGTTTACGGAGAAGCCTATTTCGATGTGTCATCAAGTACGGATCACGATGGTGCAAACTTCAAGGTAAATACCTTAGTACAGGAAGTTGAAGTATTAGGTACCGAATTCAATATCAAAGCTTATAAAGACGAAACCAATATATCCACGACTTTGGTGGAGGGAAATGTCATTGTGAATTTTGAAGGAAAAAAACAAAATTTAGTGCCTAATCAACAATCAAACCTTAATATTAACACCAACACCATATCGGTTAAGAATGTAGACGTTTATAACGAAACCTCTTGGAAGGACGGGATATTCAGTTTTGAAGAAAAATCGCTTAAAGAGATAATGAAGGTGTTATCCCGTTGGTACGATGTGGATATAGTTTTTAAAAATAAGACTATTGAAAATGAAGAATTTATGGGCGTGTTAGGTAAAGATCAAAATTTGGAAGAAATACTATCTAGCATTAAAAATTTTGGAATAATTAAGGATTTTCAAGTCAAAAATAAAAAGGTATTATTAGAATAAAAAAAGGGAGTGAGGTAAAAACATTTTACTGTATCCAACTTCATCCCTCTATTAAGTATTAATTGAATGTATAACTAACACCAACAAATTTATGGAAATTAAATTAATTAATGTCCGTTATTTTATTCGAAAACGGCTGCTTTTGATGATTATGAAAACGTTTGTCTTATTACTGTGTACAACTGTTTATAGTTTTACAACAGAAAAATCGTTTTCTCAAGAAAAGGTAATCATAGACAAAGATCAATTAGTTACAGTTGATCAAGTCTTTAGAATTATCAAACAACAAACAGATTATCGTTTTATTTATCCTAAAGATCTATTTAAGAATACCTCAAAGGTGCAGTTAAAAAAAGGAGAGATAAAAATAACTAAACTGTTAAAGCAAAGTTTATCAGACAATTACTTCGTTTTCGTGTTAACGAAAAAAAATGAAATTGTAGTTGAGGAAAAGACCGTAATTAATGATTCTAAACAACAAGTTCAACAAAAAATCAATGGTACGGTAGTCGACGCAAATAATGTGCCATTACTTGGAGCAAGTGTTTTGGTAAAAGGAACAACTGTAGGAACCGTAACGGATTTTGATGGAAATTTCGAATTAAGTCTGCCGAATGATGCCAACACATTAATAGTGTCTTATATAGGTTTTAAAACTCAAGAAGTTGATATTACAAATAAAACAACTGTATCTATAATTCTTTTGGCAGATGCTGCTTCTCTCGATGAAGTGGTGGTAGTTGGATATGGAACTTTGGCCAAGAAAAGGGTATCTGGTTCTGTAGCGTCTGTTTCATCGAAGGACATTGCTGATATACCTGTAGTAAGTTTAGAGAATGCTATCATTGGTCAAGTTGCTGGAGTACAGGTACAGGAAACCACTGGTGAACCAGGAGCTAGCCCAACTATCAGGATTCGCGGTACAGGATCTATATCAGCAGGCAACGATCCGCTATTCGTTGTAGATGGAATTCCTATATCTAAAAATGTTACATCTGTAGGTATACAAGGTGAATTAGCCAGAAGGGCTGGTAGATTTCAGGAACCAGCAGCGAACCCTTTAGCAACTATTAATCCTAATGATATTGCATCAATAGAGATCTTAAAAGATGCATCTGCAGCTGCCATTTATGGTTCAAGGGGTGGAAATGGTGTCGTAATTATTACAACCAAAAAAGGAACCACAACTGATGAAGGTGCTTTTTCGTTCAACTCTTTTGTCGGCGTACAAACCTTAGCAAATAAAATTAACTTGATGAACTCTCAAGAATTGATTGATTATACCCGTGATGCACGAAATAACAATTATCTTTCATCGGTTCCAAGTGCTTCTATTAATGATCCTATTGGGCCTGGTGATAGAGGTGATACAAATTATGAAATGCCCGAGTCATTTTTGAATTGGGATGGTACAGACACAGACTGGCAAGATCTTATTTTTGATTCTGGGATAGTACAAAGCTATAATCTTTCTTATGCATCACCAGTGAAAAACAAATCAAGTTTTTTTGTATCAGGGGGATATTATAATCAAGAAGGTATAGTAGACGGATCTCAATATGAGAGATATAATGCGTTATTGAACCTTAACTCACAATTAACTGAAAAACTCAATCTAGATATTAGGTTAGCACCTGCTGTAACCGATAATCAAAGAAAACCGGTTAATGCCCCATATTTTGCAAGGCCTCCAGGAATTGTATATTCCGCATTGGTGCATTCACCAACTGTAAAACCATATAATGCAGATGGTTCAATTAATCAAACAGACAATCAATCCTTTCTTGGAGGAGGTACAACAACAGCAAGTAATCCACTAGCTATTATACAATCAGTCGATGACAGATTATTTCAGTTCCAAACCCGTGCATCTTTAGGGCTTTCTTATGATATTCTTCCTGAATTAACTTTTAAAACATTCGCAGGGACTTATATTAATGTATTCAATCGTGATTTTTTTAGAGATAACTCGCTTCTATATAGGAATGCCGCAGAGGGTGAATCATATGCTCAAGCGGCTTCTTCTACAGAAGTCAATTGGTTATGGGAAAACACTTTGAATTGGGAAAAAGAAATTGGTGATCATTATTTTAATGCTATTATGGGTTATACCGTTCAAAAGGATGAAGTTAATATTAAACAAGTACAAGCTGATAACTTCCCGGACGATTTAGTCCCAACGATTAGTGGAGGACAAGTGTTTGCTGGAACTTCGGTTAAAGAAGAATGGTCTTTGGTTTCGGCATTGTTCAGGTTAAATTACAGTTTTAAAGACAAATATCTTTTTACTGGAACTATAAGAACTGATAAATCATCTCGTTTCGGGACAAATAACAAGACAGGATACTTTCCATCATTTTCATTGGGATGGAGAGTAAGTGAAGAAGATTTCTTGAGTTCTATAGAGTCGATATCTGAACTAAAAATTAGAGCCAGCTGGGGTCAAACAGGAAATTTTGAGATCCCAAACTTTGGCGCAATTGGATTGTTAAGTCCTGATAATTATAACTTCAACGGAAATGAAGTGAATGGTCTTGTTCAATCTACAATTCCAAATCCGGAACTTACCTGGGAAAAGTCAACTCAAACAGACGTCGGTATAGAATTAGGAATGTTCAATAATCGCTTATTCTTATTGGCTGATTATTATAGTACAACAACAGAAGATTTATTGTTAAATGTAAGTATCTCATCGGTTTCGGGTTTCAATACTGCATTGCAGAATTTGGGTGAAGTAAGGAATCGAGGCTTTGAATTAGCCTTGCGTTCTCGAAATTTTGTAGGTGATTTCACTTGGGATACTGATATCAATTTTTCTACTAATGATAACGAAGTAATATCTCTTAATGAGAAAAATGAACCTATCTTTTCGGCCGGAGGAGCAGGTGTAAGGCATGTTACCCGTGTAGGAGATGCTATTGGAAGTTATTATGGTTATGTGGTAGAAGGTATTTATCAAACACAAGCCGAAATAGATAGTGCTCCTTTTGACACGCAGGCTCCAAATCCAGCACCTGGTGATTTTAGGTTCAAGGATGTCGATGGAGATGGACAAATAACTCCTGACGATAGAACTGTAACTGGTAGTTATTTCCCAGATTTTACTTGGGGTATTACCAATAGATTTGGATACAAAGATTTTGATCTTAGTATATTAGTTCAAGGAGTAGAAGGAAACGAAATCTTAAATCTTACCTCCAGACACCTTAAAAATGGAGAGGCCAATTTTAATTCTTATGCAATTTTTAACCAGAGATGGAGATCTGCGTTAGAGCCGGGTAATGGACAAATACCAAGGGCCGATAGAGCAACCGGAAATCATGGTAATAATAACAGACCATCATCCTTTCAGGTTGAAGATGGATCTTTTATTCGTTTAAGAAATATAACATTAGGTTATACACTTCCTGCTAAAAAATTATTAGGAGGATCTGTTGATAAACTAAGGATATATTTAACCGGTACAAATTTGTTCACAGATACAGATTATTTGGGTTACAACCCTGAAGTAAGTAACATTACTGGGAGCTTAACTCCAGGAGAAGATTACGGTGCATTTCCTTTAACTAAGACAATAGCATTGGGGTTTAACCTCAATTTTTAACTAAAAAAATAATCACAATGAAAAAAATATTCACAACCTTAATAATCGGAATTATAGTTGCTTCTTGTAGCGATAATTTTACAGATATTGCTCCTACATCAAATCGAAACGGGGCCGATTTTTACAATAATGCCAATGATTTTATTTTTGGTATTAATGCAAGCTATGCTGGCTTACAAGATAATGGAGTTTACGGAAGGGCATATTGGACGATGTTCGAAATGCGTGGTGATAATACTGACCAAGGTCCTGATCAAACTGGTTTAGCCAGGGTATTTACAGAAATTAATGCTTTTACTGAAGATGCTTTAAACGAACAGATAGACGCTGCGTGGATTGGGTCTTACAGGGTTATAGCCAATAGTAATGTCATACTGAATAGAATTGACCCAATAGATATGGACGCAACCCTAAAAAATCGAATTATAGGGGAAGCATTATTTCTTAGGTCATTGATTTACTATCATCTCGCTGTTGCATATGGTAACATTCCATTGCAACTCACACCTTTTATTCCTGGGGAAGACCTTATTCAAGTAGACGCAAATACGGTTTATCATCAGTTGGTAACTGATTTACAAACAGCTGAACAAAACCTTTTGGTATCGAATAACGATGTAGGAAGAGCAACAAAAGGGGCAGCAGCTACATTACTGGCTAAAGTATTATTAACTATGGGGAATAATAGCTCTGCAGAAACTGTGTTAAGACGTATTATCAGTGACTATAATTATAGTTTAATAGGTAATTATTCAGATTTATGGGGGGCAGCCAATGAAAATAATGCAGAATCTATATTTGAAGTACAATTTATAAGTGGCGGTATTGACCAAGGAAGCGCTTTTACTAATGATTTTTCACCAAGTGGGTTTTTACAGAACGGACAAGGATTCGGCAGAAATCGTCCTACACTAGTCATGCAAAATGCCTATAAAGCTAACGACCAAAGATTTCAACCATCTATGGGAACAACTTGGGTAAATCCTAATGATGGAGTTATTACTACTGCAAATTATGTTAGAAAATATGAAAGTAATCCTCCTTCTGAAAATGATTCAGATGTTAATTTCATAGTGTTTAGATATGCCGATGTCCTTTTAATGTTGGCAGAAGCTATTGGAGAATCACCTGAAAGCTACGGCTTGATAAATCAGGTAAGAAACAGAGCAGGGTTGCTTGACATTGATGCATCAACTCCTGGGAATTTTATGGAAAAACTATTACACGAAAGACAAGTAGAACTTGCCTTTGAAAATCATAGATGGCCAGATTTGAAAAGATTTGGAGTAGCAGCTCAAAAGATCAGTGAGGCAGAACCTTTCATTTCCCAATCAGCGGTGAGAAATTTATTTTTTATCCCTCAAAGAGAAATGGATATTAACCCCAACTTTGTACAAAACGGTAATTAAGTCATAAGTTGAATGTTTTTATTAAGTTAGTTGAATTTGCTTAGTCATGGACAAGCAGTCTCAGAAACTGCTTGTCCTCACTTTAATAACATATAAATGTAGTACTTATGATAAAAAAAGTCTTTTTATATACTTGGATAAATACGATACTTTTAGGTAGTATTGTGAAGATTGAAGCTCAAAATAAAATTGATAAAGAATTGAATATAATTGTTTTTGGAGCGCATCCCGATGATTGTGACAATAAGATTGGTGGCACTGCAGCACTTTTTGCAGAAATGGGACATCATGTAAAATTTGTTTCTGTTACTAATGGAGATGCAGGTCATTTTAATAAAGGAGGAGGCGCACTTGCAAAAATTAGAAGAGCAGAAGCTAAAGAAGCAGCAAAGAGATTAGGCATAGAAGCATATACTGTATTAGATAATCATGATGCTGAACTCTTCCCAACATTGGATGTAAGACACCAAATAATCAGAGAAATAAGAAATTGGAATGCAGATGTTGTGATTACGCATAGGCCTGTAGATTACCATCCAGATCATCGGTATACGGGAGTATTAGTGCAAGACGCAGCGTATTTGGTCATTGTTCCAAATGTTGCTCCTGATACACCTCCTCTTGAGAAAAACCCAGTATTTCTTTATTTACAAGACCATTTCCAAAAACCATATACTTTTCAGCCAGATATTGCTGTTGATATTACAAGTACATTGAATAAAAAAATGAATGGTTTAGACGCCCATGAATCTCAATTTTACGAATGGTTGCCTTGGACCGAAGGTGATTTAGCAAATGTTCCAAATGATAAATCCAAGAGATTTGAATATCTCAAAAAAATATGGGGTGGTAAAGGTACTATTACGTCTGAAATTAGACAATCTCTTATAAAATGGTATGGAACAAAAGTAGGTAATTCGGTTGAGTATGCTGAAGCTTTTGAAATATGCGAATACGGAAAACAACCAACAGATGAAGAAATTCTGGAACTTTTCCCCATGTTAAATTCTAAATAAAAAATAATGAAAAAAACAATAATAGTATTACTCCTGTTAGTTACAGGCGTATTTACAAACGCCCAAAATAGTCAAAATCAACCCTTAAAAATAATCGCTTTCGGGGCACACCCTGATGATTGTGATTCTAAATTTGGAGGAACTGCAGCAATATTCGCTAAGATGGGTCATAAGGTAAAATTTGTTTCACTCACTAATGGTGATGCAGGTCACCAAAGTGAAGGGGGTGGTGCTTTAGGAAAAAGAAGACGTGCTGAAGCACAAAGGGCTGGAAAAATTTTAGGTGTTACCTATGATGTTCTTGACAATCATGATGCTGAGTTAATTCCAACCTTACATGTAAGACATCAAGTTATAAGAAAAATACGTGAATGGGATGCTGATATCGTATTGGGGTTAAGGCCTAACGATTATCATCCTGATCATAGAAACGCCGGCGTAGTTGTGCAAGATGCCGCCTATTTGGTAATTGTTCCGAATGTAACTCCTGATACTCCACCGCTTAAAAAAAATCCGCTTTTTCTTTATATGAAAGATCGTTTTCAGAAACCATATCCATTTTCTAAAGATATAGCTGTAGTTATCGATAATGTTGTAGATAAAAAAATCAAAGCCCTTGCTGCTCATGATTCACAAATGTTTGAATGGTTGCCATGGACAAATGGTATGAAAGAAAGTGAAATACCAAAAGGAGCCGATGAAAAATTAGCATGGTTAAAGAAACGCTATGCGGCTCAAAAAAATTGGAGTGAAAATGATAAAGATGCTATAAAAAAATGGTACCCGGCTTTAGATCCCGCAAATATTAATCATGTAGAATTTTTTGAAATTTGCGAATACGGAAAGCAACCCTCAATAGAAGAAATAAAGCAGTTGTTTCCAATGATTGGAAAAAAATAGCATTGACCCTAGAGTGATGTGCTAAATTTTTAAAAATTTATTAACCCTTTCAAAAAAGTAAAAAAATGACCACAACTTCCAAAAGATATTACCATATCATAGGCTTAGTAATGCTCATATTTTTTGTTATATCATTTATTACAAATATCCTTAATTCAATTATTGTTGATGTAAGGGAAAGTTTTGATTTAAGCCTAACGCTCACAGGCTTATTGCCATTTGCTTTCTTTATCGCCTATGGTGTAATGTCTATACCTGCGGGATTTTTATCCGAAAAATATAGTGATAAAAAGCTTTTAGCATTTTCTTTTCTAGTCATGATTTTGGCATCTTTACTTTTCGTTATTTTTCCCGGATATCTGGCTTTTAGTATTACCCTTTTTAGTTTGGGCTGTAGCATGGCTATTTTACAAGTAATCATTAATCCTATGTTACGTGTTGCAGGAGGAGGAGAACATTTTGCATTTAATTCAGTCTTAGCACAATTAATTTTTGGTCTTGCATCTTTTCTAAGCCCTTATTTATATAAATATCTAGTCAACGATGTCACCAGAGATGAAAATAGTGTAGCTGTTATTTTAAAAAGTTTAGTACCAGATAACCTTCCATGGGTGTCATTATATGTGGTGTTTTCTATAATAGCATTTTTATTACTTATAATTGTTCTGGTTACTAAATATCCGAAAATTGAAAAGAAGGAAGATGAAAAGGCGGGAGATTCTAGTTCATACATTAAACTTTTAAAAAATAAATGGACACTCCTATATTTTATTGGAATCTTTTGTTATGTAGGTACTGAACAGGGCGTAGGTAATTGGATTTCACAATTTTTGCTTGAGTATCATAGTTTAGATGCACAAACTGTAGGAGCAAATACGGTTGCTTATTTCTGGGCAATGCTTACTATTGGATGTCTGTTGGGTTTACTTTTATTAAAGATAATGGACAGTCGAAAAGTTTTAATTTTTGCAACTGTTGCTACTATAATTTCATTGGTATTTGCTCTTACCGGAACTTCAGAAGTCTCTTTAATTGCATTTCCACTTATCGGCTTTTTTATATCAGTAATGTGGTCAATTATTTTCTCTTTGGGGCTCAATTCTATAAGAAATCATCATGGTTCGCTTTCTGGAATTTTATGTACTGGTATTGCCGGAGGAGCCGTCGTTCCGTTTATTGTGGGATGGCTGGGGGAAATTTCAAATTTAAGAACTGGTATGTTTTTTCTGATAATTCCTTTGATTTTCATCCTATCTGTTGGGTTTTGGGCAAAACCTTTAGTAAATAATAAAACGATCCAATTATAAAAAGAACTATAATAATTATGGACAGAGAATTGTTGGGTGTAGATATTGGAGGTACCAATTTTAAAATAGGACGAGTAAAGAAGAGTACAATTGAAGAGGAAATATGTGTAGGTGTTGATATCGGTTTGAATGAAGAAGAAACTATAAATAAGCTTATAAAAATTATAGATAGTGTAATTACTACCGATACTCAAGGCATCGGAGTTGGCGTACCAGGTGTTGTAGATAGTTTGACGGGAATTGTTTATGACGTTCAAAATATACCAGCATGGAAAGAAATTGCATTAAAAAAAATATTACATCAACGATACAAAATACCGGTATTTATAAATAATGATGCTAATTGTTTTGCTTTAGGAGAAAAAATATTTGGCAAGGGCAAAAATTATGAAAATTTTATTGGTCTTTCTATAGGAACAGGATTAGGAATGGGTATTATCATTAATAACCGATTATATAATGGAATGCTTTGTGGTGCTGGAGAAATTGGGATGTTACATTATAAAGATAGTATTATTGAGCAATATGCCAGTAGCTTTTTCTTCTCTAATAATTATGGCATTAGCGCCAAGGATTTGGGTGAGATAGCTAAAAAGGGAGATGTCTTAGGTTTAAATGCCTTTGTAGAATTCGGATTGCATCTTGGTGAAGCCATAAAGAATATTTTATACATGTTTGCACCAGAAGCTATTATTTTGGGTGGCTCAATAAGTAAAGCATATCCATATTTCAAACAGTCAGTAGAAATATCATTAAAGTCATTTGCCTATCAAAAACAAATAGAAAATTTAAAAATAGAGACATCCAATCAACCGGGATTGGCCATTTTGGGTGCCGCAGCTTTATGCTTGCAAGAACTAAATTACCCACTTTAACTAAATTAATATGAAAACTAGAATTATTTTTTTATTACTGTTATTTTTTATAATAAAAGGATATGCAATTAGTCCAAAACAGATACCTATTAAAATAGAAAATAATAAAATTGGAGCTCCAATTACAATTGGAATCCCTTTCCCAAAAGGCGAATTATTTTCTGTTGACAACATACGTTTATTTGGTAGTAATGGAAAAGAAATAGCCTGTCAAACTACTGAAGTAACAACTTGGCAACCCGCAGATGGCAGTATTAAGTGGATATGGGTCTTTTTCTTTTCAGAAAAATCATCTGATTATTTATTGGAATATGGAAATGAAATTGCACCAATTAAACTGAAAGAGCGAATTATCTCATCTAATAATATGAGACCTCGTGGAGGTATTACTGTAAATACGGGGCCTTTGTCATTTAGTATTAATAAAATGGGAAGTGGGTTTTTAGATGAAATTCATTTAGACTCAGATCATGATGGTAAATTTTCTAAAAATGAACTAATTTCATCTGCTCCAAACAACAAAAGAGGTACTTTTTTAGATATTTTGGATGATGCTGGTATTGATATGTCAAATGCAAAGATTCATGAGGTATTCAGAGAAAAAGGATCAGGGCCCTTACATGTTATTTTTAGAGTTGAAGGAACTTATTTTTATAATCAAAAAGATAATAATCCCTCTCCATTTGAAATCAGAATCCATGCTTATGCCGGTAAGACATATATCAAGGTGCTACATACTTTAATTTATACCGGAGTGCCGGATAAACACAAAATACAAGAAGGAGAGCATTATAACATAGCAACACAAAATGAAAAGATATGTTCTGAAGATACTGCTAATGACCCTGGATGGACGCAACCTAATGATCAAATATCTGGATGTGGGCTAAGTTTGGTTTATCATTTAGATAAAGATCAGCAAGTACTTACCCCTATTTATGATGATGAATGGTCAGTAAAAAATTCAAAAGAAAGAATTGTTCAATTTGATGCTTCTCTTATAGAGAAAACAACATTACTTCAAACAGGACCTAAACAAAACAATCCAACTGGCGTTTCCACTCCAACCGAGAGAATTAAAGGTTTTGAGGCAAAAGTGTATCAAAATAAAACCTCAATTGAAAGTGTACAAAAAGCAAAAGGTTGGATTGACATCTCAGATTCTTCTAAAGGAATTGCTATAGGAATAAAGAATTTCTTTCAAGAATATCCAAAGGAATTACAAATTGATCCAAAAACAGGGACAGTTACCGGGTATATATGGCCTACCGATGCTGATCCGATGAGTTTTGAAAGAAAAAACACTAAGAAAGATGGTGGTATGCTGGGCAATTTCGCACAAGGTGTTGCTAAAACAACAGAATTCATTTATTATTTTCATAATAAAGCAACAGGTAGTGAAATAGATAACATTATGGATTATTCGTTAAAATCGCCGGTTGCACATACATCCGCCGAATGGTATACAGGTTCTAAGGTGTACGGAAATATGGCGCCGTTTTCTAAGAAACATCCTGAATATGAAAATGCCCTTCAATATAAATATGATTGGTGGATTTATAATCAAAATTGGGAAGCTTGGTATGGGATGTTTGATCATGGTGATGGTAAAGCTTATTATTTTAATGGAAAATGGTATATGTGGAATAATAATGAGCCTACTATAGACTTTATGTTCTGGACAAATTTTATGCGAACAGGAAAAGCTGAATATTATTATGCCGCTCAAAATATGAGTAAGCATACCATGGATGTTGATAATATTCATTGGCCAAAAAAACGAAAATATATAGGAGAAAACAATGATGCCATTGATTATTGGAATTATGAAGATGAAGAAGCATCAACTCCATATCTTGGCATAGGAAGAAGACATGGCAGGGAGCATTGGTCTGCGCTGCTGAGTGCTCATGTGTGGGTTCAAGGCTGGATTGCATCATATTATATAACCGGAGATGGAAGAGCCCTTGAAGTAGCAAAAATGACTGGTGACACCTATATAAATAGAATTTGGGGAGATCACGATCTAAGGGGGAGGCGACTTTACTTGTCTATCCTAAATTTAATTGAAATTTATGATGCCACTAAATTGGAGAAATACAAAAAGGAACTTGATGATAGAATTCAAGTATTACTTTCTCTGCAAAAAGAGCAAGGGGGAAATCTTATATTGGATAGATATGGATATAGTCAGAATTATGCTACCAAAGGCTTATATAAATATTGGCAATTAACGAATGATAACAGTGTTAAAAAAGCACTAGTAGATCATGCTCGTTGGGTAAAAGATTTACCACCTTTAAATCATGAAATGGAATCTTACTTAGCTACCATTTACTCTTTAATTCTGGGATATGAGTTTACAGGGAATCGAATTTACTTAGATGAGGCCCTTGAAAGAGCTAAAGTGTTGAAAGTTGATCGTTTAAATGATAATTTCACTAATCAAAAAGAATATAGTGAAGCACTATTAAATATTTCTAAATTACCAACTGGCGAAGATGGAGCACATACTATATGGAAAATTGATAATGGGTTAAGAGTTTTTGGTTGGACACATGCCTATAACATCCCTTATCTCTTATATTATATAGACCAAGCTAAATAATTAAGATGAAAACCACAGAGACTCAAGCCAAAATTAAGTTTTCTCAACCTGGTACTTTTGAAGATATAAGATTTGAAAAAATACATAATGTCGTTTTTTCAAATTCAGAGGAAGGATCAATTTGTGTAGCGGCAGAAATGGCTGAATTAATTAAAAGTAAACAAGAAAATAATAAACTTTGTATTTTGGGTCTCGCTACAGGTTCTTCTCCAATAAAAGTTTACGAAGAATTGGTTCGCATGCACAAAGAAGAGGAATTGAGTTTTTATAATGTGGTTACTTTTAATTTAGATGAATATTATCCAATGGATAAAGATAGTGTACATAGTTACTATTATTTTATGCACCAACATTTATTCAACCATATAGATATCAGCGCTGAAAATATTAATATTCCGAACGGAACAATTTTACAAGATGATTTACACCAATATTGTATAAACTATGATTTAAAAATTAAAGAATATGGTGGATTAGATTTTCAGCTTTTAGGAATTGGAAGGACTGGGCATATTGGATTTAACGAACCTGGTTCACATTACAATTCAGGGACAAGAAGTATTACCCTAGATCATTTAACAAGAGTTGATGCTGCCCCATCTTTTTTAGGAATGGATAACGTGCCTAAAAAAGCCGTTACAATGGGTATTGGTACAGTTAAAAAAGCAAAGCGGATTGTATTATTGGCCTGGGGACACAATAAAGCAATTATTGTAAAAAAAACTATTGAAAGAGAAATTACATCCGATGTGCCTGCTTCCTATCTCCAAGAGCATTCAAATACTACCTTTGTGTTGGATGAAGGAGCATCGTCAGAATGCACCAGAATTAAAAAACCTTGGATTGTTAACAGTTGCGTATGGAATGAAGAATTAAAAGGCAAAGCTATAATATGGCTATGTGGGAAAGTTAAAAAGCCTGTACTTAAACTTATAGATAAAGATTATAACAATCACGGAATGGCCGATTTACTCTCACAAGAAGGCTCAGCTTATGATCTAAACCTCTGGATGTTTAATTGTTTACAGCATACCATTACTGGGTGGCCTGGTGGAAAGCCCAATGCTGATGATACTTACAGACCAGAACGAGCCAACCCAAAAAAGAAGAGAGTCCTTATTTTGAGTCCACATCCGGATGATGATGTTATTTCTATGGGAGGAACATTAGACCGACTAGTGGAACAGGGTCATGAAGTACACGTGGTGTACCAAACATCGGGTAATATAGCAGTAACTGATGAAGAGGCTCTTAAATATGTTGAAGTTTGTAAAGAAATATTGC
Source organism: Changchengzhania lutea (assembly GCF_006974145.1). Classification (NCBI taxonomy): domain Bacteria; kingdom Pseudomonadati; phylum Bacteroidota; class Flavobacteriia; order Flavobacteriales; family Flavobacteriaceae; genus Changchengzhania; species Changchengzhania lutea. The sequence goes on along the minus strand of NZ_CP039456.1, from coordinate 2,689,428 downwards.
CAACATCTGTGCAAAAAGTGGTTCAACAGATTATAGATGTTACAAAAAGGCATGAAGCAACCAAAATTGCCCCTCCTGCCGTTCGTAACTTAAAAAGAATTATTAGGGAAAAAGAATCTTTAGCGGCGATGCGTTTTTTGGGTGTTCCGGAAAAGAATGTGCATTTTTTAAAAATGCCATTTTATGAGACGGGTACTGTGAAAAAAAATAAATTAAGTGAGGAAGATGTTAAGCTATTGGTCAATATAATAAAAGAGATTAAACCTCATCAAATCTATGAGGCTGGAGACCTATCTGACCCACATGGCACGCATAGAACATGTTTAGATGCCTTGCAATTGGCTTTAAAAGAATTAAAGAACCAACCCTTCTTTAAAGATTGTTGGATTTGGCTTTACAGCGGTGCCTGGGATGAGTGGAAAATACATGAAATTGATATGGCAATACCGTTAAGCCCTGATCAGGTAATAAAAAAACGGCATGCTATTTTTTACCTCCAATCTCAAAAGGATAGAGTAATGTTTCAAGGTGATGATTCTAGAGAGTTTTGGGTACGTGCAGAGGATAGGAACACGAATACCGCATTAAATTATCAAGCCCTTGGAATGGCAGAATACTCAGCTATGGAGGCTTTTAAAAGAATGATACTTTAGCACTTAAACCATATACTATATTGACTACTTCACATATAAAAGGTACCATTAATATGAAATTGATTATTATTGGGTTGTTTATTTTTTTTGGAATGATTTTCTTTATTGACCTTCAACCAGGCAAGCCAGAGATAACCTATACCGCAGCTATAGCAGGGCTTATGGCTTTTTGGTGGGTAAGTGAAGCATTACCAATTGGGGTAACATCTTTATTGCCAATAATACTCTTTCCTGTTTTAGGTGTTTTAGATGGTAAAGCAATTTCTAGTGCTTATATAAATTATGTCATTTTTTTATTTATTGGCGGATTTATTATGGCCTTAGCCATGGAGAAATGGGATCTTCACAAAAGAATTGCGTTAAAAGTGTTGTCAATTGTTGGGGGCAAACCATTCATGATTTTATTTGGGTTTATGTTTTCATCGGCATTTTTATCAATGTGGATGTCTAATACAGCTACCGCTATGATGATGTTGCCAATAGCGTTCTCAGTTACAGCGGCATTAGAAGAAGTACATGGGAAACGGAAAATAAGTACTTATGCTTCTGGTTTATTGTTAGCCATAGCATATTCATGTTCCATAGGAGGCATTGCAACTTTGGTAGGAACGCCTCCTAATCTTTCATTTTTAAGAATTTTCGAAATTATTTTCCCAGCAGCCCCAGAAATTTCATTTGGACAATGGTTAACTTTTGCATTTCCAATTACTATAATAGTTTTTATTTTCACCTTGTTTTTCTTGTATTATATTTATAGACCAAAAGAAAAAATTGAGACATTAGAGAAGTCATTTTTTATAGATAAATATAAAGAGCTAGGGAAGGTGACTCCAGAGCAAAAGAGAGTATTTGGGTTATTTATACTTTTAGCTTTATTATGGGTGTTTAGAAAACGTATTGATTTAGGGTTTATGACTACTCCAGGCTGGAGTACATTACTTAAAAACCCGAAATTTATAAATGATGGTACTGTAGCCATTTTTGTGGCCGTATTATTATTTATTATTCCATCTAGTAAAAAGAGGGAAGCACTAGTTAGTTGGAAAATTACTCAAAAGTTACCATGGCATATTGTGTTTTTATTTGGAGGAGGGTTTGCTTTGGCAAAAGGATTTCTGGATTCTGGATTATCCAATTATATTGGAAACTTATTAGCAGGAGCTGGGAATTTTTCGCCAACAATGCTCGTAGCATCTTTAACGGTAATAATGTCCTTATTAACCGAATTTACGTCAAATACGGCTACAACAGAAATGATGTTACCAATAATCTCAGGTTTAGCTACTGAAATAAAAATTAATCCGTTATTAATAATGCTGTCAGTAACATTAGCAGCTTCGATGGCGTTTATGCTTCCCATTGCAACACCACCAAATGCCATAGTTTTTGGTACAGGGAAATTGAAAATGGCACAAATGATTAAAACTGGATTATTTATTAATCTTTTTGCAATAATTATAATTACGATTTTAACATTAACTTGGGGGGCTTTAATCTTTGATATTGACCCAAGAGTATTCCCAGAATGGGCCAATCAGGCCGTCACAAACCCAGAACATTAAAAGATAGCATGAAAGAATAAGTACTAAGTGATAATGAATTGCTGTGCGCAGCAAATGGAATTTAATAGAAAACAGAAACAAAGTATGCATAATTAAATTCAATAAAAATAAATTACGGTCATCCACATTTTTTATATTGCCAGATAGTACCACTATACCTTATGATACTGGTGAGTTACACAAATCTCCGATTATGGCTTGAAATAGATCCCTTCGACTTCGCTCAGGGCAGACTATCCTTCCCAGAGTATCGGGGAGAGTTAGCTGAAAGTAAAGCCAAAATCGGAGATTAAGTCCGCTCGTTCGGAATTCCATTAATGCATTTAGTTCCACTTTCTGCTATTTAAGATTTCACATATCAGGTTTTTAATTCACTGTCCCGAGCCACCATCATCACCATTTTTTGACAGCAAAACAACAACATTCAGCTTTGAACGACTGCATAAAACCAGGGACGCCAAAGCATCCTTTTTTTTATAAGTCTAATCAAATCTGAATATTGAATCACACCAAGCATCAAAAAAAGATAACGACGAAGGCCTTTATGGGAAGTAAATCAAAATATAGCATTATAGATTTCCTTATTAATTAAATGATATATTTTACATGTTGCATCACTTTTGTCACAATCATACTATATAAACATTATACCGTTCAATACAGGATTCACTATCGTCATCATTAGAAAAAAATGAACAGAAGGATTTTGAAAAAGATTTTCATGTTTGATGGATTAAATTCCAAATATACAATCTATTAGTTGCCCAAAACTATTTGTGATTTTTAATGAAGTGTTTAGTAAATCGTCTTGAAAATTGATTTATTTTTCTTATTTTTCACAAAACCTTTCTACATCCTACTTGTAATTTTTGAAAAAATGCAAGATAAATTCATCCAGTACTTAAAAGCAAAAGCACAAGACAGCACGTCGTTTGTTGAAGGCATAGCAAGTGTTTTAGATATTGGTTACGATGCTGCCTACAGAAGAATTAATTTAAAAACCAGCCTATCTTTAGAAGAAAGTGTAAAACTTGCGAAGCACTACAAAATTTCATTAAACAAATTATTTGAAGTTGGAAGTCAAACTACCATTCTTGCCGATTTATCGCCACCAATACATAATAAAGAAGGTCTAGACAAATGGTTAGAAGAATCTTATAACAATGTGTTTCCTTTAACCAAACTAAAAAGCGCATCTATTATATATTCTGCAAAAGATATTCCTCTCTTTCATACGCTTAAAGACTCCTTTTTATCACGGTATAAAATATATGTTTGGTTAAAGGATGTAGACTCAGAAATGACACGAAACAAACTTACCTTTGACGACTTTATAAAAGACATACCAGAATCTTTACTGGAAAATGCCTTTAAGCTTGGTGAGGTTTACAAAAACATTAACATTTCAGAAATTTGGAACAATACGACTATAAACGGCACGTTACAGCAAGTGCTGTATTATTTCGAAGCAGGCACCCTCTCTAAAGAATTGGCCTTACTTATATGTACAGATATTGCAGATGTGATTCACCATGTCGAAAAACAGGCCATACTACAATCGTTAATTGGTTCTAAAAACAAGGCTTTTTATAATTTATATATTAATGATATTCATACCATGAGTAACACCATTATGGTTAAAACCCCTCATCAAAAAATATTTTTCACACCCTTTACTGTCATCAGTTATTTTAAGATAGAGCATCAACCCACATGTGAATTGATGTTTGAATTTTTCGAAAAACAAATGAGTATTTCAAAGTTGTTGGTAAATGCCGGTGAAAAAGACAGATCCCTGTTTTTTAATAGGATGCATCAAAAAATAAACAGACTTCGAGAACGCATTATTATGGACAACGATGCCTTTGATTTTGAGTAAATTGATTACTTGACAAAAGTTTAAAACCCGAGCCATTTGGAAGTCTCAATTTTTTTAGTTATATTATTAGCTATGATTCATGCAGACAAAGAGAAATACTCAGACATTTTAAACGACTCAATTACCTATTTAGAAAACCGTGGTTTTGAAAATATTAAAGCGGATACAGAAGGCTACCCTACCCCAAAATCTTATCATAAGGCAGGAAGTGACATTACCGTTACTCCAGATATTACGGCAGATAAGGAAGGTAGGAAACACATTTTTGATATTAGTTTAAAATCAGAAAAACCTAAATTGCTAAAATCTAAACTTTTGTTTTTAAACACTTTAAGCGCTTTAAAATCGTATCGGTTTAGAATTATTACCTCACGAGGGCATTTTCAATTTACAAATACCATGTTGGAAGATATCAACCTAACAAATAAAAGTTTAATAAAAATTTAATTTGTTGTAACATTTTTTGATATTTCTACGTATAACTATACAGAAAGGATTATTCACCCTAAATTTACAGGAGAACTTTAGATGAGACAACTTAAAATTACCAAGCAGGTTACCAATAGAGAGACCGCTTCTTTAGACAAATATCTTCAAGAAATTGGAAAGGTAGATTTAATTACCGCAGATGAAGAAGTTGAATTAGCACAACGCATTAAGGCTGGCGATCAATTAGCTTTAGAAAAGTTGACCAAAGCTAACTTACGTTTCGTAGTATCTGTGGCTAAACAATACCAAAATCAAGGTCTTACTTTACCCGATTTAATTAATGAAGGTAACTTAGGGTTAATTAAAGCTGCGCAACGTTTTGATGAAACGCGTGGTTTCAAGTTTATATCTTATGCCGTTTGGTGGATTCGTCAATCCATTCTTCAAGCCTTGGCAGAACAATCTCGTATTGTACGTTTGCCGTTGAACAAAATTGGTTCTATCAACAAAATCAATAAAACATTTGCCTTCTTAGAGCAAAGTCATGAGCGTCCACCTTCTGCAGAAGAGATTGCAAAAGAGTTGGATATGACTATTAATGATGTTAAAGAGTCTATGAAAAACTCTGGACGCCACGTAAGTATGGATGCCCCTTTAGTTGAAGGTGAAGATTCAAACTTATATGACGTATTAAATAGTGGAGAGTCACCAAATCCAGATAGAGAATTATTACACGAATCCTTACGCACCGAGATTGAGCGCGCTTTGGAAACCTTAACACCTCGTGAAGCTGATGTCATTCGTCTTTATTTTGGATTGGGCAATCAACACCCAATGACTCTTGAAGAAATTGGTGAGACCTTTGACTTGACCCGTGAGCGTGTTAGACAAATTAAAGAAAAAGCTATTCGTAGGTTAAAGCATACGTCTAGAAGTAAAATATTAAAGACATATTTAGGATAGTATTGTAAATACTACTAAATTACGACGACAAACAGTTACACATAACTGTTCGTTTTTTGATTGATGAAAGAACCCCCGGCTGATTACCGGGGGTTTGTTTTTATATTCCACGTTGCCATATTACTTCTACCCACTAATGAAGCAATTCAGCTACATTTTTTAGCATTAGAGCACCATTGCCAGTTTAGTTCAGTTTACATTTATAACATGATTAACCTGTTGCTCTTTTTGAACGCATACCACCCCCCCTTTTTAAGTAGAAATATACAGCGACTTATAGTAGTACTATTAAACTTAATTTAAATCCCAAATTTATGATTTACACGATTTGTTATGTGAGTTCAGCATCACACACCATTCAAGAAGATGAATTAAATTCATTATTTGAATCTACCAAAACACTTAACCATTTGAACTCAATTACCGGCATCCTACTGTACCTAGAAGGGAACTTTCTTCAAATCCTGGAAGGTGAAGAAAGACAACTAAAATCTTTAATGGAAAAAATTGAGATGGACGATAGACATCATAATATCATTATTATACTCAATAAAAAAAATAAAGTTCGTATTTTTAAAGAATATAATTCAGGGTTTAGCATCATAAAATCAAAAAGTAATTTAGCAGATTTAAAAACGTATTTATATCAAAACAATTCACCTTATGCTAAACCTGTTTCAAGAATTATAGAACCTTTCTTATTGTAAATTATGAGCTCAAAATTAATAGCACCCTCTATATTAGCCGCAGATTTCGCCAATCTTGAGAGAGATATACATATGGTAAATGAAAGTGAAGCAGATTGGTTTCATATTGACATCATGGATGGTGTTTTTGTACCAAACATTTCGTTTGGAATGCCTGTTTTAAAAGCTATTACGAAACATGCAAAAAAAACGATTGATGTACATTTAATGATTGTTGATCCAGATAGGTACATAAAAACCTTTGCCGATTTAGGGAGCAATATCCTAACCGTGCATTTCGAAGCTTGTACCCATTTACACAGAACGCTCCAAGCCATTAAAGCTGAAGGTATGAAGGCTGGTGTTGCCCTAAACCCACATACCAATATTAATGTATTAGAAGACACTATTAACGATATTGATTTAGTGTGCCTTATGAGCGTGAACCCCGGTTTTGGAGGTCAGAGTTTTATTGAGCATACGTACAATAAAATTGAACAGCTTAAAGCATTAATACAAAGAAAAGGAGCCCATACTTTAATTGAAATAGACGGCGGAGTTACCGACAAAAATGCGACCGCCTTAGCCAAAACGGGAGCAGATGTTTTGGTTGCGGGAAGTTTTGTTTTTAAAAGCCCAAACCAAATGGATACCATAAAAAATTTGCGATCTATTGCAAATTCTTAAAACTGATTGACAAAATAGTTTAATAAATCTGTAGTGGTCACCATACCCACTAAAGTCTCATCATCCACTACTGGTAGGGCATGATAATCACGTTTAGATAAAATTTCGGCAGCTTCTTTAATTGGGGTGTCACTACCTATAGTTTCAACATTCTTAACCATCACCTGCTCTATCGTAAACATATTATAAACTACAGATTCTACATTATGCTCATCATTAGTTACATTTGCAAAACTAATTTTGAGCAAATCTGAATAACTCAATATCCCTATAACAGCTTCACCATTAACTACAGGAATATGCCTAATATGATGTCTTTTAAAAAGCGTTTCTGCCTTTTCTAAATCATCAGCTCTTGTTAAAGCAATAAGGGTTGTGCTCATTATTGTTGATACGGGTTCTCGTTGTTTCATGTGTTTATTGCTTTTTATTGGTCACATGCGACATCCATTTAATCATTTCACTTGGGTATCAAGTTTTAGTTACGGATGTTTCATATCTTAAAATTTATAGTGCAATTATAACTGAGAGGTTTTGTTTATGGTTTTTAAAAACTATCCGATTGTAATATTCAGAAAAACATAACACACCACACTTGATATTAAAATTGTTTTAGTAGATAACGTATCAAATCTGTTGTGGTCACAATTCCAACAAGCTTATTATTATCTACTACGGGCAATGCATGAAACTCTTTACCGGCTAAAATTTCAGCCACTTCCTTTATTGAATTTGAAGAAGACACGGACTCTATTTTTTTCTTCATAACCTGGTCTATCGTGAACATGTTATATATCAACACCCCTTTTTCATCATCCAAGTCATCTGTGACATCAGCAAAACTTAGACGCAATAAATCGGTATAACTAAGCATTCCAATTATGACTTGATTCGTTACAACTGGAATATGTCGAATCTTATTCTTTTTAAAAAGTTGTTCTGCTTTTTCCAAACTATCTCCTCTATTAAGTGTAATGACATTTTCAGTCATAATCATAGACACTGGCGCTTTTCGTATCATATCTAAGGTGTTATTTATTGAATACCATTAAAAATATGAAAACCATGACTTACAAAGTATGATAATTGTCATGATATCTAAAAGGAAGGAAATAGTAGTTCGATTTATAAAGGGAATTGACAACCAAACCTTGTAAAAAAAGGAAATAAAAAAATCCTAATACATTATTAAATAACATATTAGGATTATTGTTGCGAGCCATATAGACCTGACTTCAAACCAAATATTGAAGCTTTTTAAGAATTTAAACGAAAAACCATATTAATATATATGTATAAATTAAAGGGTTCTGTCTCATCTAAATAAGAAAAAACTAATCATTTATCTTTAGCAACAAAAAATATGTTCAGAGGTCATAGCTTCCCAAAGGCAATTATTCTTCAAGCTGTGTATTTTAAATTCAGATTCGGATTAAGTTATAGAGATATTGAAGAACTAATGGCCATTAGAGGGGTCAATGTTGACCATGCAACCATACAACGTTGGGTTTTTAAGTTTACACCACTGTTAGAAAAAGAATTTAATAAACGAAAGAAAGCGTTGGTAAACGCTGGCGTATGGATGAAACTTATATCAAAGTTATAGGTCAATGGCACTATTTATATAGAGCAGTCGACAAACAAGGCAATACAGTTGATTTCTTGTTAACCAAAAGAAGAATTTCTTTTGAACGTCTTTTTTAACGGTCTTTTAAAATCAGAACAAGATAAAATTGAGTTTCTAGAAAAGCTATTGAAAGAAAAATATAATATTGAAAGGGAATCGTTTTTAAATGATTCCCTTTTTACTTTTAGGCTACTTCTGAAAAGTCTATAAACTTTGACACACATTATCTGAATCGTTTTTTGCGCTCAAAATGGATAATCCGGTAAAAGTGGTTCTTCCTCATATTTGGGGAAATCCACAAACATTGGTTGGCGTCTTATATTGTTGATAGTCAGATAAATAAAAGCATATTCTTTTGTTTTGTAAGACCATATTTATTATCTTTAAGTAGTTATCAGACAACTACTTATGACCATAAAACGACTGATTGGCATGCCTGTGCTAATTGTAAATAATATTGATTACTCTTGCTCCATTGTTAAAATATACGCATCAGTAAAAGCTAAGCGATCAAAATGTCCGAAATGTGAAAAATATAGCAATAAAGTCCACGATCATTATACCCGAACACTATCAGATCTTCCAGTATTTCAAAACAAAACCACTATTATCCTAAAGACGCGCAAATTTAAATGCCAAAACCCACAATGTAACCGAAAAGTATTCTCAGAACAAACACCATATATTCTGAGGTATTCAAGAAGGACAAAAAGGGTATCAAAGATACTGGATGCCTTGTCAATTGAATTAACAGGAAAACTGGGCAGTATACTGTCTAAACAACTACTAATTTCGGTTAGCAGCCCAACCATTACACGAATAGTCCACAGACAACAACTACCACCAATAATACAGCCAAAGGTGCTTGGCGTTGATGATTTTGCATACCGAAAAGGGATAAGTTACGGAACCATCCTCATTGATATGGAGACTTCAAAGCCTATTGATATTTTACCTTCGAGACAGGGCCAGTTCGTATGCTTCTGCTATCAATGAAGTTTGTCCAAATGCTGAACAGGTCGCGGACCGATTTCATTTATTAATGAACCTATCCGATGCTTTGGACAAGTATTTCAAAAGTGTGAATCCAAAAATTAAAAAGCTTATTAAAGATAAAAGCAATGGGCTTTTAAATATGTCCGATGGTCAGAATGCAGGCTGTGATAAGGGAAAAAAGTCGCAACCATTATCAAAAGTCCAAAAAATAGTTGAAATAAAAGTAGACCAGAGGCAGGATACCTTCAATAAGGTTAAGGAATTACAGGCTAAGGGCATATCTAAACGAAAGATTGCAAGGGATTTGCGCATAAGCCGTAATACTGTTCATTCATATCTCCCACTAGAATCATTACCTCCCAGAATAAGCTCTAAGTCAACCAATATTGAGTTATTTGCCCAGCACATTGTTGCTCGATTAAATGACCAAGGATATATGATGAAAGATATAATAGACGAGATTTATGAATTGGGATACAAAGGAAGTAGAACGCAGGCTTACCACAATATAAATATCATAAAGGAAAGATTTGAAATATCCACGCCGGATTTTGCACAAATTCAAAAATCCCCTATATAAAACCCTTAAGTTCAAGGACACTGGCTAAATATATTGGTTCTTGCTTAACTGTTATTAAAGATCCTGATGAGCGAAAGTATCCACAAACACTATTAGATAATATATCAGAACTACAGGTCATTCGAAAATTGGTGCAGATTTTCAAAACGATGTTAAAAAGAGGATGTGGCAATATAAACCGATGGATTGAATTTATAAAACGCTCAAAATACAAAATGCCGGGCTTAACCTCTTTTGCCAATGGTTTATTGAGGGATATTAAAGCCGTTAAAAACGGAATTAACATGCCCTGGAGCAATGGTGCTGTGGAAGGCCATGTAAACCGGATAAAGAGTATAAAAAGACAAATGTATGGCAGGGCTAGCTTTGATCTATTGCGTAAGAAGGTGATATTATCTCAAACTGGTTGATGTTTCCCCAAATATGAGGAAGAACCGTAAAAGTGAACCACCTATTCCGGATTATCCAAATAGTTCCTTATCACTTCTTCATTTGCATATTGCCCTACCGTATTTACATAATAACCATCTGACCAAAATTGTCCTCCCCATAATTGCTCTTTTACTTCTGGATAAAGACGGAAAATCTTCCTTGCTAATATACTCTTGATAGTTTGTACTATTTGTTTTGGAGAATACATTGGAACACTTTGAACTAAAAAATGAACGTGATTCTCATCTGAACCTATCTCTAAAAACTTTATTTCAAATCGCTTTTCAATATTTTCCATTAATTTCAAAGAACTGGATCATTTGATGTAAGCTCATAGATTGAGATGCTGCATTGTTCTTGCAGAATATTCTAAATTTCTGAACGGTTGCGGCTTTTATCTTTACAGTCACAAATGCTTCTTTTTTCACGTCCTTTATCCATTTTTTACTAAAAATTTTATTAGTTTTACTGGGCTGTCAGCATTTTTTAGTAAAAACTTAAAAACACCTTAAATCTAAAATCCCCCAAAACCCTTTGTTTATGGGCTTTTCGAAGCAATCTAAAAATGCAACATCGCTTTAGCGTGTTACCCTCTTGCTCTACAAATCTTGTCAGTAAAAGGCTGACAAAATTCTCCAACAACTGATAAAAAATCAGTTGCTCATTTACTAGATTACTAGTCTTATTAATGTATGAATTTCATGAGTAAATCAAAAATGTATTTTGGTATCAAATGATGTGCTTTGACTTTAACACGGTCTTCTACTTCATAATCACTTAATCCATACCAAGTTTGAAGTAAGCTCATCTTAAAAAGCAGTAAACCATTGTAACTGGCTTTCCTGTGGCACTTTTCCTTTGCTATAGTGCTTGTTTATGACTTTTATGATGGATTGCCAATCTAAAAGTGTATTAATTTGAGTGAAAAAGGTACGCTTTATTTTTCGTGAACGGATATCGCAAATGCTATCAGCTAAGGTTGGGTGAGTTACTAATTCCATAAACAAAAGATACGAAATTTATTAAAAACTCGCAATGCCTTGCAACGGTCTTAACTTGTGCTTAAAAGTTAAAAAAAACTTAAAAGACCTAGTTATCTAGCGCTTCAATTTCCAACTGGATATCTTCCCATTTACTCATAAATCCCTGTAAATCAGATTTCTTTTTTTGATAACTCTCAAAAAAATTCGATTTAGAAGTCACTTCCTCATAGTTTATTTCAAGATCTAAATCTATCTTTTTTATATCGCGTTCCAACTGATTGATTTTAGACTCGACATTGCTCAACTTATTGTTTAAGGATTTTAGCTTTTTTTGGTCTTCATAAGATTGCTGTTTTTTCACTTTAGGTGCTGTTTTAACCACGGTGCGCTTTTCAACTTCACGCAAACTTTCAACTTTACGTTGGTCTAAGTAATAATCTATATCACCCAAATATTCTTTAATCTTATGGTCCTTAAACTCGTACACCTTGTTAGTTAATCCTTGCAGAAAATCCCGGTCGTGCGATACTAAAATAAGGGTGCCTTCAAAACGATTCAAGGCCTCCTTCAAAACATGTTTAGATTTGATGTCGAGGTGGTTGGTAGGCTCATCCATGATTAAAACATTAAAGGGTTGCAACATTAATTTGGCCAATGCCAATCTGTTGCGTTCACCACCCGAAAGTACTCTAACGTATTTATCGGCTTCATCGCCCCTAAAAAGAAATGACCCCAAAATATCTCTAACCTTACTTCGGTTAGTTTCATTAGCGGCATCAATCATGGTGTCTAAAACCGTTTTATTCCCATCAAGATATTCCGCTTGATTTTGAGCAAAATAGCCTATTTGAACATTATGCCCCAGTTTTAAATGTCCGTCATACTTAATATCTCCTACTACAATTTTAGCTAGAGTAGATTTACCTTGACCATTTTGACCAACAAAAGCTGTTTTGCTATCGCGCTCTATTAGTAAATCTATATTTTTTAAAACTTGGTTATTACCATAGTTTTTTGAAATACCTTCAGTTTCGATAACTACTTTTCCAGGCGTTATTGAAACAGGAAAATTAAGTGTCATCACACTATTATCATCTTCATCAACCTCGATTCTGTCGATTTTATCTAATTTTTTAATCAACGATTGCGCCATAGTGGCCTTTGAAGCCTTTGCTCTAAACTTTTCAATAAGCTTCTCTGTTTGCTCTATTTGTTTTTGCTGATTTTTTTGAGATGCCAATTGTTGGGTTCTTAACTCCTCCCGAAGCACCAAGTATTTTGTGTAAGGTTTAGGATAGTCATAAATACGCCCTAATGAGATCTCAATGGTTCTATTGGTCACGTTATCTAAAAACATTTTATCGTGAGAGACAATAACCACAGCACCAGGATAATTTTTAAGAAACCCTTCCAACCAGATAATAGATTCTATATCTAAATGGTTTGTAGGCTCATCCAATAATAGGATATCGTTATTCTGAAGTAGTAATTTGGCCAATTCTATTCGCATTCGCCAACCTCCGGAAAATGTATCAGTCAATTTATCAAAATCCTCACGTTTAAAACCTAAGCCTTGTAAAATTTTCTCAGTATCCCCTTGATAATTATAGCCTCCTAATATTTCATATTGATGTTGCAGCTCATTAATATCTACCATAAGCTGATGATACCCATCACTTTCATAATCGGTACGTTCAGCAAGTTGCGTATTAACGGTATCCATTTTGGACTCTAACTGCTTAATTTCAACAAAGGCTTCGTAGGCTTCCTCTAAAACAGTTCGCCCTAATACAAAATCGATATCCTGCTTTAGAAATCCGATCTTGAGTTCCTTATCTGCAGCTATCTGGCCTGAGTCTGGTTCCATTTCTTTTGATAAAATTTTAAGCATCGTAGATTTACCTGCGCCATTTTTACCAATAAGACCGATTCTATCTCCATTCCCTAGTTTGAAGGTGATATCTTCAAACAGGTATTCGCCCTGAAATGAAATGGATAAGTTGTGAATGTTCATCATAGAAATGTAACTTTTTTTTACTGAGTTTTCGTGATTTAAATAGTATTTTTACTCAATATTTGCGGTTGCAAAAATACATAATTATTATGTTTAATAAAGGAACAAAATTATATAGTATTTTAACGGGTACTTGCCCAAAATGCCATGAAGAAAGCATGTTTGTAAATAAAAATCCCTACGTGCTTTCCGAAGCGTTACAAATGCACGAAGCTTGTAGTAATTGCGGAACCAAATATAAAATGGAACCCTCTTTTTTTTATGGCTCTATGTACGTGAGTTACCCTGTAGGTATTGCTTTTGCAACAGCAGCTTTTGTAATATCGTATTTTGTATTTAAAGCGAGTATTCATGTGATTTTCATTTCAATAATAGCGACGCTGATCGTTTTTATGCCAATTATATTAAGGCTTTCAAGAAATATTTGGATTAACTTTTTTATGCATTACGATAAATCCTTGGCAAAAAAGAATAATTAGAATTACTTATTCAAAGCGTTTAATATCAATCTCCCTATCCATAGGTTCTCCGTTTTCAATAAAGTTGTATAGTGCTTGGGACACGTAAGGTCCAATCATGACGCCACGAGTTCCTAAGCCATTAAGAACATACATGTTTTTATGAGCTTTGTGCTGCCCAACTAGAGGACGTCTGTCCTTAACCGTCGGCCGCACTCCGGCAACGTGATTTACCACTTCATAGGGACAACTAATAATGGTGTTCAATTTACTTAAAAGGCTTTCTCTAGCAGTTTCTGTGATGCTATTAGAGGTGTCTTTCCAATCATAGGTGGCACCAATAAGATACAGATCGTCTTCTAGCGGAATGATGAAAACGCTCGATTTTAAGACATAATCCACTTTTAATTGTGGCGCGTGAATAGTGAGTAATTCCCCTTTTGTAGGCACTAATGGTAAATTGCTGAAGTATGGATTTTTTATAACACCAAAGCCTTCAGCAAAAACTATAAACCGCGATTCAGTAGTTTTATATTGAACGACCTTATTATTCAAATTAATTTGATCGTAATCAAAACGAGATTCAATGAGTAGATTGTTTTTCTTCAAAAATAACTTATAATTATCAATGAGAGTATTTGTGTCTATTCTGCCTGTTTTAAAAACTTCTCCAAAACCCAAAGGTGCACTAATGCATGCTTTTGAGTTTTTTACTAATTCTGTAGAAAGATATTTTGAAAGTTGTGGTTTGTCGCTTGCCATAAACCAATCATTCTGTTCTTCTAAGGATGCAAATTTTCTATAGACCGGGATTTTATAATCTAATTTGACACCTAATAGAATTTCCAGTTGTCCATACATATTTAGAGCTACTGACAGTTGTTCTTTACTTTTCCAAACGCCTGTAAAACGCTTTAATACTATGGGATTATACAAGCCCCCTGCAACCACAGAGGATTGCTGAGACTGATCGTCAAACACGACGAACGTCTTGTTGTGTTTTCTCAATTGTTCACAAAAGCTGATTCCTGCTAAACCAATGCCTACAATGATATAATCTACAGTCATAATTTTGCGAAGTTACGTAGAAATTATATTTCAATATTTTCTGAAATGATGAAATAAAAAACACCCACATGTGGTGGGCGTTTTTTAATAATTATGACGAGAAGGAGAAGAACTTAATACGTCCACATATCTAATTCAAAATCTCTGATTTTATCTTTAATACGTTCAGATTCCAATAATTGCATCAATGCATTATCTGCAACGTATTCGGTAATTTTTCTATCACCTTGCACGTTTTCTTCTTTATAAATATATCCGTGAAAGCGTCTAGCATTTAAGATATGATCGAAAGAATATGGCATGGAACTATTTTCATTATTGAAGGCTTTTGCCTCGTGTAATACGGCTCTGGCATCTGGGAAAAACACCCAAAAAAGTGGTACTAAATCCGGCTCTTCTTCATCAATAAAATTAACATCTGGCGCTACTGGAGCAATCCCCAGCAAACGGTATTTCATTTCGGCTTGACGTTTATCAAAGTACCAAAGGCCTCTAATGTGATATTCTCTAATATCTGCAGCGGTAATATCTCTTCTATCAATATATTCCGCCGATAATTCTTCACCTGCATTTAATTGCTCTATCCCTAGTTCGGTAGTATCAACTTTTACTAATGCAGCTTCAATATCCCTTAAAGTACGTTTTGTTGTAAAATACGAATCATCATAAATGTTATCTATATTACCATTTTTGATATTCAACATAAGTACGTCATATAATGACCGTCTGTCGCTACCAATATTATTGGTATCAATAGGGTAATATAATGGGAAATTTGCACGCTCATCAAGCACTACTTTTTCCCAAACCGTTTTAGAAAATAGAATATCTCTATCGTCAACGTAACCATATTCTAATGGCTGATCGTTATCTACTGCAATCTGCGCTTCTGTTCTCACCCCAATTTCCTCAGGGCTTTTAGCATTAAGAATATTTGCTTGAGCAGATACACTTGCTACAGTAAAAACGGTTGTAACGGTTAATAAAACACTTTTAAAATTCATCTTCTTATACATTTTAATTACTAGGTACTCTATGATAACGCTAATCCTAATATTTTAGTTTGTAAGCTCTATGATAATTGGAGATACTTTTTTAAGTATAACACTTACACCACTAGCTTTTGCTTCAATATCGAATATAGTGACATCTGAACCACGTTTTGCTTTACGCAATGCCGCTTTAGCTCTACTGTCTAACTTACTACCATTAACATTAATTGTTGGTTGTCCGGGAACTTTAAATTTAAATCCTGTTACACGTAAAGGTAATTCAAAATCAAAATCATCAAATTTCGCACCAACTGTAGAGATTTCTAAACTGTTACGTTGCATTTTAATAGCACCGTCTTCACCTCTTACAGTTCCTGTTGGTTTTGGTAAATCTTTAATTCTAAAAGTTGCTCTATCACTAACGGTTTGTCCGTCAATTTTACCTGTAACATTAATGGTTACTTCCCTACCTTTAATAGTTGTTGCATCCATGACATACTTGCTTCCTCCAGCTCTTGATAAACCTTGTGCACTTGCGTTCACTTTATTGTCTGGAATACCTGCAAATGAAATAGTCATAGGGTTTTTCACACCTCTATATACCACATTCATTTTATCGGCAGAGATGGTTGCTGAATTGGGTTTTGCCACGGTAGCAAATGATTGTACAACTGGTACTTCAATCTCTTCTCCATCTTGAGCAAAGATTAATTTCCCTTCAATTTTGTGTTCGCCTACTCCACCAGTACCAACTTTTAATTTTACTCTACCGCCTTCGATAGTATATTGGTTTTCGGTAAGTTTTCTACCATCAAGAGTCAATTCAACTCTACTTGGTTTTGTACTTTCATCTGTTCTTCCTAAAACAATTTCTCCATCAAATTGCTCACTATTAAAATAAGCCGATTTTGAAGTTTTAAGAATTGTTGTATAATTCGTCATAGAAACCTCACTTGAGAGTGTCCCTTGTAACATATTTGACAATACTTCAGATTCTGTCGTTTTGATATCTGCTTGAAGCTGCGTCATTTTAGTTAATGAGGCCACTAAAGGAAACCCTTTATAATGGTAATCTAACCAATCTTGAGTACCAACGTCTCGCTTTACAGGTTCTGTTGCAAACTTATCGTTAACATCCTTAATGACAGTTTCCATACCTTTCTCTCCTTTCAAAATTTCGGAAACACCGTTTCTAAACTTTGCCATTTCAGCTAAAAACCTCTCACCTTCTGGTTTAAGTTTATCGCCTTTAAAGAAATTTTCATCTAAATAATCTCCTTTATCCATAATCTCATAATCCGTAGGATCATCAAGTTTGGCAGTCATTTTAGATTTTAAACCTTCTAAATAGGCGTTAAAATCAGTAGCCAATTCGTCAATCCGATCTGCTTTAGATTTTAAAGGCACGTATTTTTCTGGTTGATCTACCGCTTTTTGCTCTAGGCCCGCCATAAAACTTTCATTACGTGACGTAGTAGCTTCGTTAGATTCAACTAATTTTTCATTCATTAATCCAAATGCTGAAAGCACTTCTTTTGACATATTTAAAGCTAGCATCGCTATAAATATTAAATACATCAAGTTAATCATTTTCTGTCGTGGTGATAAATTTCCTCCTGCCATTTCTAATTAGGTTTTTAGTTAATATTAAATTGGGATTAACCCCTAATTAGTTTTTGTTCATTGCAGAAAGCATACCGCCATACACACCATTTAATGATGATAAATTAGATGCTAAAGATTGCATTTGCTCTTTTAATTTAGCTGCGTTTTCAATAGATTCCTCATTAATGGTGGCTTGTTTGTTTACACTTTCTAATTGTACTTTATACAAGCTGTTCAATGATTCCATTTGTGCTGCGGCCAATGATAATTCTTCACCGTACTTCTTAGTAGCTTCAATTGAATCTACTGTAGAAGACATATTTTTTGCGGCACCTTCAAAGTTTTTGATACTATCGCCTAAACTTGCCATTAGTTCGCCATCAATTTTAGCGTCTTTTAACATTTCGTCTAACTTCTTAGATAATATGCCTTGAGGATTCTCTTTTTCTTTTTTACCAGATGCTCCATCAGCTAATTCTGGATAAACTAATGCCCAATCCAACTCGTCATCAACGGGCTCGAATGCAGATAATGCAAAAATAATTGCTTCGGTTACAAGACCAATAGTTAACATCACGTTACCTGTTAAAGGTCCAATTTCAAAGTGAATAATTTTGAATAGTGCGCCAATAATTACAATGGATGCTCCTAATCCGTAAGCCATATTCATAAACTTTTTACTCGCTTTTGACTTTGCCATAATTTTCGATTTTTAATGTTAAGTACGAATACTTAAGTAGGTTAATTAATAGTGTTAATTTTAATTTCGATTTGATTTGTTCTATTTAATTTCCAGCGCCGTTAGTACCTTGTGTCCCCATGTAATCTTGCACTGTTCTGAATCCTATATAACTTCTTGCTGAATCAGCATACTCATAATCTCTTGAACTTACTTGTAAATAATAAGCCACATCTTTCCAAGAACCACCTCTAACTACTTTACGTTGGTTATTGTTGTCATTTACACTTGGATTTACAGTTGAAATATATTCGTAAGACGATGGGTCGTACGATGCATTTACCCATTCTGAAACATTACCAGCCATATTATAAAGATTATAATCATTAGGCTCATACGATTTTGCTTCAACGGTATATAATGCTTGATCTGCTGCATAATCCCCTCTTACAGGTTTAAAGTTTGCCATAAAACAGCCTCTATCACTTTTAGTGTAAGGACCACCCCATGGATAGGTTGCGGCTTGCAAACCTCCACGAGCTGCATACTCCCATTCTGCTTCAGATGGTAATCTAAATGAATTTACCATTTGAGCACCTCTAGACTTTTGATGTGAATTTTTATATAGCGTTCTCCATTGGCAGAATGCTTTAGCTTGCTTCCAAGTAACACCTACTACTGGATAGTCTCCATACGCATCATGCCAAAAATAATCATTGTGCATAGGCTCATTATAAGAATACGCAAAATCCCTGATCCAAGCAGTTGTATCTGGATAGATTTCTACCTGCTCTTTTATAATTACATCCTTTCGTTGTAAATCTCTGTTTTTAGCAGCTTTTTGAATGTCCATATAGGTATACTGAAATTGGAATTTTTTAACATCCCAAGTGCGTTGACCATTATATGACTCTTCTAAAGGTAAATACATGGTATCCATAACCTCGGTATACCATTCATCTGGGTAATCATTAATATCAAAAATTAAATCAATATCCTTATTTAATTTTCTGCCTTCATATCCTGTTGGACCTAATCCCGTATAGTTTTCGAACATGTATTTTTCGTAAACACTCATATTAGCTGTATCGGCATCCTTAAATGCGAATTCACCAATACCACCATCTTCAGGTATTTTACCAACTTCATCTGCTAGTATAGCAAGTTTAGTTCGTACTATGGAATCTCTTACCCAATTTATAAATTGACGATACTCACTATTGGTAATTTCGGTCGCATCCATATAGAACGCTCTCACGGTCACCGTTTTTGCAGGAGCATCATGGATGCCTGCTAAATCGTCATCGGCTTTTCCCATTATAAAAGCCCCTCCTGGTATAAGTTCCATACCATATGGCTTTTCTGGATGCCATTTTTTTCCTTTAACACCTACTAGCTCGCCCTTATCACTTGAGCTACAACTTGCCAGTAATGCTACTACTGCGGTTAATAATATAAACTTCTTCATATCCATAGAAAACTCGAGGTTAATTATTTAAGCTTCAATTTCGAGAGCGTAAACATATTTATATATTTTTAAAAAAACAACTATTTGAACAAAAAATCTACATTTCATCGTGAAAAATTCACATTTCATCGATGAAATTCACATATTTGTCCGTTTATTACTACTATATGCTATTCTTTTGAAACGCTTTATACCAGCGCTCTGGCAGCTTATTATTACAAGCATCCAGATAATCTTGATGCATGCAAGGTAATAACGTATGTCTCTTCAATTTATTATTGACTTCTTTTAAAAAAGGGATTTCAATCCACCATCGTCCCGTTTTATTACTTTTATAAAAGATTAATTCTTGAGAATCAACCAAAGTGATGAATTTTTGATAGTATCTGTCATCGCTAAAATCATCATCCTGCACCCTATAATTAACACCTTCTATAAAATACCACAGCATTTGCGATACTAACATCGATGTAATTTCATCATCTTTTGAAGGCTTATATTCATATATTCCAAAAGAGGTCACCTTGTTACTTATACCTGCATAGCGTGAAACGGCACAAATTTCTTTTCCATTTAAGCCATTAGGTGAATATTTCTGATTTAAACTTAATTCTGAACTTCTTACAGCACTTAAATCAATACTCACAAGATTGGCATCCCTAATTACGGGCTCAACAATAGTAATGTCTTTGGATACTTGACCAAGTCTATAGGATTCAAAATACAAACTGTCCATTAAATCGATTTCTTCCTGCGAATTAAAATACGTTTGATACCCTATAGTGGCATAGTTGAATAGGTTATAAGGTTGGTCTAAAATGATTTTCCCTACGAAACTATTGTTCTTTATAGGCTTGGCGGAATCTCCTAAATCGAACTTGCAATCCACATTCACAATATTAACCATGGGGATAACATCGTCATACGCTCTATAATTGGCATAGGTTAAATCTTGACTGCCACCCAAAATTACAGGAATGATATGCTTTTTTAATAAAATTGAGATGGTTGTTTTTAAGGCAAAGTAAGTATCTTCAACACTCTCTCCGCTATTTATATCTCCTAAATCTGCTACAGTGGTATTCCAACTTCCTGGATAAAGACTATAAAATGATTTTCTAATCTCATTTAATTGAAACTTTTCTCCAATATAATTAACATCATTTCGGTTTTCTATTACCCCAAGAATGGCCACCTGAACATCATCTAAATCTGGAATTCCGTTTTGCGCAGAATGAATGCGGAGTTTTCTCCCCAGTGCTTGCAATGGAAGTAATTGATTATGAGCCAATATCAAATCTGAAACTGGTGAAAGAAAATTAAAGTTCATTGAGGGAATGCTTATTTTTCTATTTTCTTGGTTTTATATTTTACGCAAATATCAATAGAATAAATGAAATTTTATATAAGGTTAACATAAAAATTATGACGTATCGTAATCATATTAATAATTTGACTATTTCTATTTCACGAAATCGTTAACTTATTGTTATTCAGGTTACTTCTTTTTTGTGGTCGCTTTCTTTTTGGTAACCTTTTTCTTGGCGGCTTTTTTCTTTGGTGCTTTAGCTTCAATTAAAGCTTTGGCCTCTTCTAAAGTCATATCGGAAACATCAACTGTTTTGGGCAATTCTACTTTTATCTTTCCTTTAAGCACATTATGTCTGCCCCAACGGGCTTTTTCAACCCGAATACCTTCATTTTCCCAGTTATGGATCACCTTGTCTATTTCCTTTTGGATCTTGGTCTCAATCAATTCAACAATATCTTCATCAGATAAGTTATCCCAGTCATATTTTTTGTTCACGTTAATGAACATATTGTTCCATTTAATAAATGGCCCAAAACGGCCCTTACCTTTTTGGACTGGTAAATCTTGATACATATATATTGGGGCATCTGCTTTTTGTTTCTCTTTAATTAAAACAATCGCATCGTCCAACTCCACACTTAAAGGATCGGTGCCTCTTGGTAATGATACAAAAGCATCGCCAAATTTAACGTAAGGTCCAAAACGACCATTGTTCACCTCTACGTCTTTATCTTCAAAAGTTCCTAAATTTTTCGGAAGTTGAAACAGATCCATGGCTTCATCGTACGTAATGGTATTTAATTGCTGATCTGGACTCAAGCTAGCAAATTGAGGTTTTTCCTCATCATCCACAGTACCAATTTGCACCATGGGACCAAATTTACCTAAACGGACACTGACTTGTTTTCCCGTTTTTGGATCTTTTCCTAAAATGCGCTCTCCAGATTCTCTATCGGCATTTTCCTTTACGTCTTCAACGATTGGATGAAAGTCTTTATAAAACGATTTCATCATTTTTCTCCAATCTTCCTTTCCTTCTGCTATCTCATCAAAATCAGCCTCTACTTTCGCTGTAAAATTATAATCTAAAATGGTTTCAAAATGATTGACTAAAAAGTCTGTAACAATCATCCCAATATCAGTGGGCACCAATTTTCCCTTATCTGAACCTACTTTTTCAGATAACATTTTATCATTCACCTTCCCGTTTTTCAAAGTGAGTTGTGCATAGTCACGCTCAACCCCATCAACAGTGCCTTTTTCTACATAATTTCTATTTTGTATAGTAGAAATAGTTGGCGCGTAAGTAGAAGGACGTCCAATACCTAATTCTTCCAACTTTTTAACGAGAGATGCTTCCGTGTAGCGCGCTGGCGGTCTCGTGTAACGCTCAGTCGCGGTGATGTAATTATTAAGAAGAACTTCGTTAGTTCTCATTGCTGGCAACATCCCTTCTTGCTCAACATCTTCATCATCCGTACCTTCTAAATACACTTTTAAAAACCCATCAAAAGTGATGACTTCCCCGTTGGCAGTAAATGTTTCCTTATGTGTTGACGCCTCAATTTTAACATTGGTACGTTCCAACTCCGCTTCACTCATTTGGGAGGCAATCGACCGTTTCCAAATTAAATCATACAAACGCGCTTGATCTCGATCTATATTTACAGAATGGGTCGTAAAATTTGTAGGACGGATGGCCTCATGCGCTTCTTGTGCGCCTTTAGATTTCCCTTTGTAATTTCTTGGTTTACTATATTTCGATCCGAAAGCATCTTTAATTTCTGCCTCTGCACCTTTTCTGGCCTCATCAGATAAATTGACACTATCTGTTCTCATATAAGTTATTAAACCAGCTTCGTATAGGCGCTGCGCCATATTCATGGTTTTACTTACTGAAAAATATAACTTTCGGGATGCTTCTTGTTGTAATGTGGATGTTGTAAAGGGCGCTGCAGGTGATTTTTTAGCTGGTTTCTTTTGTAAATCTGAAACCTTGAAATCTGCTGGAGCATTCTTTTCTAAGAATTTTTTGGCCTCTTCCTTAGTTGAAAAATTCTTTGGAAGTTTCGCTTTAAATGTTTGCCCATCTTCGTTGGAAAACTCAGCATCTATTCTATAGGACGCCACAGGGGTAAACTCTTGAATATCTCTTTCCTTTTCAACAATCAACCTTACAGAAACCGATTGCACTCTTCCTGCCGATAGACCACCTTTCACTTTTCGCCAAAGTACTGGGGACAACTCGTAACCCACAATTCTATCCAGGACACGACGTGCCTGTTGTGCATCTACCAGGTCGTAATCAATCCCTCTTGGATTATCAATCGCTTTTTGAATGGCCGTTTTTGTGATTTCGTGAAAAACAATACGTTTTGTTTTGTCCTTATCAAGTTTTAAAGTCTCAGCCAAATGCCACGCAATAGCCTCTCCTTCTCTATCTTCATCACTTGCTAACCAAACCCAGTCTGCCTTTTTAGCCAGATCCTTAAGCTTTTTTACAACTGCTTTTTTATCTTTTGAAACTTCATAGGTTGGCTGAAAATCACCTTCTACATCTACCCCTAATTCCTTTGAAGGTAAATCTGAGATATGTCCAAAACTAGATTCTACTTTAAAATCCTTTCCTAAAAACTTTTCAATAGTTTTCGCTTTTGCAGGTGACTCAACAATCACTAAATTCTTTGCCATACTTGATTTTTTGAAGCTACAAATGTATATGAAAAAAAGTTTATCTGCCTAATTTTACAGATTATCTGTTATATTGATGCCTAATAAAACCCGCATATTAATAAAAACATGCGGGTTCTTATAAATCAAATTAAGCAATTTATTCTATTGGCGCTTCAACAATGTAATCATTACTATTCTCTTTAAAACCAACCACATGTTTATAAATTAAATAGGTGGGATGGTAAACAAAGGCAGCAGTAAGTAACATGCCTATACCACAAAGCAGGAAGCCAACAATTTGTGCCATTAAAGATGTTAAAATGATTAACCCAAATGAAATTAACCATTTTTTATTTCCTATTTTAAAACCTGCCTTCACAATTTCACCGACACTTAATTCTGGGTTAAATGCAAAAATCACTGTAAAATAAGAAAAAGGCACCATGACATAAAGCACAGGAACATAACATAATAATACGGCGGGGATGGAAATTAAGATAGTAACCAATAACAAGAGTAAAGCCTTGCTTAAATATTGACCTTTTATAAAATAGAAAAAATCGTTAGTCGTCACGTCTTCATTAAAATCAACCTTTTTCATAATTCTATAAAAGCCAGCATGCAAGGCCAATGATATAGAGCCTAATACAAAAACGCCTACAATAACAAGCAAGATATAAAGCACGGACATTCCTGCAAAAAAATTATCAAACGCCTCTGTATTTCCGTAACCACTCTCTTGTTGTGCAATAATAAGCCCTACAAAAGGAATATAAACCACAATGATTAAGGGCAACATCACTATTACCGTGAACACTTGCAAGAGAAAACCTTGTAGCCATGTTTTTTTAAATAACTCTATACACTCATTTAAAATGGTTCCAAAATCTAAATCTTTGGCACTTTCAATCTTTTCTAACAGTCTGTTTATGGTATTCATTTTGCGATGGTTTGGTTGTTAATTGTAATATTAAAGAGATTAAAGATAATTTTTTTTAATTAAGAGCTCATCTTAACTTTTTCTATTTCCTAAAAAATGGCTGAAATTCGCCCATATTTTGTTATTTTTTTATGCCGCGGTACTATGCTAAAACTTAGAAAATGTTATATTTTATTGTATCTGGAAGATTCATCATGACGTTCTAATACATAAAACGGGTTAAACAAAAAATCCTGCATAAATGCAGGATTTTTTGTTATACAGTTTTGCTATATTATTTCAATAAATAAGTACTTATAAGAGCTATTCCATTATTCACATAACTGTATTGATATAAAGTGTTTTCCCCTATCATGAGCAAAGTATTTTCTAACGGAATCACATCTTTTGCTTGTATGTTTTTAAATTGTTGCATAAGTTTTAAGTCAAATGGAGTCATTCTATCAAAGATTTTTAAACCAGAAGTACCATCACAAATAAAAAGCATATTATCTTTAACACCTAATCCATAAGGATTATCAAGATTGTATCTTTTTGCTAATGTTGGATTTGTTTTATCGGTAATATCTATAATTTCAAGTACGCTTTCTAATTGTCCGCAAGCATTACCACCACGCAAAGTGACATACGCATAATTTCCATCTACAACTACAGGGTCACAGCCTTCCCAGTGGGTAAATTCTGAAACATATTCTGGCAACGATGGATTGACCAAATCATAAATATACATACCATTGGTACTTCCTAGATATAAATAATCATCTGCCTGAAACATCGTTTCTATATTCCAACCCGCATATTGCGTGTTTTCAAGTAGGGGTTCAGCTAAATTCTGAATATTAAATATCCCCATTTGATAGTTTCCTACGGTATACAAATAGTTGTCTACTATTTGAAAACGCGCCAAAGAGCCCCCAATTCCCATAGCAGACTCATTTGAATTGTTTAAAGCAATATCCATGAAACGTTCATCCATTTTTTCACGTCTTTCTGTAGTTAGCGTCCAACCTAAAACAATATCGGTTTCAAAATTAATTTTATCATAATCAACATATTCTGCTTCAATAGGGATATTGAAATTATAAATATTAAACACATCTTCTAACCGCTGTACTAAAGACACCGAATTGATATCCGAAATATCAAAAACCAACAAATCTGTAGCACTATCTGCATATAAAAAATTGTCTTTAATAGAAATGTCTTCATTACCGGGAATCTTAATGAACTTAATAGCATTTGGTAATTTAGGATTCGTGTTATCAATAATATGCACACCCTTATTGACATCACTTACAAAAATATAATTTTTATAAGCGTATATTTTGCCGGCTTTTTCAATGTTTGTGGGTACTGTAACCTCTACTGAATTCCTAAAAGTCGTTTTACTCATCAATTGTGGGACGGCCACTTGAACAAATTCATAATTGGAATCGTCATTTTTATCACAAGACAAAGCCATTATAAAAACTAAGGACAAAAAAAGATATTTAAATTTCATATGTAAAAAATGTTTTAGTTAGAGGTTATATGTAGTTACTTTATAAGTCACCTTTAAAATTAGTACTTTAGAATCGGAAATCCATTTTGACATGCAATGCTTTTGGGTGGATTTTGAATGTCACACGTAGAAACAATTCCCCATTTAACATTATATTCATTTTCTGCTTGAGTATACGCATCAACTTTTTGTAAAAAAATTGCTGTATCTATATGTGTTGAATACGCAATATATCCTTGCGGGCCTCCACAAGCTTTAGAGCCATAAGCAGTAAAAGCCCAGTCACTAGCGTTGGTGCAAGAAAAACGACTTGCAAGCTCTTGAAATTCATTAAACAAAATCATTAATTCTCGATGATCCTGTTCCTGTTCCGTTAACTCCCTTTTTACAACTAATTCGTTTTCGGTAAGTGAGACGATACGCCAAGCATAGTTACTAGGAAATTGCTCTTTAGATAGTGTTATAAGTGTATTATCTAACTGCCATTTTCCATTATAATCAGAAAAAATTAAGGGCGGCGTTCCACACCAGCCTGAAGAACGCTCGACAAAATCTCTGTTTTCCTTGAATAAAATTCCGTAATCTTCATCAGGAAGTGTTGTTGCTCTCCTAAAGCTAGTTTGTTCACCATCATAGATTGGGTCTATCCAATTGCCTATTAATAAATTATTTGAATCTATATTTATATCATCATCCTCACACTGCATATTCATAAAGCAAAATAATACAGAAACTACGAAGAAAAATTTTTTAATTGGCTTCATCTTTTAAAATCTTAGTTTATTATTAGATACTTAAAACGCATTTTGGTTGCGCATATTAAGCATTAAATTTAACTGCCACTTTGTCACAAAAACACAAATTAATTGTATCTTTGCACTTGCTTATTGATGGGTAGATAGAATTTTTAGTTACCATCAATTATGAGTAGATATGGAGAAAATTATAGACGAAAACAAGCAAGGAGAAACACTTACTCTCGAAAATAAAAAAGACAATAACAGGAAGCTTTTTATAGAAAGCTATGGTTGTGCTATGAATTTTAGCGACAGCGAAATAGTCGCATCCATATTGGCCAATGAAGGTTATAACACCACTAAAAACTTAGAAGATGCCGATTTGGTTTTGGTAAACACCTGCTCTATTCGGGATAAGGCAGAACAAACGGTTAGAAAACGCTTGGAAAAATACAATGCTGTTAAGCGCGATAGCAACCCAAAAATGAAGGTTGGTGTTTTAGGCTGTATGGCAGAGCGCCTAAAAACAAAATTTCTAGAAGAAGAAAAAATTGTAGATCTAGTCGTTGGTCCTGATGCCTATAAAGATTTGCCCAATTTACTAGCTGAAGTTGATGAAGGCAGAGACGCTATTAATGTCATGCTTTCAAAGGACGAAACTTACGGTGACATTGCTCCTGTGCGCTTAAACACCAATGGCGTCACGGCATTTGTTTCCATTACGCGGGGTTGCGATAATATGTGCACCTTTTGCGTGGTGCCGTTTACACGAGGGCGCGAACGCAGTAGAGACCCTCAAAGTATTATTGAGGAAGTAAATGATTTGTGGAATCGCGGGTTTAAAGAAATTACACTTTTGGGCCAGAATGTTGACAGCTACTTGTGGTACGGTGGTGGTCTTAAAAAAGACTTTGTTAAAGCAAGTAACATACAAAAAGCCACATCAGTTAATTTTTCTAATTTGCTGGCCATGTGCGCCAAAGCACAGCCCAAAATGCGCATTCGGTTTTCAACCTCTAATCCGCAGGATTTAACCTTAGACGTTATTGAAACCATGGCTAAGTTTAATAACATTTGCAATCATATTCATTTACCCGTGCAAAGTGGCAGCAATCGAATTCTAAAAGAAATGAATAGATTGCACACACGTGAAGAATACATGGCATTGATAGATAACATCCGCCGTATCATTCCCAATTGTGCTATTAGTCAAGATATGATTGTTGGGTTTCCAACTGAAACTGAAGCAGATCACCATGACACCATGTCCCTGATGGAATATGTGAAGTATAATTTTGGATATATGTTTACTTATTCAGAACGCCCAGGAACCATGGCAGGCCGCAATATGAACGATGATGTTTCTGAAGAAGTTAAAAAAAGAAGATTACAGGAGATAGTCGATTTACAACGAATACACAGCGAAATTAGAACCAAAGAATATTTAGACACCATCGTAGAAGTGCTGATTGAAAAAGAATCAAAAAAATCTGATGCACAATGGTCTGGTAGAACCGCCCAAAATATTGTGGCTGTTTTTCCTAAAGAAGATTATAACATCGGAGAATTTGTTCAAGTACGTGTAACAAATTGCACAAGCGCCACCCTAATAGGTGAAGCAATTAGTCTATCTGAAAATAATTAATAACACAACATGGAATCCGTTCAACATATAAAACAACGCTTTGGAATTATTGGTAACACGCCAACACTAAACCGAGCCATAGAAAAAGCCATTCAAGTGGCACCAACAGATATTTCGGTTTTGGTTACTGGCGAAAGTGGCGTGGGGAAGGAAAGCATTCCGAAGATAATCCATCAATTATCACATAGAAAACACAATAAGTATATTGCTGTAAACTGTGGCGCCATCCCAGAAGGCACTATAGACAGTGAGCTTTTTGGTCATGAAAAAGGAGCATTTACCGGTGCTACCCAAACCAGACAAGGGTATTTTGAGGTAGCGGACGGTGGTACTATTTTTTTAGATGAAGTTGGAGAATTGCCCTTAACTACACAAGTACGTTTATTGCGCGTATTAGAAAATGGCGAATTCATCAAAGTAGGCTCAAGTAAAGTTCAAAAAACAGATGTGCGTATTGTAGCGGCTACCAATGCCAATATGTACGAATCTATAAAGAAAGAACGCTTTAGAGAAGATTTGTATTACAGGTTGAGTACCGTAGATATCCATCTGCCACCCTTAAGAGAACGGCAAGAAGATATTCATTTATTGTTTAGAAAGTTTGCCAGTGATTTTGCACTAAAATATAAAATGCCAACCGTAAAATTAACAGAGCCCGCTATTCAGGTTCTATTACGTCATCGTTGGAGCGGTAATATACGTCAGTTAAGAAATATCGCAGAACAAGTATCGGTATTAGAGCAAAATCGAATAATTTCGGCAGAAACTTTAAAAGGCTATTTACCAACATCAGGCACCAATTTGCCTGCGGTAATAAAAGACTCTAAATCTGAAAGTGATTTTAGCAGTGAGCGTGAGATATTGTATAAAGTACTTTTTGATATGAAAAGTGATTTGAACGATCTCAAAAAACTCACCATGGAACTCATGAAAAAAGGTGATTTGGGAGAGGTTGAAAAAGAACACGAAGGGCTTATTGAAAAAATATACGGCACTAATGACACTGATGATACTGAATTTGAAGAGGCCGTAGATTCTGAAGCTGAATTTTTAGCACTTTCAGATCATGATTATAGTAAAGACAATGGCACTAATAATATTCAAGATAAATATCATTTTGCTGAAGAAATTGAGGAGGAAGAAACTTTGTCATTACACGACAAAGAATTAGAATTAATAAAAAAATCGCTTGAGCGTCATAGCGGAAAACGTAAATTAGCAGCAGCAGAACTTGGTATTAGTGAACGCACATTGTACAGAAAGATTAAACAATATGATTTGTAATTTTAAGTTTTGTTAATACGAATTGTCATAAAATGAAGATATATAAATACCTAATTATAACATCAACCCTAATTACCATATTAGGATGTGGGGCCTATTCTTTTACTGGAGCTTCCATTCCTGCTGGCACCGAAACGTTTCAAGTGAATCGGTTTGAAAATAACGCACTGTTGGTAGAACCTGGTTTAGAACGTGATTTTAAATTAGCCCTTGAAGATCTACTTCAAAATCAAACCAATTTAACACTGGTCACTTCTAATGGCGACTTGGTTTACGAAGGTGAGATTACCGAATATAGAATTTCACCAACCACCGCAACGTCTCAAAACACAGCGGCACAGAATAGGCTAACCATTGGTGTGAAAGTGAGGTTTTTTAATAGAACAAATGTAGAAGATGATCTAGATCAATCCTTCTCCTTTTTTTATGACTATCCTGGAAGCGCTCAATTAATTGGCGGACAAAAAGACACCGCACACGAAGAGATTTTTGAACGTATCACACAAGACATCTTCAACGCGACATTAGCTAAATGGTAACTATGAACCAAACTGATTTTATACACATTCTTCAAAATCCGCAGACTATCACAGATGCGCAAACGAATGCTATAAAATCGGTTATTGATGACTTTCCATATTTTCAATCGGCACGGGCGCTATATCTTAAAGGTCTTAAAAATCAAGGCAGCCTAAATTATAACAACGAATTAAAAATAACCGCATCCTATACTTCAGACCGTAGTATTTTATTTGACTTCATCACGTCGGATGCGTTCGTTCAAAATGAAATTTCAAAATTCATAAAGCAAAACACCGAACATCTGAAAGATTTTGATGTTGCTATTGAAGATATTTCTGTTAATAAAAGCGTGACTATAGATGATGCGCTAAGGCAACATATAAATGACACTAGCGGTATTTTAGATCCTGCTTTATTTCAACCCAAAGAAGAACGCCCTAACAAATTGACTCCTTTTAGTCTAGACCCATCTGAAATTATTGAGACGGTAACTAAAGATACCAAAACACAAGAACCTTCAGAAGCAGATGTCCTCCAATTGGGAAAACCGCTTCAATTTGACAAAAGAGAAGTACACTCTTTTAACGAATGGCTCAAATTAACACGCTTTAAACCGATAGAACGCCCTACAGAAAAAATCGTTAAACCTTCAGAAGAACATATCTCGGAGCGTTCAGATAAAGCAAAAAAATTCCAGTTGATTGAAGACTTTATTGCAAAAAACCCAAAAATAGAACCAAGAAAAGCACCAATAACAAAAGGCAATCTTGCCAAAGCACAAATGATACAACCAGAGTCTCTCATGACAGAAACTTTGGCGCGTATTTATGTGGAACAGAAAAACTACAAAAAGGCCATTCAATCTTATAAGGTTTTAAGTTTGAAATATCCAGAAAAAAGTAGTTTCTTTGCAAACCAAATTAAGGCAGTAGAACAATTACAAGAACAAAATAATAAAGAATAATGAGTACGTTTACAATATTTTTAGCACTAATCGTTGTCGTAGCATTTCTATTAATAGTAGTAGTTATGGTACAAAACCCTAAGGGAGGCGGATTGTCTTCTTCTTTCGGTGGTGGTGGTACCCAGCAATTAGGTGGCGTTAAAAAAACGACCGATTTTTTAGATAAAAGCACGTGGACATTAGCAACCGTATTATTGGTGTTAATTTTGGCTTCTAATCTAACCATTAACAGAGGCGGAGAGAATGCAGATTCTAAAGCTTTAGATCCAGATGCAACAACAACGCAACCATTACCAGTTGTTCCTACCGCTCCGGCCACAAAGGATGCAGGGACTGCTACACCAAATGACTCTTTAGGAAACTAAAATCACACATTTTAAAATATATTAAAAATGCCAACTTAACCGTCGGCATTTTTTGTTTCTGTAAGTTTGTCAGTTAATCGCTATTGGCACACTTTTAGAACACTCCATAGGCGTTACATTTAACTTAATTAATTTAAAAATAAAATAGAAAATGAGCTTAAACATTAAACCATTATCGGATAGAGTTGTGATTGAACCTTCTGCTGCCGAAACCAAGACAGCTTCAGGAATTATCATTCCAGACAACGCTAAAGAAAAACCACAAAAAGGAAAAGTTGTAGCTGCTGGAAAAGGCACGAAAGACGAACCTATTACTGTTAAAGTAGGTGATTCTGTTTTATACGGAAAATATGCAGGTACAGAGCTTAAACTAGAAGGTAAGGATTATTTAATCATGCGTGAAAGCGACATACTAGCTATTATATAAATAGGGTAATGCTTTTGGCTGTCAGCCTTTAGCTAAAAACACAATATAAACTAAATAATAATTGATTCTTTTAGCTAACAGCAAACTGCTAAAGGCTAAAAGCTTAAAAACACAAAAAATGGCAAAAGATATAAAATTTGATATTGAAGCACGTGACGGTTTAAAACGTGGCGTGGATGCATTAGCAAATGCAGTAAAAGTAACCTTAGGACCAAAAGGCAGAAACGTAATAATTAGCAAAAGTTTTGGTGCACCACAAGTAACAAAAGATGGTGTAACTGTTGCTAAAGAAATTGAATTGGATAACCCACTCGAAAACATGGGTGCCCAAATGGTAAAAGAAGTAGCGTCTAAAACAAATGATTTAGCTGGTGACGGTACGACTACTGCTACGGTTTTAGCGCAAGCCATCGTTAAAGAGGGCTTAAAAAATGTTGCTGCTGGAGCCAATCCTATGGATTTAAAACGTGGTATTGACAAGGCAGTTCAAGCTATTGTTAAAGATTTAGATAAGCAATCTCAAAAAGTTGGTAATTCTTCTGAAAAAATAAAACAAGTCGCTTCCATTTCTGCGAATAATGATGATACTATTGGTGAGTTAATAGCAACCGCTTTTGGCAAAGTTGGAAAAGAAGGCGTCATCACCGTTGAAGAAGCAAAAGGTATGGAAACATACGTAGATGTTGTTGAAGGTATGCAGTTTGACAGAGGGTATTTATCACCTTACTTTGTAACAGATGCTGATAAAATGATTGCCGATTTAGAAAATCCGTACATTTTATTATTTGATAAAAAGATTTCTAACTTACAGGAAATCCTTCCCATATTAGAACCGGTAGCACAATCTGGACGTCCATTATTAATTATTGCTGAAGATGTAGATGGTCAAGCATTAGCAACTTTAGTTGTTAATAAATTACGTGGTGGACTTAAAATTGCTGCGGTAAAAGCACCTGGTTTTGGAGACAGACGTAAAGCGATGTTAGAAGATATTGCTATTTTAACTGGTGGAACTGTAATTTCCGAAGAAAGAGGATTTACTCTTGAAAATGCAGACTTAACTATGCTAGGAACTGCTGAAACAGTAACTGTAGATAAAGACAATACAACTATTGTAAATGGTGCTGGAAATGCTAAAGATATTAAAGCAAGAGTAAATCAGATAAAATCTCAAATTGAAACTACAACTTCTGATTACGACAAAGAGAAACTTCAAGAGCGTTTAGCAAAATTAGCTGGCGGTGTTGCTGTACTTTATGTAGGAGCTGCAAGTGAAGTGGAGATGAAAGAGAAAAAAGATCGTGTTGATGATGCCTTACATGCAACAAGAGCAGCTGTAGAAGAAGGCATTGTTGCTGGTGGAGGTGTTGCTTTCCTTCGGGCAAAATCGGTGTTAGAAAAAATTACTACCGAAAATCTTGATGAAGTAACAGGTATCCAGATTGTAGCACGTGCTATCGAAGCGCCATTGCGAATTATTGTTGAAAACGCAGGTGGCGAAGGTAGTGTAGTAGTATCAAAAATCATGGAAGGCAAAGGCACTTTTGGTTACGATGCAAAGTCTGAAACTTATGTAGATTTGTTGAAGGCTGGTATTATAGACCCTAAAAAAGTAACACGTATTGCGTTGGAAAACGCTGCTTCTGTAGCTGGTATGATTCTAACTACGGAATGTGCTTTAATTGATATTAAGGAAGATGCCCCTGCCATGCCTCCAATGGGCGGCGGCGGTATGCCAGGGATGATGTAATGTCGAATCCACCATTGATAAATATTTAAAAACGCTTCAATTTACATTGAGGCGTTTTTTTATAAAGAACTCATCTTGACTTTTTTGATTGTAGCGAAAATTAGTTATTTTGAATTAGTTTGAAGGCTTTTTTGAGTTACATAGCTGAGCTACGGAAGGAAAAAAAGACAAAAACAGGTTCAAAAGAGCAATTTTTTAGTCAATTGAAAAAAGCCATGATGAGTTCAAAAATAAGTTCAAACTAAAATGCTTTACTCTTTAATATTATTGGTATTGAAATCCGTTTTAAGTAAAGAGTAGATTTCACTGTCTAAGTACACACCATTATAAAAATAATTTTCTCTAAAATAAGCTTCCTTTACAAATCCGAATTTCTTCAATATGCTTCTAGAACTTTCATTTTCAGGGTTTATATTAGCTTCTAAACTATGGAGGTTTAAACGATTAAATCCAAAATTGAATATTAGATTCATGGCTTCTCTCATTAATCCCTTTCCCCAAAATTCTGGCATTAAAGTATAACCTATTTCTGCTCTTGAATTTTTATTATCTATTTTAAAAAATGCAAAGTCACCTATAAATTTTTCAGAATCCTGAACGGTCATATGTCTATCCGTGTCCATATAAGACATAACTTTTTCATTAGAACGAATTAATTGCACCTCTGAAGCATCAGACAATACGAACTGTCTAAGAAGAAGTCGTTCACTTTCTAGCTCTGGGAAGTTCTTGAAGTAGCTGTTATCAATCATAAATATTATAGCGCATTACAAAAAGTCCAATATAAATAATGATTAAGACTCTAAATTCCATTTTTTAAGTAACATTAAGTTAATCAACTTGATTGGTCAATTCCTCTTTTATTAAGTGATTAACACCTAGTTTTTAAGTTTATGATAATAAAATGCGGGTAATAAAAGTATTAAAATAATAGGCTGAATGAGAAAACGCCTCATATTAAAAAACAAATAATATTGTTCTTGTTTGGGGTTGCTTACAAAATACAGATACAGTAAAATTAACACAGCAAAAGCAACACTATAGATGATTGCTGAAAATTTGATAACACTTTTATCCTTAAAGAATAGATATAATATACCCAATGAAATAATGGTGTTCATCGCATACCGAAGCGTAGTAAACGCAGTGACCTTAAAAACTTCCCGTCGTGGACTATCTATATATAGATAGTCATTTTGGAAGAATATCAAATACGGATCGTAGAATAACTCATTTTCGAAAAACCGAATAAGGATCAGCAAAATGAACAACAAAAAGACGCCTATGTATGTGGTGGTTTTATGCATTCTTTTTATTCAATTTAGAAAAACGATTGACCCAAAATATCCATAACAAAAACACCATTCCATAAATAATCCCAGGAAAAATAACATTGTGTAACAGGTTGGCATGTTCTGGATAATGATATAAACCTATGGTTAAAATTACAATTCGCAACAAATTAACAGCATAAATTAACACACTTCCGGAAAGGATGTAAAACAAGGTTGTTTTAAATGCCCCTGAAAATGCCACTATAAAAGATAGAAATAGAATGATGATGCTCACGCCATTGCAACCTTCAATAATTCGCGCCAGATAGGTGCCGTTTAAAATAAGCTTCATTGAGGGCTCATCTGGATGCGGAATGAGTACGGCATGGTATCCAAAGGAATTCAACAAGGACTCCGTTTGAATAGCCACCAAATGCGTAAAATAGTCTGGATAGTATATCGACCCGTCTGATGCATCTAAATACAGATTGTATAGAATGGTCAACACCATATACACCAACAAAAAAGTAAGAATAAACTTTATAACAGACTTATATTTTAATAAAAGTGTTTTCAACAGTAAGCTCTAAACTTATTAAGTTAAATTTTATAAAACTGAATATCGAAATTACACCTTTTTAAATACTTTTGCCAAAACTTTTTAAGTTATGACTTTTGAACCCCTAAGAACTCAAGTAAACAGCATTATGAAAAATAGTAAATCTGTAGATGCGCGTTTGTTAGAAATTTGTGAATTACTCGAATCAAATATCCCCTATTACAACTGGGTAGGTTTTTATTTTAAAAATGGCGATAAAAATGAACTCAAATTAGGGCCTTACGTTGGGGAACCTACAGATCATACCATCATTCCTTTTGGAAAAGGCATTTGTGGGCAAGTCGCACTAAGTAATGAGAATTTTGTGGTGCCAGATGTTTCTGCTCAAGATAATTATATTGCCTGTAGTATTACCGTAAAAGCAGAAATTGTAATTCCAATTTTTATTGACGGAGAAAACATAGGTCAAATAGATATCGACTCCAATACGCCTCACCCTTTCTCAGAAAAAGACGAACGGTTTTTAGAGTTTGTTTGTCAGAAAGTTGCCGAAATTTTATAGTTGTTAACAACTTCCCTTTTTAGTTGAAAAAAGAGTCTTTTTTTCCAGTATCCCTATAACTCCTTTTGCATTAAATAATTACTTTTGCACTCATAAAACCACCTTGTATTAGAATCAGTATTCAGGCTTTTAAAAATTAAACAAACAACACGACAACATGAGCAACCAAAAAACAATTAAATCGGCTTTAATTTCGGTTTTTAGCAAAAACGGTTTAGAACCTATTGTACAAAAATTAAATGAACAAGGAGTGACCATTTATTCTACAGGCGGAACTCAAAAATTCATTAATGATTTAGGTATCAATGTTGTCCCTGTTGAAGATGTGACCTCCTATCCGTCTATTTTAGGTGGCCGTGTAAAAACACTGCACCCTAAAGTATTTGGTGGCATTTTAAATAGACAAAATCATGCTGGTGATGTAGCCGAGTTAGAATCTTATGACATTCCACAAATTGACGTGGTTATTGTAGATTTATACCCCTTTGAAAAAACGGTAGCTTCTGGTGCTAGTGAACAAGATATTATTGAAAAAATAGATATTGGTGGTATATCGTTAATTCGTGCTGCTGCTAAAAATTATGCTGATGTGATTTGTGTGTCCTCAGTTGATGATTACGCTGAATTTTTAGAGCTTATTTCTGAAAACAACGGAAGTATTTCTGAAGAAGACAGAAAACGTTTTGCTGGAAAAGCTTTTAACGTATCTTCACATTATGACACAGCTATTTTTAATTACTTTAATCAAAATCATGATGAAGCTGTATTAAAGATTAGCGAGACTAATGGAAAGGTTTTACGGTATGGCGAAAACCCTCACCAAAAAGGATTTTTCTTCGGAAATTTCGATAAACTCTTTACAAAACTTCATGGAAAGGAATTAAGTTACAATAACCTTTTAGATGTTGATGCTGCGGTAAACCTCATGTTAGAATTTAAAAATGACGCGCCTACTTTTGCTATTTTAAAACATAATAACGCCTGTGGTTTAGCACAACGTGACTCGCTTCATCAAGCCTATGTTGATGCCCTAGCAGGCGACCCTGTTTCAGCTTTTGGCGGGGTTTTAATTAGCAACAAAGAAATTGATTTAGATACCGCTGAAGAGATTCATAAATTATTCTGTGAAGTGGTTATTGCACCTTCATTTGCTGCCGAAGCTTTAGAAGTTTTAAAAGGCAAAAAGAACAGAATTTTACTTGAAATTCATGACGTTGAAATGCCTAAAACCAATATAAGAAGTTGTTTAAATGGTGTTTTAGTACAAGACAGAAATACTATTACAGATACGGCTAAAGGTTTAAAACATGTAACAAACAATAAACCAACACAAAATGAGTTAGATGACTTAATCTTTGCTTCAAAAATTTGCAAGCACACCAAATCGAACACCATCGTTTTAGCAAAAAACAAACAATTATGCGCTAGCGGAACAGGACAAACCAGTCGTGTTGATGCTTTAAATCAAGCCATCCATAAAGCACAATCCTTTACATTTGATTTAGAAGGAGCAGTTATGGCAAGTGATGCTTTTTTTCCGTTCCCAGACTGTGTTGAAATTGCAAAAAATGCAGGAATTTCGGCAGTCATTCAACCGGGTGGCTCTATTAAAGATCAGCTTAGTATTGATTTTTGCAATGCCAATAACTTGAGCATGGTTATGACTGGAACACGTCATTTTAAACATTAAACGATTATTGACCTTAGATCAATTCAGAATTTATCCGAATTTCGACCAAAGGACATAGATATTTATCAACTTTTATTACATTTACAAGATTACTTTTTTTGAACCTATAAAACCACAAATTACATATGGGATTTTTTGACTTCCTGACAGAAGATATTGCAATAGATTTAGGTACTGCCAATACGCTTATTATTCACAATGACAAGGTCGTTGTTGATGCGCCTTCTATAGTTGCTAGAGATAGGGTCTCTGGCAAAATTATTGCCGTTGGTCAAGAAGCCAGTTTAATGCAAGGAAAAACCCATGAGAACATCAAAACCATTCGCCCGTTAAAGGACGGTGTTATTGCAGATTTCGATGCTTCAGAGCAGATGATAAGTATGTTCATTAGAAACATTCCCGCATTAAAAAAGAAGTTTTTTACACCAGCTTTACGCATGGTCATTTGTATTCCTTCAGGGATTACAGAGGTGGAGATGCGTGCTGTTAAGGAAAGTGCAGAACGTGTTAATGGTAAAGAAGTGTACTTAATACATGAACCTATGGCTGCGGCCATTGGTATTGGTGTAGATATTATGCAACCCAAAGGAAACATGGTCGTGGATATAGGTGGTGGTACAACTGAAATTGCAGTCATTGCGCTTGGTGGCATTGTCTGTGATAAATCTGTTAAAATTGCGGGAGACGTATTTACTAACGATATTGTTTATTACATGCGTACCCAACACAATTTATATGTTGGTGAACGTACTGCTGAAAAGATAAAAATCCAAATTGGTGCTGCTACTGAAGATTTAGAATTACCTCCAGAAGACATGAGTGTTCAAGGGCGTGATTTACTAACAGGAAAACCAAAACAAGTTCAAATCTCATATAGAGAAATAGCAAAGGCATTAGATAAATCGATTCTTCGTATTGAAGATGCGGTTATGGAAACGCTTTCACAAACGCCTCCAGAATTAGCTGCCGATATCTATAATACCGGTATTTATTTAGCAGGTGGTGGGTCTATGTTACGCGGACTGGATAAACGATTATCCCAAAAAACAGACTTGCCGGTTTATATTGCAGAAGACCCATTAAGAGCCGTTGTTAGAGGTACAGGAATTACACTTAAAAACCTACCTAAATACAAGAGTGTATTGATTAAGTAACAAAGACTAAACAGTCCCATAACTCATGCAACAGATTATTAATTTCATAATAAGAAACAAATCTTTTTTGTTGTTCTTGTTGCTATTTTCTTTGGGTGTTTTTTTTACCATTCAGTCGCATTCCTACCATAAAAGTAAATTTATCAATTCGGCTAATTTTTTAAGTGGTGGCATTTACAATTCCTTAAATGGTTTTACATCATATTTTAGTTTAAAATCTCAAAACGAGATGCTTTCCGAAGAAAACAAGCGCTTAAAGGCCATCGTATATAATTCTGGACGTGACCAAGATTCTACTTATATCGATACAGCTTCCTATGGCGAAAATTATCAGTTTAGCACTGCTAAAATTATTAGGAATAGTTACAGTGCCTCAGCCAATATTTTACTTATAAACAAAGGGCGTCATGATAGTATAAATGAAGATTTTGGTGTTATTACCAGCAAAGGCATTGTTGGTATTATCAATAACGTAAGTAATAATTACGCAACGGTAATTTCTGTTTTAAATACAACCAGTAAGATTAGTGCACAGTTACAAAAAACAAACCATTTTGGTACGCTCACATGGGATGGCAACAGTACGGCATATGCACAATTAACAGATATTCCTAAAATAGCACCCCTAAAAACTGGAGATACTATTGTTACTTCTGGCCGATCTTCCATATTTCCTAAAGGTATTCCAGTAGGTACTGTGGCTAATTTTAATTTAGGTGAAGCCGAAAATTACTACACCATTAATTTAAAGCTTTTTAATGATATGACTAATTTGGAGCACATTCAAATTATTGAAAACAAAAATAGTCCAGAGATAAATACTTTATTGAATGAATAACATTATCTCTATACATACCATTCGATTTTTTTTTCTACTGCTTTTTCAAGTACTCATATTCAACCATATTAACTTTTTGGGTTATATCAACCCATATATTTACATCCTTTTTATCATTCTTTTTCCCATCAAGAATGACCGTTCAACGTTTCTGATCTTGAGTTTTTTATTAGGATTAGCTATTGATATGTTTCAGGATTCTGGAGGGATGCACGCCGCCGCATCCGTTAGTATAGCTTACGCAAGACCTGTTATTCTTAGATTTGCATTTGGAGTTCAATATGAAAACCAGACCGTAAAGTTCCATAATTTAGAATTCGGATCTAAACTGACCTATTTCACCATATTAACCCTATTGCATCATCTTGTCCTATTTTCTTTAGAAATTTTTAATATGTCTAGGATAATTTTAGTGTTACAAAAAACGTTATTTTCAGGTATATTCACTATTTTACTTTGTATACTACTAACTACTATTTTTAGTAAGAAAAAACGATGAGACAATTTTTACTTTTCATAACTATTATTCTTGTTGGTCTTTTGTTTTTATCAAGACTATTTTACTTGCAAGTCTATTCTCCAAACACCCAGAGTTTGTTTGAAGACAATGCTATTAGAAAAGTATATGATTACCCGAAGCGCGGCTTTGTTTATGACAGAAATGGTGAGCTTCTAGTAGCAAACCAACCTTCCTATGATGTCATGGTCATTCCTCGTGAAGTCAAAGCCCTAGACACTTTAGAGTTTTGCTCCCTGTTGCATATTGACAAAGAACAGTTCTTAAAACAATATAATAAAGCCAGACAT
Source organism: Changchengzhania lutea (assembly GCF_006974145.1). Classification (NCBI taxonomy): domain Bacteria; kingdom Pseudomonadati; phylum Bacteroidota; class Flavobacteriia; order Flavobacteriales; family Flavobacteriaceae; genus Changchengzhania; species Changchengzhania lutea. The sequence goes on along the minus strand of NZ_CP039456.1, from coordinate 2,648,663 downwards.
TATTCTCCGCGATTACCCTCCGTTTTTGTATCGCATCTTTCTAAGGAAGATTATGCTGTGCTTCAGGAAAAAATGCGGAAGTTCGAAGGGTTTTATATCCAGAAACGTTCTTTAAGGGAATACCAAACTTCAATTGGTGCAAATGTTTTAGGTTTTATTGCCGAAGTTAATCAAGCCACGGTTGATAAAAATGCCTATTATAAAAGAGGAGATCTTATCGGAAAACAAGGGGTAGAACTCTCTTACGAAAAGGAATTGAGAGGCACTAAAGGCATTAAATTTATACAAAAAGATAGATTCAATAGAAATATTGGGCCCTATAAAGACGGAAAGTTTGATACCATTCCAGTTCAAGGAAAAGATATTACTATTACCATTGATGCAGAATTACAGGCCTATGGTGAACTTTTAATGCAAAATAAACGCGGTGGAATTGTTGCCATAGAACCAGCTACGGGTGAAATTTTAACATTAGTATCCGCACCCACATACAATCCTAATTTACTGGTGGGCAGAAAGCGATCTAAAAACTATACAAAACTTTATACTGACACCATTAGCACACCACTTATTGATAGAGGTCTTTTGAGAATGCATGAACCTGGGTCACCTTTTAAAGCCTTAATTGCTTTAACAGCCCTTCAAGAAAATGCCATTACACCTAACACAACCGTTTTTTGTACAGGAGCCTATCATTATGGAGGAAGAAAACCGATGGGTTGCCACTGCGGTGGCGGAAAGCGTAATTTAAACTTGGGGATTGCAAAATCATGTAACTCCTATTTTGCAAACGCCTTTAGGAAAACTATTGATAAAGATGGAGACGCCTATACCGCCATGAATACATGGAGCGATCATATTAAAAGTTTCGGTCTAGGTGATTTTTTAGGTTATGATTTGCCTATTGGAAAAAAAGGCAATATCCCAGATGGCGATTATTATAACAAATGGTATCCAGATTTTAGATGGGGGGCAACCACCATAATCTCCAATGCTATTGGCCAAGGTGAAGTTCTTGTGACCCCAATTCAATTGGCAAATATGACCGCGGCTATCGCAAATCGAGGACATTACTATACACCCCATATTATTAAAACTATTGAAAACCAAAAACTAGATTTAAAATATACAACACCTAAATATACCAGCATAGACAAACAACATTTTGAACCAGTAGTCCAAGGCCTTTATGATGTTTATAACAAAGGAACGGCTCATTTTTTACAAGTTCCTGGAATAGAAATTTGTGGAAAAACTGGTACGGCTGAAAATTTTACTAAAATTGACAGTGTGAGAACGCAACTTACAGATCATTCTATATTTATAGCTTTTGCTCCAAAGGACAATCCTAAGATAGCCATTGCCGTTTTTGTTGAAAACGGGTATTATGGTGCACGTTGGGCAGGTAGGATTACCAGTTTGATGATTGAAAAATACATTAAAGGAGAGGTATCCTTAAAGTATATGGAAAAGTTAGTTATGGAGAAAAGTTTGGAAGAAGAATACGCAAAACCTTATTCTGGAGAACCTTTTAGAATCAATTATTAATGCTAAGAGAAACTGACAAACATTTTAAATTCGACTGGATTACCATTTTTCTTTTTTTATTATTAGTTGGCTTTGGTTGGCTAAATATCATGTCGGCATCCTATTCTGGCGGAGATATCAACTATTTTAATCTCTCTGAACCTTACGGCAAGCAACTCATTTTTATATTGTTAACCTTTGGGCTAATCGTCGTTATACTATCCATTGACACTAAGTTTTATGAACGGTTTTCAAGCGTCATTTATATAATCTCTATGCTGTCCTTAGTTGGGTTATTTATATTTGGTAAAAATGTAAATGGCGCCACGTCATGGTACGCCATTGGCGGTATGACATTCCAACCAAGTGAGTTTGCCAAGGCTGCCACAGCACTTGCAGTAGCGAAATACATAAGCGATTTAAATACCAACATTAAGAACTTTAAAGATCAGATAAAAACATTTATTATAATTATCATACCTGCAATTTTAATTCTTTTGCAAAACGATGCCGGGAGCACTATCGTTTATGCATCCTTCTTTTTTGTACTGTACAGGGAAGGGCTTCCGCAAAGTTATTTAAACACAGTCATCTTACTGATAATTATAGCCGTGAGCGCTTTAAAGTATGATGTTATGATTTCTGTAATTGTAGCTTTTCTACTTATTTTTGGTTATCGGTTTTTTAATAAAAAAAAAGCACCTTTACTTCGGTCTGTAGTTGTATTTATGGCTGCTATTGCTATTGCCTTTGGTATAAAATTCTTTTATGAAAGTGTTTTACAACCCCATCAGAAAGACCGTATTAGTTTATGGTTACGATTAGAGAAAGATCCTGAAAAACTAGAATTTATAAAGAAAACTACGGCCTATAATTTAAATGAATCTGAAAAGGCAATCGGTTCCGGTGGCATCACTGGCAAAGGTTTTATGGAAGGAACCCGTACTACAGGTAAATTTGTACCTGAGCAGCACACCGATTATATATTTAGTACGGTTGGAGAAGAATGGGGATTTCTAGGTAGCGCAGTTGTGGTCATCGTTTTTGTTTTGCTTTTAATTCGTGTACTGCATCTGGCAGAATCGCAAAAATCACAATTCAGTCGCGTTTACGGCTATTCCGTAGCGTCCATTTTATTCTTGCATTTCCTAATCAATATTGGTATGGTCATGGGACTCATTCCAACAGTAGGCATCCCGCTTCCATTCTTTAGTTATGGCGGTTCAGGACTATGGGGATTTACTATTTTACTCTTTATTTTTGTAAAGTTAGATTCGAACAAAATTAATGAGTGGTAGCTTTTCTACTTTTTCAACTCTAATTTATCTGCGAAATAATCACAAAAATCTTTCATGGTTGCGGTCATTTTTTCGTCTTGTGTAGCGCGATTAAATGTATCGCTCATAGCCACCAAAGTTTGATGAAAAAAGACTTTCATTTCATCAACTGGCATATCTTTTGTCCACAAATCAATGCGCAGGGTTTCTTGCGATTTTGCATCCCAAACAGAAAGCATCATGGCTTTAGCTTCTTCATTTGTGATACCGCCATCTTGTGCGGTCCAATGTAATGTTTCTGGCACCTTGTTATCATCCAATTCAACTGTAAGCTCTATTTTTGATGTATGTGGATTTGACATTATTTACGTGGTTTAAACTTTGAATTATTAAATATTTCTTTGGGACTTTTTATGAGCATCTCTTTTAACAACACGTCATTCTGATTCATATACGCCCTAACTATTTGCCATCCTATATATTGACCAAGGCGCCCGGGAGAATCACTATCGATATCTTCTAAATAAAATTTAGTAAACGGTGCTGGGTTTATAAATCGTTCTGGTAATTTTGAGTCTGTACTGAATAGCATTTCACGTTCAACAAAATAACTCCAAATATAACTTTCGTTAGACAGTGCCCAAATTAACTCGTCTGCTGTATAACCTATCCGTTCTGCTTCGGTTTTAAAAGGAAGCATCAAGTCTTTAAAATAAAGCTCTTTTCCGAAATATATCATTTCGTCAAGTAAGGTTTTATTTTGCTTTTGATAAATGTACTTCTTTGCATATTCTGAAGCTAAATCCACAACAATCTGTTCTTTGTTCATAGTAGCTCTTATGAATTTCTGAATACCTTCATAAAATTCGTGCTCACTTCCCAAATAGGTATCAATAGAAATCAACACAATTGTATCTGTTACTATTATCTTATTCCTATAATCAACAGATGATGTTGCCGTTATAACTCGTGGCGTTCTAAACTCAGGAAAATAATATTTAAGATGATTAAATAAGGATTCTATTTCAGCCTCGGTAGTATCAAAAGAAGGAAACGTTTTGCTCACTGCTTCATGAAGCTGAACCTGTAAAGTATCCTTCATTTTACCAACCCAAAATGAATCTGTATATTTTTCAGAAAACATAAACGGATAGGCTTGTTTCAACTTTGGTAAATCGTTTGGGGTTGCTTTTCCGAATAATACATCGAATCGCTCTACCTCAATATTTGTATTAATGCCGGCAATATCGGCTTCCAATTGCCCTTCATCTTTGCAGGACATGGTCATTAGAATGATAGCCAAAAACAATATTAAATTTTTCATATAAACTTAAACGACATAAATTTTTATTAATTGGGTGTTTCCTTTATTTTTGTTTGCAAAGGTACTATTCTTACTTTAAAATTCATCGTATATGCAAACAGAAAAAGTGGTAGATTATATTGTTAACTGGTTAAAAGATTATGCTTTGAATGCGGGAGTTAATGGCTTTGTGGTCGGTGTCTCAGGAGGTATAGATTCTGCAGTAACCTCAACATTATGTGCCAGAACAGGTTTGGATGTTTTATGTATTGAAATGCCTATACATCAAGCAGAAAGTCATGTTACCAGAGCACATGAGCATATTGCGCAATTGCTGCTGCGTTTCCCTAATGTTAGTGATACCAGAACCGACTTAACACCCGTTTTTGAGACTTTTAAGAATGAGGTGTTTTTTGATGGTGATCAAGCCACTGTAGATATGGCATTGGCTAATACCCGAGCCCGCTTACGTATGACAACACTATATTACTATGCTGGACTTTATAAGTTATTAGTCGCTGGCACAGGAAATAAAGTTGAAGATTTTGGTGTTGGTTTTTACACCAAATACGGTGATGGTGGCGTAGATTTAAGTCCTATTGCCGATTTACTAAAATCTGAAGTTTATGAATTGGGAAAGTTCCTGGAGGTTCCTGAATCTATTATGGAAGCAGCCCCTAGTGATGGGCTTTTTGGAGATACTAGAAGTGATGAAGACCAAATTGGAGCCTCATATCCAGAGTTGGAATGGGCCATGAAAATGGATGAGGATGGAAAAACAATAGATTCTTTTTCAGGGAGGAATGCTGATGTTTTTAAAATATACAAACGCTTTAATACTACAAATAAGCATAAAATGCTACCTATCCCCATTTGTGATATTCCTAATAACTTGTTATAAGTTTTGCAGAATAATGATTTAATTATTACATTTACACCAATAGCTAAATCTCTCTAATATAACCACTTCTAAATCGGTTATAAATAAAACGGCTAATAACGATTATGATAAAATTATTAATAGCAGATAATCATCCGATTGTCAGAAAAGGACTTGAAGTTCTTTTTTCAGCAACTTCTGATATTGAAGTAGTTGGAAGTGTAGATGATGGCGAAGCCATCTTAGAATTCATTAAGAAAAATTCTGTGGATGTCATTCTAATGGAAACCGATTTTCCCAAACTTAATGGGCTTACCGTTTTACGTTATTTGAAGTCCGATTACCCAGACATTAAATCGCTTATTTTTAGCGCACAACCCGAAGAGGTTTACGCTATTAATACCATTAAGGCGGGTGCATCAGGATACTTATCAAAATCTGTAAATATTATTACCATTACAGAAGCTATCTTAAGAGTGGCAGATGGTGGTATTTATTTGAGTAACGAACTTACTCAACAGGTTGCGTTTGGTACCAGAACAAATAAGTCTGGATCGTTTTACAAAAAACTGTCGACTCGTGAATCTGAGGTTTTAAAACTTCTAACTATTGGAAGAAAGAATAAAGAAATCTCTAAAGAACTAAATATCAACGAGAAAACGGTTAGTACATACAAAGCGCGTTTGATGCGAAAACTAAAAGTTAGCAATTTGATTGATTTGGTCAATCAAGCTAAGCTTAACGAATCATCATAACACGCGGTTAAGTTTTCTAGATAAAAGCATTTTTAGACCCGAATAGTCTTTTACTTCTTCAAGTACATTTCTATTCGTGTCACTTATGTTTTGTAATGTCTCTTGCTGAAATTCTTTGACTTTTTGGTCTATTAAATAGCATCTCAAACTCAAAACGGTTTCGCTAACTAGTTGGGCAATACTACTGTTTTTTGCTTTAGGAAAAATGTTCATGCGCTCCCAATCGTCAAGATTATAGCGTTCATCTTCCATTAATATGGTGGTTATTTCAGAACCCATTTCTGAATCTACTGTATTTATGAATGTCTTTAACTCAAAATCTGGATTTTGGTTTAAAGCTTCAATAATGGCATAATATAAGGTTTTGAAATGATCATTAGAAAACTGCATTTCGTCATCTTGCAAATCCAAGAAGACCTTTTCGAATACTTTTGAACTATGAATAACTGGTTCTAAAACGAGTTCACCCTTGTCATTTTCCTTCATCATTAAATCTTCAAAATCCTCTGTTTTATTACCATAAAGTAATAAGATCTCAATAATTTTTCGCTCTAATACATATTGAACATCCACCTTTGCAACAGGCTGTTCGTGCCTAATCACATCAAAGGCCTTTTTTTCCTTTTGATAGGTTTTATTCTCTTCTTGAAACTCTTTTTTATTGATTTGAGCCAAGGTACTAAATAAGACTTCTTCACTAATGTCCATTATTTTTGAACATTCCTGAATATAGATTTCCTTCTTTATTTGATCGGGGATCTTGGCGATACTGTTGACAATATCACGGACCGTTTCTGCCTTTCTTATAGGATCGTTTTTAGAATCTTCAAACAAAACAGAGGCCTTAAATTGTATAAAATCCTTGGCATTCTCATCTAAATACAATGCTAACTCCTCAAGGGTGTTTTGTTTTGCAAAACTATCTGGGTCTTCGCCTTCTGGAAAGCTACAAACCTTTACATTCATGCCTTGTTCCAAAATCAAATCGATACCGCGTAACGAGGCCCGCATCCCTGCGGCATCACCGTCAAAAAGTACGGTGATATTTTTTGTTAATCTATTTATTAGCCTAATTTGTTCAGAAGTTAACGCGGTTCCAGAAGAGGATACCACATTTTTTATCCCCGTTTGGTGAAACTGAATCACATCGGTGTAGCCTTCTACTAAATAGCAATTATCTTCTTTGGCAATACTTTGTTTTGCGTGGTAAATACCATACAACACTTTGCTTTTATGATAAATATCGCTTTCAGGAGAATTGACATATTTAGCGGCTTTTTTATCATTGATTAAAATCCTGCCACCAAAACCTAACACGCGACCACTCATACTTTTAATAGGGAACATAACACGTCCTTTAAAACGATCAAAACGTTTATCTTCCTTAACTATGGTGAGTCCTGTTTTTTGGAGGTAATCAATATTATATCCCTTTTTTAAGGCTTCATCTGTAAAAGCTTGCCAATCGTTTAGTGAATAGCCTAAATCGAATTGCTTAATGATTTCTTCAGTAAACCCACGTTCTTTAAAATAGCTTAATCCGATAGATTTTCCTTGATCTGTTTTATGTAAAATCTTCTTAAAATAGCTGTTGGCAAATTCGCTAACCAAATATAAACTTTCACGTTCATTGGCCTGCTCCTTTTGCTCGTTGGACTGCTCTGTTTCTTCAATTTCTATATTGTACTTTTTTGCCAAATACTTAATGGCTTCCGGATATGTAAAATGTTCGTGTTCCATTAAAAAGGCCACCACATTACCGCCTTTACCACTACTAAAATCTTTCCATATTTGTTTTACGGGCGAGACCATAAAACTAGGGGAACGCTCGTCGCTAAACGGACTCAGCCCCTTAAAATTGCTGCCAGCTTTTTTCAACTGAACAAAATCGCCAATAACCTCCTCTACACGGGCGGTTTCAAATACTTGATCTATAGATGATGGTGCTATCAAATTGGTGATTGTTTTAGCCTGCGTTGAACTTTTTTAAATTGGAATAATTTTGCAAAAACAGGTTTCTGCCTTTACTAAAAATGCTAGGTAAAAATACTATAAACAATTCATATTAAAAATGGAACTCATTTAAATTCTTTGTAAAAAGAAAAGCCCCCTAATATAGAGGTCTGCTTTAATTTTGATGGAAATTAATCTAAATCAAAACGTACGCCAACCGAAATATTATTCTGGTCTACTAACTGATCTTTAAAAATAGGGGATAAATCATACTTTACGTATAGTGCTGTGTCACCAAAAGCTAAATAAGTACTTAATCCGTAAACTAAATTTGTGGTGTTAAAACCACGTTTTTGTTTATCCTTAACACGCTCACCATCTAATTCATATTTTAATTTTTGGCGTGTTCCAATGTTAAAACCGCCATAGCCCCCAATACCAAATTTAAATTTGTTGTGGGTAGAATACCTGAAATACGTGTCTTTTTCTATTTTTTTAGAAGGTCCAAATTCAAAATGTACGGGAAACACTAAATTTGTTATAGACAATTTGGACTTTTTAAGATTTACTGGGAATTCCTCTAATACCGTTTGGTCTCCCTGTTGGACAAAATAACTATTATCAGTAGGCTTTAATCCGTTTATTTGGAGCGAGTAGCCGTATTTAAATCGAAGAAAATTGGAGTTTTTAAATACGCGTGTTTTCCATGCCCAACCTATTTCAAAAAACCGAGATCCGCCAAACTTATACGGTGAATCATCTAAGTTTTCACCTTCAATTATCGCATTATTCAAACCAAAAGCGAGTACCAAATCGCTTGAGGTTCTTCGGTCATACTTTCTGGGTTCATTTTTGGACTTTATGCGTATCCCTGCAAAATTATCGCCTTCTTCCCCACCAATGCTAAAGCCTAATTGCGAAATATCTTCGTCATCATTCGCTCTATAACCTTCTTCATTACGTTCTAAAAGTGAAATTTTGTTATCAATAATAGTTAGTCTGTTTTCAATATTAAGCACGCGCTTTTCTGCCAATTGCTTCTTTAAAGCATCAGCTTGGTCATTTGTAATTTCTCCGGTATCTAACCTTAGATTAATGGCTTCAACTTCAATTTTTAAAAAGTCACGCTCTTGTGCTTTTATGTCATCTTTTAACTTCTTTAAATTTTCTATTTTTTCCTGGTTATTACCCGTTGGAATAGAGTCTTGCGCACTGATGAGCTGCACATGGAATAAGAGCGCTACAAGAGCCACATACTTAGTAATTGTTTGCATAACTGTTCGTTTTTTGTCCCATAATGGGCATTTGTTAATGATTATTGATGATGAGATTTCTGTTTTTGTATGAATAACAACTAATCGTTCCGTTGTGCCACTGCTGTTTTTACCGATTTATAACTAGCCTTTATGGCTTCAAAAACTTTACTTCTAAATGATCGTTCCAAATCGTCTTCGACATCCTGCAATAACGCATTGGCGTCCACAATACTTTCAGATTTAGTTAATAGCCTATTCCGTTTTATATCGGCCTCAGCTTCCCGCAGTAGTGCTTCAATGGCTTCATCTGTCACCGCAATATTATTTGTTTCCAAAATTTGTACTTGAGCTACAAGACCCTTGATTTTCTGTGATTCCAGATTTAACGGCTTTGGCAACAAGTCCAGTGATTTATTAATAGACGTCTCTGCCCTTCTATTTGTTTCGTTCACAACCTCCACTTTGGCTAGCGGTGTTGTCTTTTCTGAAATCGAATTTTTTAATATTTTATCATTGGGTTGAGATGCTTTTGATTCATTTAAAGTTTTATCAACCGTTTCTTTCTCATTTTCAGCAACAACATCTGAAGAAATAATTTGAGGGCTGACCACTACTTTTGGTGTATCTTCTTGTGCTTCCTTTTGGTTAATAAATTGTGACACCACGAACAGAGCGCCTACTACACTCGCCGCTAAACCCAGCCACCAATATGGCTTTTTATTTTGGGTCTTTTCTTGATGCTCCAAGCGTTCAGATAATTTGTCCCAAGCGTCGGTTGTTGGTTGCAAACTGCGTTTTTCAAGCTGGTCTTTAATATGTTCTTCAAATTTAATGGGTGCCATAACTTGCTGTTTTATTTAGTTCTTTTACTTGTTTTTGTAATACTTGACGGGCCTTATATAACTGTGATTTTGAAGTACCTTCGGATATTTCAAGCATCGTCGCAATTTCATGATGTTTATAGCCTTCAACGGCATACATTATAAAAACCATTCTATACCCTTCTGGTAGCTTATCTATAAGTTGCTGAATGTCGTCAACACCAATATCGTCTCCTATACCATTGGAATAATCATTTTGAGACATATTTTCATCTTCAATAAACTCAATAGGCTTTAATTGTCTTAAATATGAAATGGATTCCCGTACCATAATACGCCGTATCCAACCTTCAAAACTACCAGCATTCTTGAATTGTTTTAAATTTGAAAAAACTTTAAAAAACCCATTCAACATGGCTTCCTCTGCTTTTTGCAAATCCTTAATGTAAAACCTACAAACACTCAACATTTTGGGTGCATGTATTTCAAATAATACATGCTGTGCCTCTCGATTATTTCTAATCGCTCGCTTAATTAGCGTCGCTTCGTTTTTATGGAGTTGAATGACTTTCAAAAGTGGCTTCATTTTTAACACCAAGTAAAATTTAATATTATGAGTTCAATTTTTTCTTTTTTAATTTCTACGCGTTTAAAAATAAAACCATAACTATGGCTATGCTTTGATTTTCTGCCTTTACAAATTAAAAAATAATTAAACATCACTTTTCATGATATTAAACATTACTTGGTGTGCTTCTATTTATAAAGACGTGAATTTTGTACAAATGGTTGCCTGAGACTAAAAATTTATTTAATAAAAATTTCAAACACATAATAATTTAATTTATTATTTCGATTCATATTAGAAATTATTTTTAAATATATCCTTAAAATCTAAAATAATAATTAAATAAAAATCAATTTCATTGAATAATTTTTAAAATCTTGGTATATTTAGAGAAAGCCGTTTCTATGAATAATGACTATCTGTTTTCTAGCTACGATAGACTTCCAGATACTTGGGATGAAATGTATAGCAATCAAACAAAATTACGCTCTCAATATGAATTAATCAACAACTACTTAAGAAATACGTCTTCTGAAGTAATATTTAAAAAAGAAGAACTCTCAAAACAATTGTTTATGAGTCAGGGCGTGACATTTACGGTCTACAATGATAATGAGGGTATTGAGAAAATATTCCCTTTTGATATCGTTCCTAGAATTATTACGGCTTTGGAATGGGATAAAATCGACCGCGGTATTAAACAACGTATAAAAGTTCTTAATCTGTTTATTAAGGATATTTATCATGACCAATTTATTATTAAAGATGGCATTATTTCTGCCGATTTAATTTATTCATGTCCCAATTTTCTACGTGAAATGAAAGGCGTACAAGTACCCCACGATATTTATGTACACATTGCTGGCGTTGATTTAATTAGGAATAATGATGGTGAGTTTTATGTTCTTGAAGATAATTTAAGAACGCCATCTGGGGTGAGTTATATGCTTGAAAATAGAGAAATTTCAAAGCGCATATTTCCAGGTATTTTGCCTAAAAATAATATTCGTTCGGTATCAAATTATCCAAATCTACTTTATAAAAAGCTTCAAGAACTTTCGGATGTAAGCCATCCCAACATTGTGTTGCTCACTCCAGGCATCTATAATTCGGCTTATTATGAGCATACCACATTGGCAAGACTTATGGGTATCGAGTTGGTTGAAGGACGGGATTTAGTGGTTAAGGATCATATAGTATATATGAAAACAACGAATGGGTTAAAACGTGTGGATATTATTTACAGACGTGTGGATGACGAATATTTGGATCCGTTGGAATTTAAAGCTGAAAGCACGCTTGGTGTTGCTGGTATTATGACAGCCTACCGAAAAGGTAATGTAAATATAGTAAATGCACCAGGTACAGGAATTGCTGATGATAAAGCTATTTATATCTATGTGCCCGATATGATTAAATATTATTTAAATGAAGAACCCATCTTGAAAAATATTGAAACCTACCAAATGGGTCAACCTGATGAATATAATTATGTCGAAAAAAATATTAGAACCATGGTTCTTAAAAAAGTTGATGGTAGTGGCGGCTATGGTATGTTAATGGGACATCAAGCCACAGATGACGAGATTGTGGACTACATGAACACCGTTAATAAAAACCCGAATTCTTTTATAGCACAGCCTATTTTAAAATTATCTACGGCCCCGTGTTGCATAGACGGGCAGTTATCGCCAAGGTGTATCGATTTAAGACCTTTTGCTCTCTCTGGAAGTGATGGCATTGATATTACACCAGGTGGCCTAACAAGAGTTGCACTTAAAAAGGGATCGTTAGTTGTAAATAGTTCTCAAGGTGGCGGTAGTAAAGACACTTGGGTAATCCAATAAAAAAATAAAATATGTTAAGTAGAGTCGCAAATAATCTTATTTGGTTGAATAGATATATGGAACGCGGAAATGGTATAGTAAGCTTGCTTAAGGTGAATTTCTCTGCCAACCAAGATTCTCCTGAGCTGTTTTCTTGGACGCCAATTATTAAAAACTATACCACTAAAGAAAGTACATTTACAACGGAAGATCCTATCGAATGTATTGACTATATGGTATTCAATCCAGATAATTCTAATTCCATATTAAATATTGTGACTAAGGCAAGAGAAAATGCCCGAAGTGTACAAGAACATATTTCGCGAGAATTATGGTTATGCATAAATAATTATTTTCTCTTTTTAACCGATAAAGAGTTGTCCAAAAACTTAAAAGAAGAAGACCCTATTGTCTTTTTAGATCGCCTTAAGTCGTTTCATTTATTGTATTATGGTAATATGGATATCACCCAAGAACGCGGGGCGTCTTATTATTTTATGAATGTTGGAAAATACTTAGAACGTGTTATACAAATTACAGATTTCACAGCCTTAAAACTTACCGAGATCTCAAAGACTTCAGATAGTTTAGAACAAAGTTTCTATTGGAAAAACCTCTTATTATCAATTGGCGGGTATCAACTATATTTAAAAAAACATAAATCCACCTTTCAAGAAGATCATGTCATTACTATGGTGTTTCAAGATAAGTTGTTTCCAAGATCCATTTATTACTGTGTGAATAAGCTCAATAGGCACATAAATTTATTAATAGAAAATGATGAACTTGAAAAAAATAATCTAGAATTTTTACTTGGAAAGCTAGAAAGCACTATAAAATACACTACTATTGACAGTATCAACCAACAAGGTCTTGACAATTTTATTAAAGAGATTAAAGAAGACATAAAAAGTATTTCTTTAAGTATCAATACGGTTTACTTTTCACACGCTAATTAAGATTCAAAATGCCAACATATTATATAAAGCACTTAACAAAATACAGCTATAGTAACTTCGTTATTGATGGCGCTAATCAAATTATGTTGTACCCTATAGTTGATGATCATCAAAAGGTCATTAATCAAAAAATTACAGTTAGCAATAATCCTAAAATCGAAACTTACACAGATTTTTATGGAAATACTGTAGGGTCTTTTATGAATATTGAACCTCATAATCATTTATCCATTACATCTGAAATTGAAGTTTTAACTACTGAAAAATTGTTCCCTCAAGACACCGTTGCTGTTGATGAGCAGTGGGAGGCTTTAAAAACCTTAAAAAATAATATTGAATTTATTAATTTTTTAAAATACAAATCTTTTGATGGTACCGAGGCCATTTTTGAATTTATAGCCAACCATGATTTAACCCGTTTAACACCCTTTAAAATAGTGCTCGAATTTTGCGAGTACATATATAAAAAATTCACGTACAGCCAAGGCATCACCACGGTGGATTCTAAACTGGATGATGTTTGGAAATTAAAAGCGGGCGTCTGTCAGGATTTTGCTAATATTCTGCTTCAAATGGTGAGAATGCTGGGTATTCCAGCGCGGTATGTAAGTGGCTATATTTGCCCAAACGATGCCAATACACGTGGTGAAGGTGCAACCCATGCATGGATTGAAGCTTATATCCCTTTTTACGGGTGGATAGGTATTGACCCTACAAATAATGCTATTGCCAGTGACCATCATGTCAAATTAGCTGTAGGACGACATTATGCCGATTGTGCACCAGTTAAAGGTGTCTTTAAAGGAGACGTGGATGATGAGCTTTTTGTTATGGTAAAAGTAAGTACAAAGAAAAACAGTAATGATGGTCTTGTTTTTCCGGTAAGTACCGAAAAATCGATTGACAATAGCTACCGCCTTAATTTAGAACTGGTACAACAACAACAACAACAGCAGTAGTTCCCTTATTCTTCTGGCTTAATAAATTCAGTTTGATATTTTTCTAAAAACCGCTTCTGTCTTTCCATCATTTGCTGTCTTATTTTGTCAAGATCCATAAATTCCTTGCCAAAATCGCTTCCAAAAAAATCATCGTTAAAGAACTGTTTACTAAACAGTGAATCTTCAGCAAAAACATCTTCAAATCCTTGGCTTTCAAAATCTGAAAATTCTGAAAAGAATTTAGATTTGAAGGATTGTAATAGACTATCTCTATCAAAAGATGAAAAATTCTGTAATTTATCATCTGATGACCACGAATAGATACTATCATATCTGATTAAATTTCCGCTTTCATCAAATTCCTTATCTACCCTCCAAGTCCCTTTTGGTACTTCAACAACAACTTCTTGTTGTTTTTTGTTTTCATTTTTTTTATAATCATTTTTTTGACCGTTACAACTGTTACCCAATAAAGCAACCATCAAAAATAATAAGACATGTGTTTTCATCGGTTTAATATATTTTGGTTATACATTACCTTCTTTAAGTAATAAAGAGTCGATGATAAAGAGGGGCTGCAATGCAACCCCTTCCCTATCTCAAATTATTTTTAAAAATCCAAGGAAACCAATTATGAAATTTTGATGCTTCTAGCAGGTTTTTGCTTTGCCTCTTCTTTTTTTGGTAAGTGAATACTTAAAATACCATCTTCATACTTGGCATCAATCTCATCACTGTTCACAATTTCAGGTAAATTGAAGGTTCTTTTAAACGAGGAGTAACCAAACTCTCTACGAGTATAGTTTCTTTCATTGTGTTCATTTTCTTCCTGATTTTGTGTCGAGACAGACAGTAATTGATTATCAAGATCTATTTGGAAATCTGATTTTTTAAGGCCTGGTACGGCCACATATACTTTAAAGTCATCCGCAGTTTCCTCAATATTAACCTTTGGTAAGGTAATCCCTGTATTAAAATTGGATGTAAATATTGATGGGAGATCTCTATTGAAAATATCATCTAACCAAGTAGACAAGTGTGGGGAGTTTGCATTCGAATTAGTGTTTGCTAAACTTCCGCTTTTAGGAACATTTACTAAATTGCTCATAATTACAAAATTTTAAATTAAACATTATTTCAAATTTGAAACCTTGTTGATTTCAACACTAAATAAACAAACAAAATGCCAAAATGGAATGAAAATAGAAATCGTATCCAAGCACACAAAAACTATAAATTTTAGCGCTTAAAAACGAACAATTTGACAGATTTAGCATTACAAATATGTCAAATTGACATTTTAAAAAAGTCTAATTGGTTGTGGGAATTTTGATTAAAACAACAAGAGGATGAATATCATTCAGGAACGAAGATGAGCAAAAGCAACAAATTACAAATCGTATATTTGAGAAGGATCCCTTATTTTTTCCTATCAATCACATAATTCACCATAAGTTCAAGTGAATTTTTATATGCTGATTCTGGGTAGGTTTTAAGAATAATAAGGGCTTCCGCTTGAAAGTATTTCATTTTTTCAACGGCATAATCAAGTCCACCATTATCCTTTACAAAACTAATCACTTCCTTAACACGTTTCGAGTCTTTATTATGATTTTTAATCGAATTAATGAGCCAATTTTTATCACTCTTGGATACATTGTTGAGCACATGAATTAAAGGCAAGGTCATTTTCTGCTCTTTAATATCAATGCCGGTCGGCTTTCCTATTTGCGTATTGCCATAATCAAACAAGTCATCTTTAATTTGAAATGCCATTCCTATAAGTTCACCAAATTTGCGCATCGATTCTACGTGAACCGATTCTGGTTTTACAGAAGCCGCGCCCAAACTACAACATGCCGCAATGAGTGTTGCCGTTTTTTGACGGATAATTTCATAATAAACGTCTTCAGTAATATCTAATTTTCGAGCCTTTTCAATTTGAAGCAATTCGCCTTCACTCATTTCACGAACGGCGATAGAAATAATTTTAAGTAAATCAAAATCATTATTATCAATAGATAATAACAAGCCTTTGGATAATAAGTAATCTCCAATTAAAACGGCTATTTTGTTTTTCCACAGGGCGTTCACTGAAAAGAATCCGCGGCGTCTATTGCTATCATCTACCACATCATCGTGTACTAAAGTGGCCGTATGGATAAGCTCAATTACCGAAGCGCCTCTATAGGTACGTTCTCCCACCTCACCATTGGATACCATTTTAGAAACTAAAAACACGAACATAGGTCGCATTTGTTTACCTTTTCTATTGACTATATAATGGGTAATTCGGTTAAGTAACGCTACTTTACTTGCCATAGAGAGCTGGAACTTTTGCTCAAAGAGATCCATTTCGTAAGCGATGGGTAGTTTTATTTGCTCTACTATTTTCATTTAATACTCAAAGATACTATTATAGATGAATTTCATAAAACGTAACTTAAGACTTATTAGCTAATTGTCCGCAAGCTGCATCAATATCTTTGCCCCTGCTTCGTCTTACATTGACAACAATTCTATTTTTTTCTAGATGATAAATATAGTTCTCTAAGGCCTCATTAGAGGCTTGTTGAAAATCTTCATCATCAATAGGATTATATTCGATGATGTTTACTTTACTAGGTACATATTTACAAAATTTCACGAAAGCATCAATATCTTTTTGAGTATCATTAATACCCTTCCAAACCACGTATTCATAACTTATTGTACGGCCTGTTTTAGCATACCAATATTCTAAAGCTTCTTTTAAATCTTTTAATGGGAAGGTTTCATTAAATGGCATGATGGATGTTCTTACTTCATCTATAGCAGAATGTAACGATACGGCTAAGTTAAACTTCACGGCATCATCTGCCATTTTTTTAATCATTTTAGGAACGCCCGAAGTTGATACCGTAATGCGCTTTGGCGACATCCCCAACCCTTCTGGTGACGTAATTTTATCTATGGCTTTAATAACGTTATTATAATTCATCAACGGTTCGCCCATACCCATAAATACAATATTGCTCAAAGGTCTGTTATAATAATGCCTACTCTCCTTGTCAATAGCAACCACCTGATCGTAAATTTCATCTGGATTTAAATTTCGCATACGCTTTAAGCGTGCTGTGGCACAAAATTTACAATCTAAACTACAACCTACCTGACTCGACACACATGCAGTTGTTCTCGTTTTTGTTGGTATTAATACAGATTCTACAATGAGTCCATCATGCAATCGAACCGCGTTTTTAACGGTACCATCATTACTACGTTGCATCTGATCGACCTCTATATGATTGATAACAAAATTAGCTTCAAGCATTTGACGGGTTTCTTTCGAAACGTTGGTCATGGCTTCAAAACTATGTGCAGACTTTTGCCAAAGCCACTCATAAACTTGATTTCCTCTAAAGGCCTTATCACCTTCTTTTTCGAAGAAATCTCTAAGTTGCTCTTTGGTTAAAGCGCGAATATCCTTTTTAGTATCTGCCATAAGTGGTGCAAAAATAGTGAAAGGTTTTTTGATTATACTTTAATTAATACGAGGATATGAATTTCAATTTATTATTTAGGAGAGCATTTTGCTGCACATTAAAATAAAGCGAATAAAAAAGCCTTGTAAAAACAAGGCTCTAAATTTTAGATAATTAACATGGCATCACCATAACTGTAGAATTTATATTTCTCTTTTATAGCCTCATCATAAGCCTTTTTAATAAAGTCATGACCAGCAAAGGCTGAAGCCATCATTAATAAGGTCGATTTAGGTGTATGAAAGTTGGTTATCATACAATTCGCAATGCTAAACTCATATGGTGGAAAGATGAATTTATTAGTCCATCCATCAAATTCATTAAGTTTCCCATTAGACGAAACGGCACTTTCTACGGCACGCATAGCTGTTGTACCAACTGCACATATGCGTTTTTTGTTTTTCAATCCAGTGTTTACAATATCGACAGCAAGTTCATTAATTTTAAGCTCTTCACTGTCCATTTTATGTTTTGAAAGATCCTCAACCTCAACAGGATTAAAGGTCCCTAAGCCCACGTGAAGTGTCACTTCTGCAAAGTTCACACCTTTGATTTCTAAACGCTTTAGTAAATGTTTTGAAAAGTGCAGGCCCGCAGTTGGTGCTGCAACAGCACCTTCATTTTTTGCAAATATGGTTTGGTAACGACCCTCATCTTCTGGCTCTACATCTCTTTTTATATATTTTGGAAGTGGCGTTTCACCCAATTCATTGAGCTTAATACGAAACTCTTTATATGAGCCGTCATATAAGAAACGTAAGGTACGCCCTCTAGATGTTGTGTTATCAATTACTTCGGCTACCAAATTTTCGTCTTCACCAAAATAAAGTTTGTTCCCTATTCTTATTTTACGTGCTGGATCTACTAAAACATCCCAAAGACGTTGTTCTTCATTAAGCTCACGTAACAAAAATACTTCTATTCTCGCTCCTGTTTTTTCTTTATTACCGTACAATCTAGCAGGAAACACCTTGGTATCATTAAGTACCATAACATCATCTTCATCAAAATAGTCAATAATATCCTTAAAATACTTATGCTCAATCGTTTGCTCTTTTCTGTTTAAAACCATTAAACGTGCCTCATCTCTGTGTTCTGATGGGTATTCTGCTAATAATTCTTCAGGTAATTCGAAGCCAAAATGTGATAATTTCATTTGCTAGTTTTTATTTTATTTATTGTGATTTGTAACACCCAAACAACCATTAGTAGTTTGACCAAAATTGTTAGTCATATCTATTTTATTCGCGATATTTGTTGCTTGATTGGTATTGGAAAGTTGCAAATATACAATCTGAAGATAGGGGTTGTCAAGTATTTAGGTAATTATTATTCAGTTATTTTAAATCCTATAGATTTTAAATCGTTCCAAAAGCTTGGATATGATTTTGATACCACCTCAGCATCTTCAATAATTAATGGCACCCGAAGTGACAAAGGTGCAAAGGCCATAGCCATCCTATGATCATTATAGGTTGCAATGGATACATTTGGGTGGATTTTTTTTGATGGTTCCAGCTGTAATGATTTATCTGTAATTTGAACTTGTCCTCCTAATTTTTCTATTTCGGTCTTTAAAGCGACTAGTCTATCCGTTTCTTTAATTTTTAAGGTGTGTAATCCTGTCAAATGACATGCTATGCCCAATCCGAAACAAGTTACCGCTATGGTTTGAGCAATATCTGGCGCATGTTTCAAATCTAAATTTAAGGGTTGCATGTTTGTAGATTCTTTCCTTAAAGTGACTGAATTGTTATTAAATGTTGAGCTTACTCCAAAGTGTTTGTAAATATCAGCTAAAGCCGAATCGCCTTGTAAAGAGGTTGGTTTATAGGATGACAACGTAATTTCTGTACCTAACTTACTGAGTGCTGCAATGCTGTAATAATATGAGGCTGAAGACCAATCGGACTCCACTACTACCGTTTTTGGAGTTATAGGATTGGTATTTGGTTTCACTGTAATGACTTGGTTTTTAAAAGAAGATTCAATCCCTAATTCATCTAATAAGCTTAATGTCATTTTTATGTAGGGCATCGACGTGATATCCCCATTAAGTGTTAATTCTAAACCATTTTCTAGTTTTGATGCGATGAGCAACAAGGCCGAAATGTACTGACTACTCACGTTAGCATTAAGTGCTACGCGATGCTCAATCAATTTTTTACCTTTGATTTTTATCGGCGGGAATCCTTCATTCTCTAGATATGATATTTCAGCACCCAAATGGTGTAACGCATCAACCAAAATTTTTATAGGGCGTTCCTTCATGCGTTTAGAACCGGTTAATACCGTTTCCCTTCCATCTTTGACAGCAAAATAGGCGGTTAAAAATCGCATTGCGGTTCCTGCGTGGTGGATATCTACAAGCTTAGATTCAGATTTTAGGGCGGCCATCATGAGATTGCTATCATCTGAATTTGAAATATTTTTAAGTTGAGTTTCAGGATACAGAGCTTGTAACAACAATAACCTGTTGGACTCACTCTTAGATCCTGTAATAGTTATTTTAGACTTACGATTTGCGATTTGTGATTTGTGAAGAGTAATATCCATGGTAAAGTATCTTGCTTTCTAAAGCTTGCAAATTTACTTTAATTTTTCGTTATTATGATGTCTATCATGGTCCCGTTTTGCCTTCTTGTCCATTCTCTTATCAAATGCGGCTTGTAAATCTACACCGGTTTGATTTGCTAAACACAACACCACAAAAAGTACATCGGCCAATTCTTCACCAAGGTCTTTATCCTTATCACTTTCTTTTTCGCTCTGCTCCCCATAGCGTCTAGCAATAATACGTGCTACTTCACCCACTTCCTCTGTAAGTTGCGCCATGTTAGTGAGTTCATTGAAATACCGAACCCCGTGTTCCTTAATCCAATCATCTACTGCCTGTTGTGCGTTTTGAATGTTCATATAATTTTTTTTTGAATTGCCAAAGTACTAAAATCAGAACGCATGGCAAAACGATATATTTAAGTTCACTTAAAAGCACCCTTAAACCCCAGGTCGAAAAGAATTCCCTTAACCCAATTGGTGAAACTACAATATCTCTAAACGGAAAGAAAAACCTATCATTAATAAACGGAACAAAAAAGCCAACGCCCATGCCGCCTGTGGTCATAGCATCTAATACGCCGTGTGATATAGTAGATAAAAAGATAACCCAAAACCACATGAATTTGCTTTTTCTCCCGATGGTAAACATTAGGAGTAATGCCCATAATAATGCGAAGAGTATGGCATGCGAAAATCCGCGATGCCCCAAAGGATGTTCATAAGGGATTCCGAAATTAAACGCTATAACATCAAAATCTGGGAGAACGGTTGAAAAAATGGCGGCGAGTAATAACCATTTTGTGTTCTTTGAATCGATAATTTTTGTTAATGTAAATCCAACAACACTATGACCAAATATAGATGCCACTATACTTTATTTTTTGAATCTATAATAATAGTAACTGGCCCATCATTAATTAAATCTACTTTCATATCTGCGCCAAATTTACCCGTTTTGATAGCTTTCCCTAAATCTGACTCTAATGTTGAAATAAAATTATTATAGAGCGGAACGGCTATATCTGGTTTTGCAGCCTTAATGTAGCTCGGTCTATTTCCCTTTTTTGTGGAAGCATGCAACGTAAACTGGCTGACTACTATAATATCACCATCCATGTCTTTTATTGATGCGTTCATCACACCATTTTCATCTCCAACAACGCGAAGATTCACTATTTTATTAGATAGCCAATTAATGTCTTCTTGGGCATCCTCATCAACAATTCCTAACAAAATTAATAGCCCCTTTGAAATTGAAGCGACCTTTACCCCTTCAATTATAACACTTGCGCTAGACACCCTTTGAATAACAACTTTCATTCCCCCTAAATCCCCGAAGGGGACATTAATTTTTATTAACTTCAAATTTCGAAAAAGTTTAAAGACTGAATACTGCGACTGAAAACTGGTTACTCCTTTTCCCAAATATCAGTCCGAAAGTGCTCATCTTCACCTTCAATAATCTGAAGGTAACTTCTGTATCTAGAAAATGCAATCTCATCATTATCCAATGCTTCCTTTACGGCACAGCTTGGTTCTTGAACATGCATGCAATTATTAAATTTGCAGTCTTGCTTTAAAGCAAAGAATTCTGGAAAATAATCGCCTACTTCTTCTTTTTCCATATCAACCACCCCAAAACCTTTAATTCCAGGGGTATCAATAATTTTTGCCCCAAATCCCAAATCGAACATTTCAGCAAAAGTAGTGGTATGTTGCCCTTGCATATGTTGTGTAGAAATTTCCTTTGTCTTGATATTTAACCCAGGTTCTATGGCATTAACAAGCGTCGATTTACCAACACCAGAATGACCAGCAAACATACTAACAGTATCTTTCATTAAAGCTTTCACTTTATCTACATTTTTACCTGTTTGTGCAGAAACGCCAATGCATTCATAACCAATTTTACGATACATATGAGCCAGATATTTTACCTCATTAAGCGTGTTCTCATCATAGGTATCAATCTTATTAAACAGCAAAACCGTTTTTATGGCATATGCATTAGCAGTGACTAAAAACCGATCGATAAAACTGGTTAAAGTGGGCGGGTTATTAATAGTAATCATCAAAAACACCTGATCTATATTGGCTGAAATGATATGGGTTTGTTTGGAAAGATTCACCGACTTTCTAACAATATAATTTCGACGATCATGAATATGATGAATAACACCAGATTCTTGATTATTATCGGTTTCCAATTCAAAATCCACAATATCGCCAACCGCTATGGGGTTCGTGCTTTTAATGCCTTTAAGGCGAAACTTGCCTTTTATTCGACATTCGTAAGTTGTCCCCAATTCGGTTTTAACTGTGTACCAGCTTCCTGTAGATTTATAAACGTGTCCTGTCATAATTTTTTCAAAAGTAAAGTAAAAAAAGAATTAAATATGTAAGAATAAGTTTATATTAGCTCCTTAATTTTAAAAACCCAAACACATGAAAAGATTACTACCGTTTGTTTTCCTATTTTCAATTATGTTTAGCCTGAGTGCACAAACGAAATTATACGTTCATCCTGATGCCGATAATTATGTTGCAAATACGAAGACCATTGCCATCTTACCTATGAAAGTTCAGGTAAAATTAAGACCGAAAGAACTGAAAGGTTTTACTCCCGAACAAATTGTTGAAATGGGCAAAAATGAAGCTTTAGACATTCAAAAAGGCATGCACTCTTGGTTCTTGACTAGAAAAAAAAGAGGCACTTTATTAGTGGATATACAAAACCCTTCTAGAACAAATGCTTTATTGAAAAAGAACGGCATTGATATTCATTCTTATGACGAATATCTACCTAGTGAATTGGGTGAAATACTTGGTGTCGAAACTATAATTACCGGTAGTTATGAGACCAGTAAGCCGATGTCTAACGGTGCCGCTATCGGACTTGCTGTGCTAACCGGAGGTATGTTTGCGACGAATACGGCAACAATGAACATGGACTTTACCAGCACTACTGATGATGAATTAGTTGTTAATTATTTAAAAAAGATAAAAGGATCCATAGGGACGGATGCTCAAGATCTAATCAATGTTTTAATGCGAAAGGTTTCACGACGCATACCTTACACAAAATAAATACCCTTAATGGATAACAAAAAAGGCTCGCAATTGCGAGCCTTTTTTGTTATCCATTTATAATCTTTTCTTGATGATTGATGGATTCTTGATGAATGGCTTTAAACATTCGTAATATAAATTCTTCACTAAGACCTCTATGATTGCCTTCTAAAACCATATTCCCTAATATTTCATTCCAACGTTTGCTTTGAAGTACCGCTACGTTTTTTTGTTTTTTAAGGACGCCAATACCGTCGGCAGCTTTCATTCGTTTCCCTAACAAATCAATAATCTGATTATCGACCACGTCTATTTGGGCTCTTAAATTATTCAGTGCATTGTTATATTCTGCTTCAGAATCGGTTTCTTTTCTAATTCTTAAATCTTTCATAATTTGAATTAAACTATCTGGTGTCACTTGTTGTGCAGCATCACTCCATGCATTTTCTGGATCATAATGGGTCTCGATCATTAAGCCATCAAAATTCAAATCCAATGCGGTTTGCGACACATCTAAAATCATATCCCTTTTACCTGTAATATGTGATGGATCGTTGATAATAGGCAAATCTGGAAATTTTGTCTGCAACTCAATCGCTATTTGCCACTCTGGATTATTTCTGTATTTTGTTTTTTCGTAGGTAGAAAAACCTCTGTGAATCACACCCAATTTATTAATATCCGCAGTAGCCAAACGTTCTATGGCACCTAACCACAATGGTAAATCTGGATTAACTGGATTTTTCACTAAAACCACTTTGTCAGTGCCCTTTAAAGCATCTGCTATTTCTTGAACAATAAACGGGCTCACTGTAGATCGTGCTCCAATCCATAATAAATCAATATCATGCTCTAAAGCCAATTTAACATGCGCAGCATTAGCGACTTCTGTTGCCGTTTTCATGCCTGTTTCTGACTTAACTTTTTGCAACCATTTTAGGCCTAAAGCACCAACACCTTCAAACATGCCTGGGCGGGTTCTAGGTTTCCAAATACCTGCCCTAAAGTAACTCACATCGGTATCTTTTAGCGCATGGGCTATTTTTAACACTTGTTCTTCTGTTTCGGCACTGCATGGTCCTGCAATAACCAAAGGATGATTTAATTTTAAATCATTTAACCAATTTCCTAATTCTTTCTTGTTCTCCATAATTTTACTACTTAAGCAATTCCTTTTAAAATATCTTTTATATGATTGGTGTTTTTCATGTCGTTAAAAATGGCTTCAAAATTGTCCGCTTTCATCAACTCTTTAAAATGCGTCAGATTCACAATATACTCTTCCAAAGTTTCAATAACGTTCTCTTTATTCTGTTTAAAAATGGGTGTCCACATCTCTGGGGAACTTTTTGCTAAACGCACGGTAGAAGCAAATCCACTCCCCGCCATATCGAATATATCACGTTCGTTTTTCTCCTTTTCAATCACCGTTTTACCTAACATAAATGAACTAATGTGAGATAAATGTGACACATAGGCAATATGCTTATCGTGTGCTTTAGGGTTCATATACCGAATACGCATTCCTATTTGAGAAAACATTTTTAATGCGGTTTCTTGCAATGTAAACGCTGTTTCTTCGACCTCACAAATGATGTTCGTTTTATTTTGAAATAGGCCATGAATAGCCGCTTTTGGTCCAGAAAACTCGGTTCCTGCAATGGGATGCATCGCTAAAAAATTACGCCTGTTTGGATGATTTTCTGTCGCTTTGCATATATCCCTCTTTGTAGAGCCCACATCTATAACCAAAGTATTATCCGAAATTTGGTCTAACACATCTGTAATCATAGTTACTGAAGCATCTACAGGAATTGACAAAATGACCAAATCTGCATTTTTAATATCCTCTAATTCCGCCTTCTTATCTATAACGTTTAGAGTGATTGCCTCATCTAAATGCGTGTTGTTATGGTCTATTCCATAAACACAGATGTCCTTGTCCAGCTTTTTAAAGTCCAACGCCAGACTCCCGCCAATTAATCCAACTCCTATGACATATATATTTTTCATTTCTCTCTCTCCCTAGCCTTCTCCAAAGGAGATAAAACTATTATGGGGAATACTTATGTTTATTATTTATTTGCTTTCTGTACTCACTGCAACTGCGACTGAAAACTGTCTACTGCCAACTGTCTAATCATTTCACCCTAGCTATCGCTTCTTCTAAATCTTCTGTCTGTGCACATAACGAAAACCGAATATAGCCTTCTCCTTTGCTCCCAAAAATAGTACCCGGTGTTATGAAAATATGGTTTTCCTTTAGCACCAAATCTATAAACTCTTCCGATTTTAGATACGCTGGTAATTTAGCCCAAACAAACAACCCCGAAGCCTTCTTATCGTATGTACAATTTAAGGCATCAGCCAGCTGCCATACCAAATTCCGACGTTGCTGATATACACTATTCAAAGTTACAAACCACATTTTAGAACATTTTAATGCTTCAACAGCACCTTTTTGGATGCCATAAAACATACCTGAATCCATATTGCTTTTTACTTTCAATATATTACTAATATGCTCGCTACTGCCTACGACCATACCAACGCGCCATCCCGCCATATTAAATGTTTTACTTAGCGAATTAAGTTCTAAGCAAACGTCTTTAGCTCCTTCAACACTCAAAATGCTTTTTGGAGGTTCGTTAAGAATAAAACTATATGGGTTGTCATTGACAACTAAAATATGATGCTTTTTAGCGAATGCAACCAATTCTTTAAACAACTTATCTGTTGCCTTAGCTCCAGTTGGCATATGCGGATAATTTACCCACATCAACTTTACTTGACTTAAATCCAACTGTGCCAATACTTTCAAATCTGGCAACCAATTATTTTTTGCGTCCAGCTCGTAAAATACCGGTTTAGCACCCACCAATTTTGTAACCGATTCGTAAGTTGGATAACCAGGGTTAGGAATTAAAACTTCATCGCCCTCATTTAAATAGGCCATAGAAATATGCATAATCCCTTCCTTACTCCCCATTAACGGCAGCACTTCTGTATTTGGGCTTAAATTAACGGCGTAATGTTCTTTATAAAAACCAGTGATAGCTTCTCGCAATGCTGGAATACCTTGATAACTCTGGTATTTATGGGCAACAGGACTTAACAAACCTTCCACTAAAGCATCTACCACTTTTTGCGGTGGTTGCAAATCTGGACTGCCAATGCCTAAATTTATAATAGGTTTACCACTAGCAATAAGCAAATTAACCTCTCTTAATTTTTTAGAAAAGTAGTATTCTTCAACGGTATGTAATCGATTAGCAACCTCAATCATATCTTGGCATTTTTATATTCACCCAATACTTTAAAACTTTCCCCCATAATACTCATGATCGATTTTGCCTTCTTAAAATCTGTATAATTTTCAAAAGTTACATCCACAAAAAAAGCGTACTTCCACGGGGTTTCTATGATAGGTAATGATTGAATTTTTGTTAAGTTTAGCTTACAATCGCTCATCACATTTAAAATAGCCGCTAAACTTCCACGCTTATGGTCGGTTTCAAATTTAATGGATGCCTTAGTCATCTCGCTTTCTGGAATCTCAGAATTGGTTCGTTTCACAATAGCAAAACGTGTTTCATTATGCTTAATGGTTTGAATACTTTTTGCCATTATATCCAAATCAAAAACCTCAGCAGCCATAACACTGGCTATGGCACCAACTCCTTTAAGCTTATGCTTTTGAATACGCTCTGCGACCTCCGCTGTATCTTTATCCTCAACCAGTTTTATATGCGGGTGATTCTTAAAAAATTCTTTACATTGTAATAAGGCCATAGGGTGCGAAAACACCTCTTTAATAGATTCGATATCTTGATTTGGCAGCGCCATCAAATTGTGTTGAATATCCAAATAATGCTCTCCTACAACGTGTAAATCGTATTTATCAATTAAGGCATAATTGGGAATAATAGAACCAGCAATAGAGTTTTCTAAAGCCATAATAGCAGCATCACTTTCTTTAGTAATTAAAGCGTCCACTACCCTATCGAATGTTAAACATTCAACAAGTTTTACAGAGTCATCAAAATATTGTTGTGACACAATATGGTGAAATGATCCTTTGACGCCTTGTATAGCTACCGTTGTTATCATATATAAAAAAAGTCCCGATTTTCATCGAGACTCATGTTTTAATTTATGTTTATAAATTATACATACAACGCCTCGTTCCTTTTATTAAAAAAGAAATAAAACCAATTGTTAAAATATGTATAAGTTCCTGTTGTTGTCATAATTAGGTGGCTAAAGTAATTAATATTTCTTCAAATCAAAATTGTGCTCTTGCTTTTTTACGCATTTCAGAAAAAATTTAAAGATTTTACAGCAAAACTACCTTTACATTATATTATCCCAAACTAAGCATCAATTATTCTATGACATCTTAAAATGGCTTGGAACCAAAACCTTTCATTTCATTCTCGTTTTCACTTTCAAGACTACATTTTGAAGTGGTTTAAACTTTTTTGATTGAAGCGAAAAATAGCTATTTTTTATTCATTTTAAAGACTTTTTTGCACTTCATTGCAGGGCTACGAAGTAATAAAAAGGCGAAAAAGGGGTGAAAAGGAGCCTTTTGCAGCCAATTGAAAAAAGTTTAAACCACTTTCTTTAACACTTAGTTTTAAAGAATCATTATTTTTGATTAAATATTATACAATATGTCGATAGAAGTAGAAAACATTTCGAAATTTTATGGCACCCAAAAGGCTCTTAACCAAGTGTCTTTCAAAATTAAAAAGCCAGAAATTGTTGGTTTTCTTGGGCCTAATGGGGCAGGAAAATCAACAATGATAAAAATTTTGGCGACCTATATCGCTACGAGTGAAGGTAATGCCAAGGTTAATGGTTTTGACATTTGCGAAGACACTCAAAACGTACAACAAAGTGTGGGCTATTTACCAGAGCACAATCCCTTGTATTTAGATATGTATGTTCGGGAATATTTAAACTTTAATGCGAGTATTTATAAGGTTTCTAAATCTCGCATAGAGGATGTCATTCAACTCACTGGACTTAGCCCAGAAGTAGACAAAAAAATAGGACAACTTTCTAAAGGCTACAGACAGCGCGTAGGGTTGGCAAATGCGCTGTTGCACGACCCTGAGGTCTTGATTTTGGACGAGCCGACTACAGGATTAGACCCCAACCAGTTAATTGATATTAGGAATCTTATTAAACAAATAGGCACAACGAAAACCGTTTTTCTTTCCACACATATTATGCAAGAGGTTGAAGCCATGTGCGATCGTGTTATTATTATTAATAAAGGTGAAATTGTAGCCGATAAAAACTTAAAAGAATTGCGGGAAGGTGAAGCACAGATTGTTATTGTGGAATTTGATTACCGTGTTGAAGATGCTTTTTTATTAAAGCTACCAAACGTTAAAAAGGTTAGAAACACCCATGATTTTATTTATGAAATCACATTTAACACTAAGAAAGATATGCGCTCCTACGTTTTTGATTTTGCGCATGACAATCAATTAAAAATACTTCAGCTTAATCAGAAAAATGCGAGTTTAGAAAGTTTATTTAGAGACCTAACTTCAAAATAATTTTAGCTCATTTATTTAGATAGCCTTTATTTGATAAGTTAGTATAATGAGATTTTAAAATTAAGTGAAAAGCATGACAAATATCATCTTTGTCAACATATCAAGATGCTAATTTTGCAATTCAAAATAATTTACGATTCATAGCTGTTTCATTAAATGAGTAATGAATAAACTATCTTTGTAATACTACAAAAACACTAAAATGAGTAAAGGAATATATGTAGCAACTATTGAGCCTAATAGCGGTAAATCTGTTGTCGTTCTTGGTTTAATGCGTATGCTTTTAGGCAAGACGGCTAAAGTTGGTTATTTCAGGCCAATTATAGAAGATCTTGAGGAAGGAGACATGGACAATCATATTAATACGGTGATGTCTTATTTCGAACTAGATATTAATTATAAAAAAACATTTGCCTATACGCGAAATGAGGTCCTAGATTTATACAATCAAGGAAAATCTGGAGAAGTTATAGATGAAATCATAAAAAAATTCAAATATCTTGAAGAGCGCTTTGATTTCGTTTTAGTGGAAGGCACCGATTTTTCTCATGAAAATTCAAGTTTAGAGTTAGACATTAATATTCTCATTTCTAAAAATTTAAGCCTGCCAGTTATCATTGTTACCCAAGGTGACAAAAAGGGAATAAAAGAAATTGCAGATAATGTTCAGCTAGCACACGACACCTTTAAACATGAAGTTGATGTGCTTTCAATTATGACCAATAAGGTCAAGCCTAAAGATCGTTCATCTTTAAAATCCTTATTAAAAACACGCATAAACAACGGAACAGATATAACTATCATTCCTAAAATCCCAAATTTAGCAAGCCCAACAGTAAAGGAAATTGTAAAAGCCCTAAATGGCAAAGTGATTTTCGGAGAGGGTATGCTGAATAATCTATCGGAAAATTTTAGCGTTGGTGCCATGCAATTGCGTAATTACTTAACGTATTTAAAAAACAATTCGCTTGTTATAACACCAGGCGATAGAGCCGATATTATTCTAGGAGCCTTGCAAGCAAATATTTCGAAGAATTATCCGAAAATCGCTGGGATTATCCTAACTGGAGGTCTTGTTCCTGAAGAATCCATACTAAAACTTATTAGAGGATTATCAAGCATCGTCCCAATTATTAGCGTAAAGGGTGGCACCTACCAAGTAACCAATAGTATCGGTAGTATTAAATCTAAAATATATGCTGAAAACACCGACAAAATAAGAACTGCCATTACTGCTTTCGATAAGCATGTAGATACTGATAAATTAGCCGACAAGCTCATAACTTTTGAATCTGATATATTCACGCCAAGAATGTTTCAATATAAGCTACTACAACGGGCATTAAGTGATAAAAAACATATTGTTTTACCCGAAGGTTATGACGAACGCGTTCTGCGAGCAGCGGCACGACTCATTAAGGCACAAGTTGTGGAACTCACACTTATTGGTGAAGCAGACAAAATAATAGAGCGTATTGAAAAATTAGACATTTCTCTAAACACAAAAGATATCAACATTATTTCACCAACCAAATCGCCGCACTTCGAGGATTATGTCAATACTTTTTATGAGCTCAGAAAACACAAGGACGTAAATCTTGAAATGGCTAGAGACGCCATGCCTGATGTATCCTATTTTGGCACTATGATGATCTATAAAGGGCATGCCGATGGGATGGTATCTGGGGCAGTGCATACTACGCAGCACACCTTAAGACCAGCGCTTCAGTTTATAAAAACAAAACCTGGGGTTAATTTGGTGTCCTCCGTTTTCTTTATGTGTTTAGAAGATCGTATTTCAGTGTTTGGTGACTGCGCCATTAATCCTAACCCCAACTCTAAAGAATTAGCCGAAATTGCTATTTCATCAGCTCAAACCGCTAAAGAGTTTGGCATTGAACCAAAAATCGCGATGCTTTCATACTCTTCAGGATCATCAGGAAAAGGTGCCGATGTAGAAAAGGTACGAGAAGCTACAGAAATTGTTAAAGCACAAAATCCAAATCTAAAAATTGAAGGCCCTATTCAATATGATGCCGCGGTAGATATGCGGATTGGTAAAAGTAAATTACCCGATTCTGAGGTTGCAGGACAAGCCAGTATTTTAATTTTCCCAGATTTAAACACGGGTAACAACACCTACAAAGCCGTACAAAGAGAAACTGGAGCTTTGGCCATTGGCCCTGTTTTACAAGGATTAAACAAACCGGTAAACGATCTTAGTAGAGGCTGTACTGCCGACGATATTTATAGCACGGTAATTATAACTGCAATTCAAGCTCAAGAACAATAAATATGCAAGTATTAGTTTTAAACTCTGGGAGTTCTTCATTAAAATTCCAACTATTTTCAATGCCCGAAGAAAGTATATTATGCTCTGGCATAATAGAACGTATTGGTTTTGAAGATGCTAAATTTAAATTTAAAACTGCCAAAAATAATATAGATATTGTAACTGCCATTCCAAATCATAAAGTAGGTTTAGAGGTATTAGCTAAGCAACTATTAGATAAGGAAACAGGCATCATTAAATCTACTGACGATATTGATATTGTCGGACACAGAGTGGTACATGGTGGGAAGCATTTTAGCGACACTACCGAAATCACAGAAGTGGTTAAAGAAAAGATAAGAGCACTTTCATCTTTAGCACCTCTACATAACCCACCTAATTTAGCGGGGATTGAGGTCGCTGAATTTATTTTTCCAGATGCCAAACAGGTGGCTGTTTTCGACACAGCTTTCCATCAAACGATTCCTGAATATGCGTACAAGTATGCCATTCCTAACGAATTTTCAGAAAAGCACAATATTCGCGTTTATGGATTTCATGGCACAAGTCACAAATATGTTTCGGAAAAAACAATAGCTTATTTAGGGAAGTTAAATTCAAAAATAATAACCATTCATTTAGGTAATGGCTGTAGCATGACCGCCATAAAAGACGGTAAAAGTATTGATCATTCCTTAGGGTTTTCACCTGTTAATGGTTTAATAATGGGCACCCGTTCTGGGGACATTGATCCTTCTATAATCTTTTATTTGGCTGAAAAATACAATTATAGTTTAGATGAAATCAACACCCTTTTTCAAAAGAAAAGTGGCATGCTTGGTTTAACAGGTTTTAGTGACTTAAGAGAAATTGAATCTGAAGCTGAAAAAGGAAATAAGGCTTGCCAATTAGCTTTGGAAATGAATGCATACCGGATTAAAAAATATATAGGAAGTTATACCGCTATTTTGAACGGACTGGACGCTATTGTATTTACAGCTGGAATTGGAGAAAATTCGAAATTAATGCGAGAACTCGTTTGTAAAGATTTAGATTTTTTAGGGATACATCTCGATTCGGAAAAAAATAATGATACATCAAGAACAATCCGGACAATTAGTACAAAGGGTTCTAAAGTGAGTATTTTGGTCGTCCCCACAAATGAAGAGTTGGAAATTGCGAAGCAAGCAGTTAAATTATTCGAAAATTAGCTCCCCTTTATATTGTTGTTCCACGTCTATAACTGGCGGACGAGTTACACAAATAACATCACCTGTTCCTGAAATTTTTCCTGTTATTTGTTGCTGCGGATTTACAGTCATATCGTTAGAACTTCTATTCCAAATAGTAACATTTTGAGCAATCAAGTTCCGCCCTTCAAACCGTGAGGTTCCGGCAGCAAACGTGATATTCAAATTTTCAGTTTTTCCAGAGATAAAGCAATTGGATAAGTTATTGAAAACCAATCGAAACGTGTCATTATCAATTTGTAAATTGAAATTGCCAACCGTGAAGGTATCTGGTGCACCGAAATCCTCTGACAAAACGGTTAAATTTGGATAGGTTAAAACTCCATCAGAACTAATATCATATTGTGTTGAACTTCGTATTTCAGAAATTTTTGGCGCGGTTACAAACACTTTAGTAATCCCATATTTGCGCACATAGTTACAAGCGTTATCATCTGTAAGAATTAATCTTCCGCCAACAACTTCGGCTTTTACATCATTTAATAGATTACTCCCAGTTTCAATGACAACCTTTTGAACTGCACCTTCTTTAATTATCAATTCCACATCCCGATTAACCAATATCTTATCGAAGCCTTCAAGGACAACCTCTTTCTGAATAATGCTTCCTGATTTTTGAAAACAATCCCCTGCATTTTCGCTATCGCAAGCCAAAATCAGAAAAAAGGACAGGATGTAAATTATTTTTTTCATAGTAAACGCTTTACGATTGAATGGTGTTTCCTTTGTCATCTAAAGCTAAAAATGGATTATAGGCAATTTCCCAAAGATTATCATCTACATCTGCAACGTAACCACTATAGCCGCCCCAATCCGTAGCCTTTGGTTTTTTAACAACTTTTACACCTTTACCTTCAAGTGTTTGGATTAATTCACCAACCTCTTCTTTTGTTCTGGTATTAAAGGCTAAAGTAAACCCTTTAAATCCGTTACCTTGACTTTCAACCGTAGCATCTTCTGCTAGTTTTTCTTTAGGATAAAGGGATAACAACATGCCATTTAACTGAAAAAAGCTAATATATTCATTACTTGATGTCATCTTTTTCCAACCAAAGGTCTCTTCATAAAATTTCGAAGACTTGGTTAAGTCGTTTACGCCAAGGGTTATTATCGTTAATCTTTGCTCCATATTTAGTAATTTACAACCTGACTCCAAATCCAAATTCGACAGCCTCGGCTTTTGCACCATGGGATTTTAATGTTAAAGCACCAAACCACTTTTTTCCAAAGTACCGTTTCAAGCCTATTCTAAAATACATACGCCCTTCAAAGTCAAAAGGATAATACACATAATACCCCAGCTGCGTTTCTAAAGAGGTCTTATTCATAAATAATTCATGTCCAGTAAAAACACCAACACGTTTATAGTCTTCATCGCCAGTGACATTTTCTTCAGGAAACGACACACTTTGGTAATAAATTAATTCTTTTAAAAAGTTTGAAAAAAACACATCGGTTCCCAATTGCAAAGCGCTTTTTCTATTAATACGTTTATCGGCATAGGCTGAAAAAACGTAAAACGGAAACTGACCACTGCCAACAATATCACTTTCATTAATACCCGTTCTAAAAGCAAAATTATACCTAATTGGTTGGGTAAATTTTTGATCATTTTCATCTAAAGTTTGCTGAAATTCAGGTTCATCTTCATCTAAATTATAGGTCACGCCTAAATTAAAAGTGAGTGAATTAATACTGGTATTGGGTGCTTTTACATTGGCATTTGAATAATGAATTAAAGAAACTCCCGCCTGCAACCCAAAGTTATCAATGACGCGCTCCTTTTTATAATTTAACATGAGGCACGTACTGCTCATGATCCTCGAACCAAAAGCAATGTTTCTAAAGTTCTCGATTTTATCGTAAGGATTGGTTGTATAGGCTAGACCTTGACCAATGCGCATCATAAGATTGCGCTTTAAAAAATAAAAGTTATAATGCGCGTAAAGCGAGTAATTATTTCCTAGTACATCATTTTTTAAATTTTGATAAGCAAAGGAAAAACCATAATCAGGATAATTAAAACGTTGTTCCCACTTGTTAAACCCGTAGGTTTTTTTATTCCAGCTTAGAATAACACCTTCGGGATGCCCTTTAATTAAATGCAAAATATCGTTATTATGTAAGGCAATATTGCCTTTAAAATAATTGACATCTATGTAAGACGAAGATTCTTTATCTTGAGAGAAAGTAATAGAAACGCATGTGAAAAATATACAAAAAAATAATATTCTCATTAACCAGTTGGCTTAAGTGGCAAATGTAACAGAATAATTAAAATAATTTTGAAGCAATGGCTTTTATATTATCACTTTTGCCCATAGAATAGTAGTGCAATACGGGCACCCCATAAGTTTGCAATTCCTTAGACTGCTGTATAGCCCAATCTATTCCTACCTGCCGTACTTGTTTGTTATCCTTGCACTTTTCAACTTCATGAATTAGTGCTTCAGGAATATCAATCTTAAATACCTGTGGTAATAATTGCAAATGGCGCTTTATAGCTATGGGTTTAATACCCGGAATAATGGGCACATCAATCCCGAATTCCTTAGCTTTTTCCACAAACTCAAAATATTTTTCATTATTAAAAAACATTTGGGTCACTATATAATCTGCACCAGCATCTACCTTTTCTTTAAGTCGTTTTAAGTCGTTATTTAAGGATGGTGCCTCCAAATGCTTCTCCGGATAGCCTGCAACGCCCACGCAAAAATCTGTTTTATTATCAGACTCAATCACATCATGCAAGTATTTACCGTGATTCAAATCGTTCATCTGCCCTACCAGTTCGGTCGCATAACAGTGCCCGCCTTTAGAAGGTTCAAAATATTTTTGATGATTCATGGCATCGCCCCGCAACGCCATCACATTATCGATACCCAAATAATGGCAATCTACCAACAAATACTCCGTTTCCTCCTTTGTAAAACCGCCGCAAAGCACATGCGGAATCGTATCTACGTTATATTTATGTTTAATGGCAGCACAAATACCAACCGTTCCTGGACGCATTCTCGTTATTTTTCTATCTAAAAGCCCATCCCCTTTATCAATATAAATATACTCTTCCCTTGACGTTGTTACATCTATAAATGGCGGATTAAACTCCATCAACGGATCAATATTGTCATACAATTCTTGAATATTCCTGCCTTTTTGCGGCGGTATAATTTCAAAGGAAAACAAGGTTTTCCTGTCTGCTTTTTTAATATGTTCTGTTACTTTCATTCCCCTACCCCCCCTAAGGGCCTTTTAATTGGTTAATATTATCCTTTATAGCCACGAATTCACAAATGATTTAAAGTAGCTTTTTATATTTTTCTTTTGGCGTTACCCTTTGCTTAATACCTACAAGGTTTCCAAAACCTTGCAGGAAATGCTCACGGTCGCGCTTTCCGCTATATCTTTTTTAAAGCTTCACTTCGATATCTTCAACCAAAAAATATTTTGGTTTCGATAATCTCAAAAAAGGATGTTGCTACAATCGCTAACGCACCACTGTTATGTAAATCCTCCCCAACCCCTCCAAAGGAGGGGCTTTAATGGATGTGTTTAATTTTAATTTCTTTTTATCAATTTTTCCCTATCTCAATTTGTCACTCCTCTTCGGGAGTCCCAATAGCTATAGGGAAAGTGGGCTTTTATTGTTCAGCAATATTGGGATGCAACCACTTTCGAGCTTTCGCTTTGGTTATACCCTTTCTAATGGCATAGTCTGATACTTGGTCATCGGTAATTTTACCTAATCCAAAATACTTTGCTTCTGGATTTCCAAAATAATACCCTGATACTGCCGCCGCTGGCCACATGGCTAGACTCTCTGTTAATGTGACTCCAATTAACTTTTCAACCTCCAATAGTTCCCAAATGGTTTCCTTTTCTAAATGATCGGGACATGCAGGATAACCCGGTGCTGGACGAATCCCTTTATAACTTTCTTTAATTAAATCATCGTTACTTAAATCTTCATCTGCAGCATATCCCCAATGTTTCATTCTTACTTGCTTATGCAAATATTCTGCAAAAGCTTCGGCAAATCGATCGGCAATGGCTTGCACCATAATTGCACTGTAATCATCTTCTTTAGCTCTATAACTATCGGCTAATTCTTGAGCCCCAAAAATGGCTGTACAAAAAGCGCCCATATAATCAGTTTTCGCTCTTTCTTTAGGAGCTACAAAATCTGCAAGTGCTATGTTTGAAATCCCATCACGCTTTTTCAATTGTTGGCGTAACGTTCTAAAAACTGCTATTTCCTTTCCTTTTTTCTGAATTGAAATATCATCTTCGTTTACACTATTCGCTTCAAATAATCCAAAAACACCTTTCGGTTTTAATTGTTGTTTTGCAATAATTTGATTTATCAACTCTTGCGCGTCTTCAAATAACTGACGTGCTTGCTCTCCAACAACATCATCCTTTAAAATATCCGGATACTTTCCATGTAAATCCCAACTTCTAAAAAACGGACTCCAATCTATAAATGGCAAAAGTTCCTTTAGTCTTAGTTGCTTTAAAATCTGTACACCAAATTCTTTTGGTTTTACAATTTCAGAAGTTTCCCAATCAATTTTAAATTTTCGTTGCCGCGCTTCGTTAATTGAAATATATGATTTCTCTTTGCCGCGTTTTAAAAACTTAGTCCGAAATTCATCATAATCTTTCTTCATATTCACTACATACTCGTGGGAGGTCTTTTTATTCAATAAATCTCCTACTACGGTAACGGCTCTAGACGCATCATTTACATGAACCACGGCATTTTTATATTGCGTATCGATCTTTACAGCTGTATGCGCTTTGGATGTTGTGGCACCGCCAATAAGCAAAGGCACTTCAAAATTCTGACGCTGCATT
Organism: Changchengzhania lutea; assembly: GCF_006974145.1. Classification (NCBI taxonomy): domain Bacteria; kingdom Pseudomonadati; phylum Bacteroidota; class Flavobacteriia; order Flavobacteriales; family Flavobacteriaceae; genus Changchengzhania; species Changchengzhania lutea. The sequence continues at coordinate 2,611,490 of NZ_CP039456.1, read as the reverse complement.
TCTTTTGCCAGATACACCATTTCATCAAGCGATGGCGTAATTAAACCGGATAACCCAATAGCATCCACACGCTCTTTAATGGCGGTTTCAATAATTTTTTCTGGTGCCACCATGACTCCCAAATCAATGATTTCGTAATTGTTACATGCTAAAACAACGCTTACAATATTTTTACCGATATCATGCACATCACCCTTTACCGTTGCCATTAATATTTTACCAACGGGTTCTTGTTTATCGCCTTTTTCAGCTTCAATAAACGGATTCAAATACCCAACCGCTTTTTTCATCACGCGCGCCGATTTTACCACCTGTGGCAAAAACATTTTTCCGGCACCAAACAAATCGCCTACCACATTCATACCGATCATTAAATGGCCTTCAATAACCTCAATTGGTTTTTCAGCCTCTTGTCTGGCTTGCTCCACATCTTCAATAATAAAAGCATCAATCCCTTTTACTAGAGCATGTGTAATTCTATCTTGTAACGAATTTTCACGCCACGACAAATTCAATCCTTTTTCGACCTTAGAGCCTTTTACGGTTTCAGCAAAATCCAATAACCGTTCAGTGGCATCGTCCCTTCTATCTAAAATAACATCTTCTACATGTTCTAATAAATCCTTTGGAATATCGTCATACACTTCCAACAATGCTGGATTTACTATTCCCATATTCATACCCGCTTGTATGGCATGATATAAAAAAACGGAGTGCATGGCTTCCCGAACACCGTCGTTTCCTCTAAATGAAAACGACACATTGCTAACACCTCCACTTACACTGGCATTTGGTAAATTTTGGCGAACCCAACGTGTGGCTTCAATAAAATCGATGGCATTTCTGCGATGTTCGTCCATTCCTGTGGCTACAGGAAATATGTTTAAATCGAAAATGATATCTTCCGAAGGAAAGTTTACCATGTCGACCAATATACCATATGACCGTTTCGCAATTTCTAAACGGCGCTCATAATTATCTGCTTGTCCTTCTTCATCAAAAGCCATAACTATTACAGCTGCACCGTAACGCTTAATTTGTTTAGCTTCCCATATAAATTTTTCTTCGCCTTCTTTAAGGGAAATAGAGTTTACCACGCACTTACCTTGAACCACTTGCAGTCCCGCCTCAATAATTTCCCATTTAGAACTATCAATCATAATGGGCACACGACAAATATCTGGTTCGGCAGCTATCAAATTTAAAAAACGCACCATGGCTTCCTTACCCTCGATAAGTCCGTCGTCAAAATTAATGTCAATTATTTGTGCACCACCATCCACTTGGTGGCGTGCAATATCCAAAGCTTCATCAAATTTCCCCTCTTTGATTAATCGTAAGAACTTACGAGAACCCGCTACATTAGTTCGTTCACCAACATTTATAAAATTGCTGTTTTCGTTTAGGATTAGTGGTTCTAATCCTGATAAACGCATATATTTAGTTTGTTTTACTTTCATCATTTATAATGTTCTACTATTGGAAATGGGTTGTAAAAATGATGTAATAGTGCTTTCCATTCTTGATATTCTTCTGACCTACGAAATCCAATTTCATGGTCTTCAATCGTTTCCCAATTCACTAATAATATATATTTATCGTCTTGCTCGATACATTTCTTTAATTCGTGAGATACATAGCCTTTCATAGAGGAAATGATCTTTTTTGCCTTTTGAAAATTGATTTCAAATTCTGCAGAAAGACCTTTCTTTATATTTAATATGGCTACTTCTAAAATCATAACTATTTCCTAATGCGATGCTGAAACAAGTTCAGAATGACGACGTGGTTTGTATTTTTTTGCAATATTTGCTATCATTCGAATATGCTCTGGGCTTGTACCACAACACCCTCCTATAATATTTATTAAATCCCTTTTTAGATATTCTTCAATTTGCTCACCCATTTCTTCTGGGGTTTCATCATATTCTCCAAAGGCATTTGGTAACCCCGCATTAGGATGTGCCGAAATAGCAAAATCGGTTTTTGAGGCAATAGCCTCTAAATGAGGTTGTAACAAATTAGCGCCTAGGGCACAATTAAAACCAATAGACAATAAAGGAATATGTGATACTGAAATTAAAAAAGCCTCAGCAGTTTGTCCTGATAGCGTTCTGCCAGAAGCATCCGTAATCGTTCCGCTTAACATGATGGGAATATCCATATGTCGTTCTTCTTTAACTTCTTCTATAGCAAATAAAGCTGCTTTTGCATTTAAGGTATCAAAAACGGTTTCTACTAACAATATGTCTACGCCGCCGTCCATGAGTGCCTCCACTTGTTGTTTGTAAGCGACTCTCAAATCATTAAAGGTTACGGCTCGAAAACCTGGATCGTTCACATCGGGTGACATACTTGCTGTCCGATTGGTGGGTCCAATAGACCCTGCTACAAAACGGGGTTTATGAGGTTCTTTAGCTGTGAATTCATTGGCTACTTCTTTCGCGATTTTAGCAGATTGATAATTAAGCTCGTATACCAAATCTTGCATTTGATAATCGGCCATAGCAATGGTAGTTCCTGAAAAAGTGTTGGTTTCCACAATATCTGCTCCAGCTTCAAAATACTTAGCGTGAATGGTTTTAATGGCATGCGGTTGGGTAATAGACAGGAGGTCGTTATTACCCTGTAATGAGGTTGGGTAATCTTTGAATCGTTCGCCTCTAAAATCGGCTTCGTTGAATTTATACGCTTGTAGCATTGTGCCCATGGCACCATCTAGAACCAAAATTCGATCTTGTAAAGCTTTATGTATGTTTGACATTTTGATATTATTTATATCTGTATGTCATCAAGAAAAGTAAGGAGAAACACTTTTCGTTATCTTTCTAATTAAGAATAATTAGTAGAATGTAGCACCTTCTTTAAAAAATAAAGGGTTGCCAAGGCTTCAACGGGTCTAATCCCTCTGCCTTTCTTGATAACACTGTAAATACGTTTATGAACTTATATCACTTACTCAGTGATTTATGACACAAACATAGTAACTATATATTTGATATCACAATATATTGCAAAAAATTGCCTTGATTATTCAAATAAGGCCGAGGATAAATACCGATCCCCTCTATCACATATGATTGCCACCATGACGCCTTCATCAATAGTTTCTGCTATTTTTAATGCGCTAAATACGGAGCCACCACTGCTCATTCCTGCGAAAATACCTTCTTCTTTAGCTAATCGCTGGGTCATAGCTTTAGCTTGAGCCTCGGTAACTTCAACAACTTGATCCACTTTGCTTCTATCAAAGAATTTAGGCACGTAATCTGGTGACCATTTTCTAATTCCAGGAATACGCTCGCCATCGGCAGGTTGTGCCCCAACAATTATAATGTCTTTGTTCTTTTCTTTTAAATATGTTGAAACTCCTGTTATAGTTCCTGTGGTTCCCATGGCAGATACAAAATGCGTTATTTTACCATTTGTATCTCTCCAAATTTCTGGCCCCGTGGTTTTATAATGCGCTTTCCAATTATCATCATTTTCAAACTGATTTAATAAGGTATACCCTTTTTCATCACGTAATTTAAAAGCTAAATCTCTAGATCCTTCAATACCAATATCAGAAGGTGTCAAAATGACTTCAGCACCATATGCTCGCATTGTTTTTACACGCTCTTCTGTAGAGTTTTCAGGCATTATTAGTATCATATTCAGTCCAAGTAACTTCGAAATAAAAGCCAATGCGATACCTGTATTTCCGCTAGTAGCTTCAACTAAAGTCCCTCCTTCTTTTATGTCACCACGCTTTAAAGCTTCATTAATCATATTGAAAGCAGGTCTGTCTTTTACACTGCCTCCTGGGTTATGACCTTCTAATTTCAAGAACAATCTCACCCCTTTTTTTGAAAGAAGATGTGTTGCCTCAACTAAAGGTGTATTGCCAATTTGACCAATAATACTATTCTCGTATGCCATTCTTTTTTGGTCTAATTTTAATTTCTGTTTGATAGGTTACTAATGAATTTTCGGGTACCGATTGTGTAATCCAAACGTTTGCCCCTATAATACTATTTTCGCCAATAACGATATCACCGCCTAAAATTGTGGCGTTGGCATAAATGGTAACATTATCATTTATAGTTGGGTGTCTTTTCGTGGACGCCAGGTCTTTAGAAATTTGAATGCCACCTAAGGTAACACCTTGATAAATTTTAACTTTATTCCCAATAATTGATGTTTCACCAATAACAATTCCCGTTCCATGATCGATATAAAAGTATTCACCAATGGTGGCTCCTGGGTGAATATCAATTCCAGTAATGCCGTGAATACACTCACTCATCATTCTAGGAAGAATACGCACCTTTAACTTATATAATTCATGGCTTAATCTATAAATAGAGATTGCGTTAAATCCAGGATAAGCCAAATACACCTCTTCTAAACACTCACATGCTGGATCATTCTTTTCAAAAGCTCTAGCATCTAAGTCTAATTTCTTTCTTATTGTAGGTAGCTCTTTTTTAAATGACTCCCAAATGCTATTGCCGTCTTTTATTTCTAGGCTAGATACTATTTTAAGAAATGTATCCTCTAAATAGTCTTGCTGAGCCACTTCTTGTTCGCAATCAAACAGCGAATAGAATAATCTCTTCGTGAATGTTTTAACCGTATCTTTTAAACAAACATTATAACTTTTCATCATTTAAACAAAAATACCTACAAGGTGCTTAAAACCTTGCAGGATTGTGAAATTTATTTGGTTTCAGACCTGCCAGTCCCGATAGCTATCGGGATTAAAAACTGGCAGATCTCTATATTTTAACTAATTTATAGCTTGAACAACAGCTTTAGGCGCTTCTTTTCGAGTTCCGTCAAAACCATCAACGCCACTAACCGTGGTATATTTTAAAACATACTTTTTACCTGGGTTTATTATGCGATATGCTGCTTGACACATTAAAGTCGCTTCATGAAAACCACACAGAATGAGCTTTAGCTTTTCAGGATATGTATTGACATCACCAATGGCAAAAATACCGGGGATATTGGTTTGATAGTTTTGTGTGTTATCAACTTTAATGGCATTTTTAACAATCTCTAAACCCCAATTTCCGATTGGTCCTAATTTTGGTGATAAGCCAAATAAGGGTATAAAATGATTGGTTTCTAATGGTGTTTCTTCGCCATCTTTAGTTATAGTAACCGATTCTATCTTACCGTTCCCATGCAGTCCTGTAACCTCAGCTGGAGTTATCAAGTTTATTTTATTGAGCAATGTGAGTTCTCTCACCTTCTCAACAGAATCTAAAGCACCTCTGAATTCATTCCTCCTGTGGATGAGGGTGACGTCTGAAGCCACATCGGCTAAAAAGATACTCCAATCTAGTGCAGAATCGCCTCCACCAGAAATAACTACTTTTTTATTTCTGTAGACTTCTGGGTCCTTAATAAAATACTCGACACCCTTATCTTCATAATTAGCAATACCTCCAAGGACGGGTTTTCTGGGCTCGAAAGAGCCTAATCCCCCTGCAATGGCAACAACAGGTGCTTGATGTTTTGTGCCTTTATTCGTTGTTACAATAAAAGATCCATCATCTTGCTTTTCTATGGTTTCGGCGCGCTCGCCTAACGTAAAACCAGGTTCGAACTGCTTGCCTTGTTCCAATAAATTTTTAGTTAAATCTCCTGCTAATATTTCAGGAAAACCTGGAATATCATAAATTGGCTTTTTAGGGTAAATTTCTGAGCATTGTCCACCTGGTTGAGGCAAAGCATCAATTAAATGACATTTCAATTTTAATAATCCTGCTTCAAAAACGGTGAACAATCCTGTTGGACCCGCTCCAATTATAAGTATATCTGTTTTAATCATTTAACTTCTCTTTTTGCAATTAATCCCTTAGTAAATTCGTTAAGTGTTTCCACTTTTTGTTCGAAATCTCCTTTTATGGTTTTTCTAAATACATTCAAATTTTTAACCAAATCGTCTATATTTTCAGGAATCACCTCTTCAAAAAATTGGCGTAACCTTTTTGCTGTAGTTGGTGATTTTCCATTTGTTGAGATGGCTATTTTCACATTCCCTTTGGTAACAATCCCACCCATATAAAAATCGCAATACGGCGGATTATCAGCAACATTAACTAAAATACTTCTTTTTCGGCAATGTTCGTACACTTTTATATTGACATTAGGAATATCTGTCGTTGCCACCACGATATGCTTTCCTTTTAAATAGTCTTTTTTATAAACATCTTCAACCAATGTGACAAAGCCTGTTTTTGCTAATGCCACGGTATCTGCTCTAAACATAGGTGACACCATAGTAACGTGTGCATCTGGACTAGACTTTAAAAGAAAGGTCAATTTTTCTTCAGCCACAAAACCACCGCCGACAATTAGAACATTTAAGTTTTTTGCCTTTAGAAAAATGGGGTATAAATTATTTCGCTCCTTTACAGATGCGATTGTTGAGTGACCATTCTTCGAGTCATTAATATTTACAGCTTGTACTTTCATTAGTTATTAGCGAGCTCTTGGTACATTGATGACAAAGTTACACGTTCTTTTACAACCTCACCAATTACAATTATTGCAGGTGATGATAAATTTTTCTCTTTTACAATGTTTTGAATAGTACTTATGTTACCAATGCCCACGTTTTCATGCTGTGTCGTTCCGTTTTGAATAATGGCCACAGGCTCATCTTGCTTATTTTCTTTTAAAAAAATCTGAACGATTTCACCCAACTTATGCATCCCCATTAAAATAACAACAGTAGCAGTGGATTGTGCTGCCAAGACAATATCCTTTGATAGCTTGTGCTCTTTTGTGGTTGCTGTAACCACCCAAAAGCTTTCGGAAGCACCACGTTTTGTAAGAGGGATGCCTTGATATGCTGGTACTGCAATAGCCGACGATATCCCAGGAACCACTGCCGTTTCCAGTCCGAATTGTCTAACATAATCAATTTCTTCAGCGCCTCTGCCAAAAATAAAAGGATCGCCGCCTTTTAAGCGCACCACATGTCCTTTTTCTTTGGCTTTAACCACAATAAGTTCGTTAATTTGATCTTGTTGATATGCATAACAGCCTTTACGTTTCCCCACAAAAATACATTCCGTTTCGGAAGACGCATACGCAAGTAACTCCTCATTAATAAGAGCGTCATATAAAATAACGTTAGCAGATTCTATAGCCCTAATAGCTTTAAGTGTTATGAGATCTGGATCGCCCGGACCTGCTCCTACTACCGTTAATCGCCCCCTAACCCCCGAAGGGGGAAATGGATTCTCTAAATCTATATTTTTATTTTTCTTATTCATTTAATAAAAAAGCTTCATTAAATTCAGAATGGTACTTTTTAAACCGCTTTATTCTGAATGTTGCTTATTTCAATTTCCCTGAATGCTCTTACTTTTTCTAAAAACTGATTCGCATTGTCTATATACTTTGATGCAAACGCTTCAGTTGGTGGAAACTTATTTATTTGATAAATCAATTCTGAAAAAGAACTACCTAGGTCGATTGTGCCATTGTTAATAAAAAATTCATCAAACTGATTAATGATTCCAGCATGGGTATTGGTTCTTTTATTTTCTGCTAGCAGCAGTGCTTTTGCGGAATTTACCAATGAACTATAGGCATGATAAATGGCACTGGAATACACTTGATTATCAAACGCTATTTTGGCATTTTCAATTTTTTCTTCGCTTTCTAAAAACAATGTGGCTATTAAATCAATAACTACACCGGCACATTCCCCGACACCAATTTCCTTTACATATTTCTCTTCTTCACCCCAATCAATAAAATCATCCTGTGTTAAATTGGTCACGTCTTGCAAATCGCTTAACAAGTCATAGAAATAACGGTCTCCTGTATCCTTATAATAGTCAACAAACGTTTTTCCATGGGCATGGGTCTCAAAATCATCTAAAATTCTTCGTAGCGCTTCGGGTCCCCTTTTACTTGGGACCTTAGCCACTTTATCTGCAAAAACACCCTGTCCATCACCTAAATTCCCACCACCAAGCAACACCTGTAAAGCCGGTGCAACCAATTTTTCTGGTGTACGAACAGACATACCCTGAAAGCCAATATTAGCCATATTGTGTTGACCGCAAGCATTCATGCAACCACTTATTTTAATGACGAGATCCTTGTTTTTTAGGTACTGCGGATATTCTACTTTTATAACCCGTTCTAATTCATCAGCAATTCCTGTACTGCTCGCTATTCCTAAATTACAGGTATCTGTTCCCGGACATGCCGTAATGTCAACCGCTTTGTTATATCCCGCTTCAACAAAACCTAATTTTTCTAATTCTGAATAGAAAAACGGCACTAAATCTTCCTTTACAAAAGGAATTAAAATATTTTGACGCAAGGTTAATCGAATTTCACCTGCAGCATAGTTCTCCACTAAATTGGCTAATAATCTGGCTTTATCTGTGTAGAAATCCCCTAAAAGCACTTTGATACCGATGGCTATATAACCATCCTGCTTTTGAGGAATAAGATTTGTTGATTTCCAAGTTTCATAAGCCAGCTGATCTTTGATTCTTACTTCAGGAATTTTAGTAACTTCAACTGGTCTTGAAGCTTCATACGTCTCTGCATCAATAGCTACGGTTTTAAATTCAATGGCATTTTGTTCGGCTTCAACTAATGCTTTAAAAGCATCTAATCCTAAATCTTTTATTAAGAATTTAATTCTGGCTTTTGTTCGGCTTTTACGCTCCCCATGACGATCAAAAATTCTTAAAACACCTTCCATTACTGGAATGATTTTATTTGAAGGCAGAAAATTGTAAAGCACATCTGCATGACGTGGCTGGGACCCTAAGCCACCACCAATCATCACTTTGAAACCACGAACACCATTTTCAATCTTCGCAATAAAACCTAAATCGTGCATGTACGACAGTCCCGTATCTTCATCTGAAGATGAAAAAGAGACTTTAAACTTTCGTCCCATTTCTTGACAGATTGGGTTACGCAAAAAGAAACGAAATAAAGCATCAGCATAAGGTGATACATCAAACAGTTCGTTTATGTCAATTCCAGCAGTTTCTGAAGCTGTTACGTTTCTTACAGTGTTACCGCAAGCTTCACGCAATGTTACATCATCACGCTCTAACTCTGCCCAAAGCTCTGGGGTTCGGTTTAAATCGACATAATGGATTTGAATATCTTGACGGGTAGTAATGTGTAATCTACCTCTTGAATATTCATCAGAAACCTCTGAAATTCTTCGTAATTGATTACTCAATACTTTTCCGTAAGGTAATTTAATACGAATCATTTGCACGCCTTCTTGTCGCTGACCGTAAACGCCACGTGCTAAACGCAGGCTTCTAAATTTTTCTTCGTCTATCTTACCGTTGTGAAACAACTCAATTTTATTGGCTAATTCAATAATATCGTTCTGGACAACCGGATTCTCTATTTCTGTTCTAAAACTTTGCATACACTAGCCCCTTCTAACCTCCCCAGAGGGGAGGGATTCTTACTCGGGCGGAGTAAGAATATTGTTGTTAGGCCCCTACTAGCCTCCCAAAGGGGAGGAATTCTTACTTGGAAGGAGCAAAATGTTTTTATTTATACCTACAAGGTTTTTGAAACCTTGCAGAAAAACTTATTCTTCTTATTTTTTCGCAAACCTGCTAATTCCCCCTTTGGGGGCTAGGGGGCTTTATTGGATGAATCCGGCTCCAACCGTATTATTTGATTGTGGATCTATTATTATAAACGACCCATTTGTTCTATGATTTTTAAACTGATCGTAGAAAATCGGCTTATTTAATTTGAATGTTACCTTGGCAATATCGTTAACACTTAAACCAGACACATCTGATTCAATACCAGAATAATCAGGGTTTATTTTATGGTGAATTCTCTCTACTTTTGCCAATACTTTATTTATACCATGTTGCACAACGTATTTTGTGCCAGCAGTTAGCTGGTTTGAATCCATCCAACAGACATTAGCCGTAAATTGTTTTTCGATAGTTGGTAAATCGCCTTCTTTAACAATCATATCGCCACGACTTACATTAATATCATTTTCCAAAGTGATGGTTACCGATGAGCGTCTTGATGCCGTTTCGTATTTTTCATCATAGAAATAAATAGCTTTAATCTTCGATTTTGTTTGCGATGGTAATACCACAATAGCGTCACCAACACTTAAATTCCCTCCATACACTTTTCCTGCATAACCTCTATAATCGTGAAAATCTTCAGTTTTAGGACGAATAACATATTGCACAGGAAAACGCGGTGTGCCCACATTAAAAATATCGGCTTTATCTAATTGCTCTAAATGCTCTAACAAAGCTTCACCTTTATACCAAGGCATATTATCAGATTTATTTACAACATTATCGCCCTTTAAAGCACTTACCGGGATGAATGTTATTTTCTGATCTTGATAATCTCTTTTGCTCATCAACTCAGAAAAATCTGCTTTGATTTTATTATAGGTTTCTTCAGAATAATCAACCAAATCCATTTTATTAATGGCGACCACAACATCTTTAATTCTTAATAAATTATTGATGAAGAAGTGACGATTAGTTTGTTCAATAACCCCTTTTCTGGCATCAATTAAAATGATAGACGCTTGAGATGTTGAAGCCCCTGTTACCATGTTACGTGTATACTCCACATGACCAGGAGTATCGGCAATAATGTAGCTTTTCTTTTTTGTTGAAAAATAGATATGTGCCACATCTATAGTGATGCCCTGTTCTCTTTCGGCAACTAAACCGTCTGTAGCTAATGAAAAATCTAAGTAATCGTAACCACGTTGTTTACTTGTTTTTTCAATGGCTTCCAACTTATCTGTAGTTAATGATTTTGTGTCGTAAAGTATTCGACCAATTAAGGTACTTTTCCCATCATCTACACTTCCTGCTGTTGCAATTTTTAATACTTCCATTTTTTATTGGCTGTTGGCTATTGGCCTTTAGCTATTAGCTATTTGCGGCTAGCCTAATTTTTATATTTGTTTAATTTGCTAAAGGCTAAAAGCCAAAAGCTAAAGGCAAAATTTTTAAAATAAAATTTTAAAAGTACCCTTGTTGTTTACGTTTTTCCATAGCAGCTTCTGAGCGTTTATCGTCTATACGTGCGCCACGTTCAGAAATTGTGGAATCTCTAATTTCTTCTACCACTTTAGTAATCGTCGATGCCTCAGAAAGCACTGCAGCTGTACAACTCATATCGCCTACAGTTCTAAAACGCACCATTTCTTCAAGAACTTCTTCGTGTTCATCCCTGTAAACAATGCCATCATCTGCAGACCAAATCATACCGTCTCTTAAGAACACCTTACGCTTATGTGCAAAATATATAGAAGGAATCTCGATGTTTTCTCTTTCTATATAGGACCAAACGTCTAATTCTGTCCAATTTGAAATGGGGAACACCCGCACGTTTTGACCGTGATCAATGTCTCCATTTAACATATCGAACAATTCTGGACGCTGATTTTTTTCGTCCCATTGTCCAAAATCATCACGAACAGAAAAAATACGTTCTTTAGCTCTTGCCTTTTCTTCATCACGACGCGCACCACCAATACAAGCATCAAACTTAAATTCTTCAATAGCATCTAAAAGCGTGGTAGTTTGCAACATATTTCTGCTAGCATAACGCCCCGATTCTTCCTTCACTTTACCTTCATCGATGGAGTCTTGCACGTTACGAACAATCAATTCCAATCCTAATTCTTTAACCAAACGACCCCTGAATTCTATGGTTTCTGGGAAATTATGTCCGGTATCAATGTGCATTAAAGGAAAAGGCACTTTTGCTGGATAAAAGGCTTTTACTGCTAATCGCACCAGTGTTATGGAATCCTTACCTCCTGAAAACAACAACACTGGTTTTTCAAACTGTGCGGCCACTTCCCTCATGATATATATGGCTTCGTTTTCTAGCGAATTAATATGTGATGTGTCTTTCTTCATAAATAAGCCCCCTAACCCCCGAAGGGGAACTCTTACTCGGGCGAGGTAAGAATTTTGTTGTTATTTTTTCTCTCTTTATATACTGCTACTGCCAACTGAGTACTGCCAACTGATTATGCATGCAAGCCACACTCTCTGTTTTCTAAAGCCTTTGTGGGGTCGAAATATTTAAACTCATTGGGTAAGTTATTGTCGCCTAAATAAGTGTCTAATTTTTCGTCTGACCAATAGTAAAATGGGCTGACTTTCAAAATACCATCTTTACTTAGACTAAAAATTCCGATACTGTCTCTAAAGGCTGTTTGCCCTTGGCGCAAGTTTGTAAACCAAACTTTAGGCTTATGCTCTTCCATCGCTCTTTTGAAAGGCTCTAACTTGACTTGCTCTGTAAATAAAGCATGTTCTGGGGCATCCACGCTTGGAATTCCCATCACCACATCGCGGTGCGCCGATGTTTGTTTTGGTACATATAAAAACACATTTAATTTTAAATTTTTAATAACTTGTTCTGCGTGTTTATAGGTTTGTGGAGTATTATAACCTGTATCGCACCAAACCACGGGGATGCTTACTTTAACAGTTTTTACGGCATGCAAAATTACTGCTTCGTAGGGTCTAAAATTTGTTGTTACAACGGCTTCTTGACTAAGCTCTAAAGCCTTCTTGATGATCGCCGAAGGATTTTCGTCTTTAAAAAGCGTATTTGATTTATCTATTTGATTTTGATCGATCATTACTTTCCCCATTTTATATTATTCCATGCGCGTTCGTGAAAGAAATACAATACCATTTTGGATGCAAATTCTACGGATGCTATAGTGAAAGCCAAAGTAGCTTCTCCGGTTATAAGCCAAGATAAAAGGAGCGTATCCAGTGTTCCTATGACCCTCCAACTAATGGTTTTAGCCAAACTCCGCTTTATTTTTTCTTCTGATTGTTTTGACTCATCTACCGATTTTCCTGCCTTTACTTGTCTGCTTAATACGCTGTCAATTATCATATTAACTAAATTTTATATTAATCCTATTGTTTTAGTAGGAATTACAAATATATTAATTAATAGAGCAGGTCAAAACTATTTAACAACTTTTAAGGATTCTTTAAAAAAGAGTGTATGTCATTAATTAAAAAATTGGTAATAAGTAGATATTTTACGAAATTCTTATTCCTTTTGGCAACACAGATCTGCTAATGTATTATTCCTAAGCACCTTCAATGTATTATCCCTCACTTGAATCATGAGTTTATGGACACTACATTTGTGCTCGTCTGGACAATCATCGCACTTTTCGTAAAAATTCAAACTTACACAGGGCACCATAGCAATGGGACCCTCAAGCACGCGCATAACATCGGTCATTTTTATTTCAGATGGCTCGTGTCGAAGATAATAGCCACCGTGCTTTCCTTTTTTAGAACCTAAAATTCCAGACTTCCTCAAGGTAAGAAGAATGCCTTCTAAAAATTTTTGAGGTATGTTTTCGCTTTTAGCAATTTCACCAACTTGCACAGGTTTTTCACGGTCACTTCTAGCAATATAGGTGAGCGCTTTTAGTCCGTATTTTGTTCGTTTAGATAGCATGGTGCTAAGATAGGTATTTTAGGAAATAGTAAAATATTTTTAATGTTTTCTTCCTCTGCAAAACCCAAAGCACTTTTAGAATAAGTTGTCCATTATATGGGAATTAACTAAAATCCAATACTTAAATACATTAAAAAAGCGAGTGTACCTAATATGTTCGTTTTGTTTTAACAGCCTAATAAATCGATAGTTGAAATTGTATTTATCTATTAAAATACAAAAATGGCTTTTGATAAGATGAAAAGAAAGAGTGTTGTTTGAAAACCAAAGTCAGCATCATATATAAATCTCAATTTATTATTCGAATATATATTCAACAGCTTTTTTACCATAAGGAGATAAATATAAGCTACTAAAAGCGTCCTTCCCATTGTAACTGCTGAAATTAGTTCTATGAGCCAAAATACCAAGATTAATAAGATCAAAAGTCCAAAAATCAAATTCACCTATTCCAAAACAGTCTATCAGTTCACCTCTTTTTAACTTTATTGATTCACGAATTCCGTCTTTATCAATTAGACCATAATCCAATAATCTAGTTTGATATTGTGAATATGTTTCACCATTGGATAATTTATTTAACCCTAAATCATACTGTTGTCTTAATCTTGCTCTCTCCAAACTAAATCTTTCCATTAGAGAATCATACTCAGTCTCATTAAAACACCAATGTCTAAATATGATTAGATGATTATCATTTAACTTGGACAAAAGCTCTAAATGTTTGTACAAAAGGTTATATGAGGTGGGTTTCAAAGCTTGATTACTCATCGTTTGATTTGTGCTAATATTAATTAGTAGCCCAAAACAGAATGTATGTTACATAAAACAAAATTATTATTTATTATTTTCGTTTATTCAATGAATCTATAAAAACCTGTGTTTTAAAAATAAGATTATCTGCATCAAAACTCACAGTTCAATAAGGTTTAATATTCGACTTCCGATTTCATTACAACTACACATTAACATAAATGACTGACTGTTTTTGTTTTTAAAAAATTTCCTAAAACTACAATTACCCCAAAGCCTGCTTCAAATCACTTATAATATCATCTACATGCTCCAAGCCCACTGAAATTCTAACCAATCCATCCGTAATACTCACCTGTAATCGATCTTCTGCTGATAATTTACTATGTGTGGTTGATGCTGGATGCGTGACGATACTTCTGGTATCTCCCAAATTAGCAGATAGCGAACACATTTTTATGGCATTCAAAAATTCACGTCCGGCTTCAATACCGCCTTTTACTTCAAACGCCACAATATTGCCACCCAATTTCATTTGCTTTTTTGCGACTTTATATTGCGGGTGCGATTTTAAAAAGGGGTATTTTACCCAATTTACTTGAGTGTGTGCTTCTAAAAATTCCGCTACTTTAAGTGCGTTTTCACAATGCTTATCAACCCTTACCGCCAATGTTTCTAAACTTTTCGAAAGTGTCCATGCATTAAAAGGCGATAAGGCAGGCCCTGTATTTCTGGCAAACAAATAAATTTCCCGAATTAAATCTGCATCCCCAACAGTGACGCCGCCCAAAACACGGCCTTGTCCATCAATGAGTTTAGTCGCCGAATGAATAACCAGATGTGCCCCAAACTTTATAGGTTGCTGTAAATATGGTGTTGCAAAACAGTTATCAATTATTAATATTAAATTGTGTTTTTTGGCAATGTTTCCTAACAACTCTAAATCGATAATATCGATAGCAGGATTTGTAGGCGATTCTGCATATAAAATCTTTGTTTTTGGAGTGATGAAACTTTCAATGGTTTTGGGTTCGTTAATATTGAAATAACTGGTTTCAATATTCCATTTTGGCAAATACTTAGTAAAAAGTGTATGCGTAGAACCAAATACCGAACGGGCCGAAACAATATGATCGCCACTATTTAACAAGGCGGCAAATGTTGAAAATACAGCAGCCATTCCCGTTGCAAAAGCATAACCGCTTTCAGCACCTTCCATCTTGCAAATTTTATCTACAAACTCCGTAGTATTCGGGTTTGTAAATCGGCTATATATATTACGTTCTTTTTCTTCTGAGAAAGAAGCACGCATATCTTCAGTATCCTCAAAAACAAAACTGGATGTTAAGTATAACGGACTTGTATGTTCTAGAAATTCGGTACGCTTTAATTGTGTACGAATGGCTTCGGTTTCGAATTTCTTTTTATTCTTGCTCATTTTATCTTGTTTAGGTTTCGACTGCGCTCAACCTACATTAATTTATATGTTTTGACAACCTTAAAATATCTCCAAAAACGCCTCGTGCTGTAACTGCTGCGCCTGCACCTGCGCCTTGAATGACTATAGGTTGCTCCCCGTAAGATTCTGTGAAAATTTCGAAAATAGCATCAGAACCTTTAACATGTCCCAAAGTACTATCTTCTGAAATAGATACCAATTTTACTTCCAAATTCCCTTTATCTTGTGATAAATCACCCGACAGATCGCCAACATATCGTAACACGTATCCTTCCTCCTGATTATCTTTTATCTTTTGAAATTCATCGTCAAGAACATCCAACTGACTTAAAAATGATTCAACCGAAATATCTTGATACGCCTCTGGTATTAAATTTTGGACGGTAACATCTTCAAATTCGTTTTGCAAATCTAACTCTCTTGCCAAAATTAATAGTTTTCTCGCCACATCATTTCCCGAAAAATCTTCTCTCGGATCTGGCTCTGTAAACCCTTTATCAATGGTTTCTTGAATAATGTCGCTAAACGGTTTGTCTTGAACAGAAAAGTTATTAAATAAATAACTCAACGTCCCTGAAAACACACCCCTAATTCTGGTGATATTTTCTCCAGACTCATGTAACAATTTAATCGTATCTATTAACGGTAAACCTGCACCAACAGTTGTTTCGTATAAATAATCCTTATTGTGTTCTTTTAGCTGAACTCTTAAATTTGTGTAAAAATTGTGTGAAATGGTATTCGCTATTTTGTTTGATGACACCAAATCGAAACCAGCTTCAACTAACGGTACATAATTTTGGTAAAACTCGGAACTCGCTGTATTATCAACCGCAATTAAATTTTCTAAATGATGTGATTTTGCAAATGCTATAATAGATTCGATCGAACTTTCTTGTAAAGTTGATTTTATATCCTCTTGCCAATTTTCATTAACTCCTTTTTTATTTAAAATGAGTTTTTTTGAATTGGCAATGGCGAATACATTTAGGTTAATGCCTTTTCGTTTTTCAATCTCATATTTAGATTTTAAAATCTGATTGATCAATGCCCCACCAACACCACCGTGACCGAAAATAGCAATATTTATCTTTTTTGAAATCCCGAAAACTTCGCCATGTATAACGTTAACCGCTTTATGCAATTGATCTTTTTTAACCACCAAACTCACATTTCTACCTGTAACCGTATTATTGAATAGCAAGGGTGTAATTTGATTTTTAATTAAGGCGTTAAACGGTTTATGAAAAGAACTCAGCTCGATTCCGATTATGGAAATGACCGAAACATCATCAACCACTTCTATTTTATTTACATCTTGCGAGTAAAAATCGTTTTCAAATTCGCGTTCCAAGGCAATGACTGCTTGGGTTGCTTTTTCTGCATCAATAATTAATCCAATGCCTCTTTCTGAAGAGCCTTGAGAAATAATACTCACACTAATACCATGGTCGCTCAAGGCTCTAAAAATCCTAGCATCTACTCCTATTTTACCTAATAATCCGCGGCCTTCTAAATTCAATAAGGCCACATGATCTAAAACCGATAGCGATGTGACTTCCTTAGAACTCGGTTTGGCAGTAATTAAAGTGCCTTCGTCTTCTGGATTAAAAGTGTTTAAAATTCGAAGACTGATATTTTTCTCTACTAACGGAATTATGGTTTTAGCGTGTAAAACAGTGGTTCCAAAGTTTGCCAGTTCGTTTGCTTCACTAAATGACAGTTCCCTAATTTTCTGGGCATCGGCAACCAAATCTGGATTTGCCGTATAAATACCATTTACGTGTGTGTAGTTTTGCAGCTCTTCGGCATCTAAATAATTTGCTAATAAAGCTGCTGAGTAATTACTCCCGTTTCGACCTAAAGTAGTGGTCTCTCCTTTAGAATTTGAAGCAATAAAACCTGTTACAATATTTACTGCATCGGTATTTTGTTTAAAATAGTTGCGCACATTATCTTTTGATACTTGTGAAATTAATTGTGCATTACCAAAGGTGTTATCTGTTTTAAGTAATTGTCTAGAATCGGTAGCCTTAGCTTTAATCCCTCTTTCATTTAACAGCCCTGATAATAATTTTACAGACAGCAATTCGCCTTGCGCTAAAATGTCGTCTTTCGTTTTTTGGCTATAATCACGTAATAAACTCACCCCTTCAAACAATTTATCGAGGATTGAAAATTCTTCTGAAAAATCAATCGTTTTTAAAGGTTCTTTTTGATATGCTTTAAAGACTTGCAATGATTCTTTATAATCTTCATCTTTTAAAGTTTTATTTAAAATAGCTTCTAAATCGTCTGTTGCGTTACCTCTCGCCGATACTACTACGGTAATTTTTTCGCCATCATTTACTTTATTTTCAATGATGGTAAGCACTTTATTTAATCCGTCTCCGTTTGCTAAAGATTTTCCCCCAAACTTTAATACTTTCATCTTTCTTTTTTTCGAATTTGGCACAAAAATGCCTTCTATAATTTTTTCTAATTGTTCATATTCTATCAAAAACGCATCGTGACCATGTACAGAATTGATTTCATTATAAGTAACATTAGGATTCGTAACTGCCAGCTGTTTATGGGTTTGCCTGTTTTCTTCGGCTGTGAAAAACAAATCAGAATCAACACCAACAATATGAATATTAGCTTTTATGTTTTCTAAAACATTAAAATCGTTTTTTCTGTTTTTTGTGACATCAATCGTTTTAAGTAATTGATTCATTAACTTATAAGCAGACAACTGAAAACGCTCTTGCAATTTATTCCCGTGGTGTAGCAACCAACTTTCAACATTAAAAATTTCTAAATCTTCATTTTTTGAACGCTGAAAACGCTCTTTAAACGATGCTGGTGTACGGTAACATAACATGGCGTGCATTCTCGCATCGTGCACAGGATTTTTAGAATTTAAAAGGAATTGCTCTTGAATCTGGCAATTGGCAATGAGCCAATCCGTAGATTTCCAATCGGTTGCTACCGCAATTAAATGCTCAGTAAAATTGGGATTTAAAACGGCCATTTCCCAAGCAATTCCGCCGCCTAGCGACCCGCCAATAACAGCAAATAATTTTTCAATTCTTAATTCTTCTAATCCAATTAAAAACAGTTTTGCAATGTCTCGTGCTACAAAATCTTTATAGTTTTCAATTATAAAACCATCATACCCATTTCCAGGAATATTAAATGCCAAAACAGAATACAATTTAGTATCAATGACTTTATCATCGCCAATAAGGTCTGACCACCAACCCGCTTTTCCAGCTACATTACTATTCCCTGTTAGGGCATGATTTACCAAAACTATTGGTGCTGTACCTAAAGCCTTCCCGAATACTTGATAACTTAATTTAATTTCAGGATGTATCGCTTTATTTTCGGTAATAAAGTTTGAAATGGTGATATGTGATAGCGATTCTTTCAACTGTTATTTATATTTTATAGCTACAAGGGTTTTGAAACCTTGCAGGATTACATATTAAATGGTTTTAAATGCTTCTTTTAAATCGGCTTTTAGATCTTCAAGATCTTCAATGCCGACAGACAATCGGATTAAATCTCCCGTAACCCCTGCCGAAGCCTGTTCGGCATCATTTAATTGTTGGTGGGTGGTACTTGCTGGATGAATAATCAGAGATTTTGTATCACCAATATTAGCCAGTAATGAAAATAACTTGGTATTATCTGCTATCTTTTTTGCGGCATCAAAACCTCCCTTGGCACCAAAGGTCACAATCCCACTTTGTCCTTTAGGCAGGTATTTATCTGCTAAGGCTTTGTATTTGCTAGAGTCCAAACCTGGATAATTTACCCACGCGACTTCATCTTGAGTTTCTAACCATTTGGCAATAGCCAACGCATTTTCGCTATGCTGCTTAATTCTGATAGGTAAGGTTTCTAATCCCTGAATGATTTGAAATGCATTGAATGGGCTCATCGCGCCACCTAAATCTCTAAGACCCTCTAAAATTAATTTAAAAGTATAGGCTGCAGCACCTAAGGCTTCGCTGTAAACGAGGCCGTGATATCCAGCAGATGGCTCTGTGAATTCTGGAAATTTACCGTTGGTCCAATCAAAGGTTCCGGCATCAATAATAGCACCGCCAATAGAATTTCCTTGACCTCCAATGTATTTTGTTAGGGAGTGAATCACAATATTGGCACCGTGCTTAATCGGATTTAACAAGGCTGGAGTGGCTACCGTATTGTCAACAATAAAAGGAACCTCTGCTTTTTTGGAATGTACCGCAATAGCTTCTATATCTAACACATCTAGTTTTGGATTCCCCAAAGATTCCACGAAAAAAGCGCGCGTATTATCCTGCACTGCCGAGGCAAAATTATCTGGATTTGTGGCATCTACAAAGGTGGTTGTGATACCAAATCTGGGTAAGGTGACACTTAGTAAATTATAAGTTCCCCCATACAGACTACTTGATGCCACGATATGATCGCCCGCTTTCAATAAGGTTAGTAATCCTGTTGAAATAGCTGCTGTTCCCGATGCAAAAACCACAGCACCGATGCCTCCTTCGAGCGCCACCAATCTATCTTGTAAAATTTGATTGGTTGGGTTGTTTAAGCGGGTATAAATAAACCCTAATTCCTGTAATGAAAATAAATTGGCCGCATGATCAGAATCATTAAAAACATAAGATGTGGTTTGATAAATAGGAACCGCTCGCGTGCCGCCGTGTGCTGTAAAATCGTGTCCTGCGTGTAATGCGTTTGTTGCTAATTGATGTGTACTCATTTTTCTAAATTTTTTAAGCCTCACCCAGAAATATTATAAATATTTCTGACCTCTCCTTTGGAGAGGTAAAAAGGCTATTGGTTAATAATAAATCAATCCTTTCGAATCGTACTTAATAGAAAAATGTTAAAAAGAAAATTTTTAGAAAATACAGTGTGTATTTTCGTTAGGTTATCTATCTAAAATACTAATTTCTTAGTTGTTTAAGTAGAATTTAGCACCTTCTTTACGAGTAAAGGGTTGCTAAGGTTTCACAGGGTCTAATCCCTCCGCCTTTCTTGATAACATTTCAATAAGTCATTGAACTTTGTGAGTACAAATATTCAGTCAGAAAAAGTTAAAATCCTAATTTTTTTTAAAAAAAATTTTATTTCTTTTAACTATCGGTGCAAATTATTTCGAAATTTATCACTGATAACGAGGCTTATAGCCCTATTTTCAATTTTGGATTCTAACCAAGAAATAATATCCAAATATAAGAACGCCCTGCTTTGATATGGATCATCTTCAAATTCCTTTAATTTTTTGTGCAACTTGATAAATTCTGCTTTGACCTCATGTGGATAGATATCGCCTAAACCACGTAAAAATTTGATGAATTCTTTTTGTACTTCATACAAATCTTCCATCTTGATTAAAAACTTATAGGTACTTTTAATGAGTACATCTAAATTGTAATCCAAACCAGCTTCATAATGTGCGACCAAATTTAATAAACGCGCGAAGCAAAGTAAATCTTCACGCATCTGTAGTGATTTATTACTAATGATTTTTTCTAAAAATACGATACATTTTTTATGCTCACCGGCACCAAAATACATGCTCGCAATTTTGTAATAAAAGACCATAATATGGTGCTCATCTATGCGGTCTTTGTAGTTCTTTAAACGTCCTAAAACATCATCAATTAACGGTAAACCTTCATGAAAACTACCTTCAATAAAATGCAAATTAAACTTGTTGTTGTAGATATAAAGAAAGGCTAAACCGTCAACATTATCATCCACTGGAAACCATTTTTCATTGGTAACTGCCTCTAATTTAAAGAGCGTTTCCTTGAATTTTTTATAGTGACGTAAATAGAATAAAGCTTCCAGCAAGTAGTGGTGACCTCTTAGAAAAAAGACTGGATTTAAAATAATCATATCTTTATTCTCATAAAACAAATTCACCCATTTTGAAGCATATTTGTAGCATGATAAAAAATCGAGTGTTAAAAAACTATACCACAAATACGCTTTGTAAAGCCATAATTTTTCTCTAAACCCTAAGGTTTCCAGATTGTATTTTGGTAGTCGCGCATTAAAATATTTGGTTACGCGTTTATATTCTTTATCATTTTTTATATATCCGGTTTTTAAGAACAAGCCGTATAATTGCAGCGATAGATTGGAGAGTTTACTGGCCATCACATTTTGCTGACTCAGCTCTTTAGCCTGAATAGAAAGCACATCGGCCCTATTGCTCAAGCTTCTTGTAATGTATTGGGATTCAATTACTTTCTCCAATTCCACAATCTCATAAGCCACATTTTTCTCTTCGTTAGCGATGGCCAAGGTTTTTGCTTTATCTAAAATTTTCAAACCTTGCTTATAGAGCCCTTTATGGTATAAAATAGTTGCAAAATCTAATTGTTCACGAATTTGAATTCTTATATTTTGATGTGACGGACTCAGTCTTAAACTAATTAAAACCTGTTTGTATAAATGTGCTTTTAAATTAGAAAGTTGTTGCTTTTTTACAATGCCTTTTTTAAGAATAACCGCTTCATCATAGGTTGCAAGTTTGTCAAGAATATTGAAAAGCATCAAGAATTTCGAATCTTCATTAACCCCCAATCTGCCTACATAAAGCTTGAATTGCCTCTTTTCAGATTTAGACAAGGACTTAATCAGCATGAATACATTATCTTTTTGCTCTCTTGTCATAGTATAAAAGTAATCTTAATTAATTGTTTTTCAGGTGATTAAAACCACAATAACAACGTTAAACATCGTAAAAACAGCTTAATGAAACATGCAATTTACGTAACCAAAATATACATTCGTAATACAATAAGAAAATATATTATATTAAATGTCTGATAAGAACGTTCAAATTTTTGACACAACCCTTCGAGATGGTGAGCAAGTCCCTGGCTGTAAATTAAACACGGATCAGAAATTAGTGATTGCAGAGCAACTCGATGTGCTTGGTGTTGACATCATTGAAGCTGGATTTCCGGTATCTAGTCCTGGTGACTTTAAATCGGTTGAAGCCATTTCAAAGCTTGTGAAGCATGCTACGGTTTGTGGGTTAACACGATCGGTTGAAAATGATATAAAAGTTGCAGCTGAGGCGTTGAAATATGCTAAAAAACCAAGAATCCATACTGGGATTGGCACGTCAGATTCCCATATAAAATATAAATTTAAATCGAACCAAGACGCTGTGCTCGAACGCGCTTTTAAGGCTGTAAAATACGCCAAATCATTTGTTGAAGATGTAGAATTTTATGCCGAAGACGCTGGAAGAACAGACAATGCTTATTTGGCACGTGTTTGTGAAACGGCCATTAAAGCAGGTGCTACGGTTTTAAATATCCCAGATACAACTGGGTATTGCTTACCGCATGAATACGGCGCTAAAATAAAATATTTAAAAGAGAACGTCAAAGGTATTGACAAGGCTATTTTATCCTGTCATTGTCATAACGATTTAGGTTTAGCTACCGCGAACTCTATAGAAGGCGTCATTAATGGTGCACGACAAATTGAATGTACGATCAATGGCATTGGAGAACGCGCTGGAAACACGGCCTTGGAAGAAGTCGTGATGATTTTAAAGCAACATCCGTATTTAGATTTAGATACCAATATAAACACGCAAATGCTTTATGGTATTAGTCAGTTAGTCTCAGACAGTATGGGTATTTACACGCAACCTAATAAAGCTATTGTGGGCGCTAATGCGTTTGCACATAGTTCTGGCATCCATCAAGATGGGGTTATTAAAAATCGGGGAACCTATGAAATTATTGACCCTAAAGATGTTGGTGTTACAGATTCTGCCATTGTGCTTACAGCGCGTAGTGGTCGTGCGGCCTTAGCCTATCGTGCTAAAAAGGTAGGCTACGAACTTACCAAGCTTCAGTTAGATGAAATCTATGCGCAGTTTTTGGATTTTGCTGATAATAAAAAAGAAGTTGATGATGATGACATTCATCAAATTATAGAAAGAAGTCGAGTTTATTATGAAATTATTTCTGCTTAAATGAAATTAAATATAGCTGTTTTACCGGGCGATGGAATTGGACCAGAGGTTACTGCACAAGCTGTAAAGGTCTTAAAAGCCATTGCGATGGAATTTAACCATCTTTTCACTTTTGAAACGGCTCTTGTTGGTGGAAGTGCTATTGATAAAACAGGAAATCCTTTACCAGACGAAACCATAAGCATCTGCAAAAAAGCCGATGCTATTTTATTTGGGGCCATTGGTGATACCAAATATGATATTGACCCCACAGCAAAAATAAGGCCAGAACAAGGGCTTCTTAAACTCAGAAAAACGTTGGATCTATATGCCAATATCCGACCTGTAATTGCTTATGAAGATTTGCTTAACAAATCCTCATTAAAGATAAAACAAATTAAGGGGACTGATATTTTAATTTATCGTGAACTTACGGGCGGCATCTATTTTGGAAATAAAACACTTAGTGATGATGGCAATTACGCCTCGGATATTTGTGCCTATTCACGTGATGAAATTGAACGTATTGCACATTTAGCTTTTAAAGCGGCCCAGTCCAGAAAGCGCAAATTAACTCTGGTAGATAAAGCCAACGTTTTAGAAAGCTCTAGATTATGGCGCAAGGTCGTTCAAGAATTAGCACCACAATATCCAAACGTGGCATTGCATTATATGTTTATAGACAATGCGGCTATGGAACTCATTATCAATCCACGCCAGTTTGATGTCATTTTAACCGAAAATATGTTCGGCGATATTTTATCGCAAGAAGCTAGTGTTATTGTTGGGTCTATTGGCTTATTGGCATCAGCATCTTTAAGTGACAAGCACGCTATGTTTGAGCCTATTCACGGCGCATATACCAAAGCGGCCTATAAAGGTATCGCAAACCCTATAGCATCCATACTATCTGTGGCGATGTTGTTAGATCATTTTGGCTTAGAAGATGAAGCAGCATTAGTAAGGCAGGGTGTTGATAAATCATTAAAACTCCACATTACTACGCCAGATTTAAATGTTAAGTATGGTCACGTGACCACATCGAAAGTAGGCGATTTTATTGAAGATTTTATTAATAACCCAGAGGAAACAAATTTAAATTTTACAAACATACATTTAGGACAATCCACTATCATTTAATTATTTTGAGTTAGTCGCCCAATACATTAAAATTTTTGGATTAATTAAGAGCACTTTTGACCAAGTGCTCTTTTCTTTTAAAACAATTATTTGGGCATTACCACTCCTCGAATGGTCACGAGCGGGACGCTCGCGATAGCAGGAGTTATAACCGGTATCCCAATCCGATTTTCAAAATATTTATATTCGTATTGTATGTTATGTCTGGCACTTTGTTGTCTACTCCAATTTTTATAAAATCATATTGAACTTGGGCAAACAGTTTATCTGATATGCCATATACCATTGCTAAATTCAAGTTAATTCCACTTTCGGCTTGGCTTGAACTTGATGTATCTGGATTAGAACTATCAATTCCTGATGCCTTAAAAGTCATAAATGTATAACCTAAACCGAGTGAAGAATGAAATTTATTCATTGATTTAGAATTCAATTCTACAAATATTCTTGGTTGTATTGCATATCTGGTAACATCAAAAGGCTACCTGCTATCCTCTTTTTGAGTTTTTTAGCATTCCAGCATTTAATGAGGCTCCAATATTTATAAAATCTAACTTTGAAAAACGATATTTCATTCCAAAGTCTATAATTCCATTATAATTTTTTTCCAATAAAATTTTCGTCGGTTGGAATAGGGTAATTTAATTCAAGACTAAATTTCGAATCTTAAGAAAGTGAATTAATTGAAAAAATTAATAATAATGTTAAAAATAAGTTTTGTTTCATAATCATATTTTATACTACCTATATCAGCTGCTAAACGAAGTTAGTATAAAACCTCTATAAAAACAAAGTAAATTCCTATCTAGGAAACTTCTCCCTAATTTTATCCAAACTTAAATTATGAATACTCCCCACATGCGTATGTTGTTTTGAGGTATCTGGAACATAGGTACCCTCTTGCACTTGTCCGCCAATTTTTTGGTAAGCCTCTCTAAAACTTTGACCTTCAACCACCAAGGTATTGATATTATCAACCGTAAATAGGTATTTATATAAATCGCTATGGATATCGATATTCTTAACTATAATTTGCTGAATAGAATAATTGAAAATATCTAGAATGTCTTTTATTTCCTCGAAAGCCGCAATGATATTTTCTTTTAACAACTGGAAATCCCTATGATACCCACTAGGTAAATTGTTGGTTATTAAAATCATCTCGGCCTGTAAGGCTTGTATTTTGTTACACTTCCCGCGAATGAGCTCAAATACATCAGGGTTTTTTTTATGTGGCATAATGCTGCTGCCCGTGGTCAATTCATCTGGAAAGGAAATAAATCCAAAATTCTGACTCATATACAAACAGATATCCATGGCAAAACGTGACATCGTATTTGCCAATCCGCCTAGTGCCACAGCAATAGTCCGTTCGTTTTTACCTCGTCCCATTTGTGCAGCAACCACATTGTATTTGAGGGTGTCAAAGCCCATTTCTTTAGTGGTAAATTCCCTATCGATAGGAAAAGAACTCCCATAACCAGCCGCAGAACCTAAGGGATTTTGGTCCACCGTTTTAATGGAGGCATTAAGTAAATACACATCATCAATCATAAGTTCGGCATAGGCCGAAAACCATAACCCAAAAGATGATGGCATAGCCACCTGCAAATGTGTGTACCCTGGCAACACCTTGTCTTTGTAAGTTTCTGCTAAGCCTAACAGGGTTTCAAAAAAGGTCTGTGTTTTTTGTTTAACATTATTAAGGTTGTCTTTATAGTACAAATGAAGTGCGACTAAAACCTGATCGTTTCTGGAACGAGCGCTGTGAATTTTTTTTCCAACCTCACCCAAATTTTTAGTTAATTCGAACTCTATTTTAGAATGTACATCTTCAAACTGCTCCTCAATAACAAATGTGCCATTTTCAATTTGTGTTTCTAAAACTTTTAGTCCGCCTAACAATTCAACTAATTCTTCAACGGTTATAATGCCAATTTTTTGAAGCATTTTAGCATGCGCCTTGGAAGCGATAACATCGTACTTTGCGATATGAATATCTATTTCCCTATCATTTCCAACAGTAAATTGCTCTATTTTTTTATCGATTGATATGCCTTTGTCCCAGAGTTTCATGTTCTAGTTGTTTATTTGTTGATTTGTTTGTTTGTTGATTTGTTTAGACGATTACCCGATTCAACATAAATTTTATTTCTTAAAATTTAGAATAAAGAGAAAAGACCGCTTCGCCATTAGAACAAAGACTTTGATTGAAACTTAAATCAAATCTCTTTTCTTGATTCTCTATTCTTAATTCGTTTCATAATACGTTTTCCAACAATTCTATATATATATTTATGCCTTCTTCAATTTCTTTGAGATAAATAAATTCATCTGCAGAATGGGATCTCGTACTGTCTCCTGGCCCCAATTTTAAACTTGGACAAGATAGCATCGCCTGATCGGATAAGGTTGGCGACCCATATGTTGTTCTCCCTATGGAGATTCCCGCTTTCACTAATTCATGATCTAATGGAATAGATGAAGAATTTAGTCTTAAGCTACGCGGTATCATGCTATCACATGGCGCTTTTGCTTGCAAAACAGCTACAATTTCTGCATTGGTATAGGCATCATTCACTCGGACATCTACGACCAATTCCACAGCAGCAGGAACCGCGTTATGCTGCTTACCTGCTTTAATCTGAGTGACGGTTAATTTTACATCACCTAATGTTTCAGATGTTTTGTCAAACTTAAAATCTTTAAACCATTGTAAGGTTTCAATGGTATTATAAATACAATTATTATCATTGGGATGCGCAGCATGACTCGGCGTACCCTTTACAATGGTATCAAAAACGACCAAGCCTTTTTCAGCCACGGCAAGATTCATTAAAGTAGGCTCTCCCACAATAGCCACATCAATTTTGGGTATAACGGCCAACATGCTATTGAGCCCGTTTGGACCACTGCTTTCTTCCTCCGCGGAAGCGACAATAACGAGATTATATTTTAAATCTTTATGGTTATAAAAATAGGTAAATGTGGCAATTAACGACACCAAACAGCCACCAGCGTCATTACTGCCTAAACCAAATAATTTACCATCTTCCAAAATAGCTTTAAAAGGGTCTTTGGTGTAGGCCGAATTTGGTTTAACAGTATCGTGGTGTGAATTAAGCAACAGCGTGGGTTTGCTCGCATCGAAACACGTATTCACTGCCCAAACATTGTTTTGGGTTCGGTTATATAGAACCTTATGCTGTTTAAACCAGTTTTCTATATGTAATGCCGTTTGGTCTTCTTCAGATGAAAAAGACTGGGTTTCGATGAGCTTTTTTAACAACTCAATGGCTTCCTTTTTTAATTGCTGAATCATAAATACAAAGTTGTAAATTTTTGATCTTTATTACTAATTACCGTAGCATTTCCTATAATGACTTTCGAAACCCCTTCATGTAATGCATGATAACAATTTTCTAATTTAGGAATCATGCCATCTGCAAAGGTGTTTCTGATTTTTAGTGTTTCGTAGGTTCCTGTATCCATGTAATCTATCACAGAATCATCATCATCCACAGATAATAATACCCCATTTTTTTCAAAGCAATAATAAAGTTCGGTTTTAAAAGTCGCGGATAATGCAATAGCCAATTCAGATGCAATGGTATCGGCATTCGTGTTTAAAAGCTGTCCATTTTTATCATGCGTTATAGCGCAAAACACGGGGGTCATATCATGATCTAATAACAGGCGAATGGTTTTTGTATTCACTTTAACGATATCACCAACAAAACCATAATCTATTTTTTTTACAAGTCGTTTTTTAGATAGGATGGTGTTTCCGTCTGCACCGGTAAATCCTATGGCATTACATTGATTGGATTGTAATTTAGCCACCACATTTTTATTGATTTTCCCAGCATATACCATAGTTATAATGTCTAAAGTGGCTGCATCTGTAGCACGCCTGCCATTTAGCATATGTACAGGAACGTCCATTTTATAGGCTAACTGTGTTGCTAATTTACCGCCACCGTGCACCAAAATTTTTGGCCCCGAAAGATGCGCAAATTGTGATAGAAACTTTTCTAGGGCTGCCTCATCATCAATAATATTTCCGCCTACTTTTATGATTTTTAATGTTTCCATATCCTCTCCCTCTGCCCTCTCCTTAAGAGAAGAAACCTTTTTAAGTTATTATAAGTTTTCTAATATTTTTTTAAGTACCAATTGCGCCGCGTAGGTTCTATTATTTGCTTGTTCTAGAACCAAAGAGCTATCACTATCTAGAACCGCATCTTCTACAACAACATTTCTTCTAACTGGTAAACAGTGCATAAATTTTGCATCGCCAATTTTATCTTTGGTTATCATCCAATTAGGATCTGTACTTAATACTTTTCCGTAATCTTCATAAGAACTCCAGCTTTTAGTATATATAAAATCAGCATCCTTAAATGCTTCTTCTTGATTATGAATTATTGGGGTATCTCCTGTAATTTCAGGATTCAAATTATAGCCTTCTGGGTTTGAAATAACAAACTCAACATCCATTTTTTGCATGGTCTGAACAAAGCTATTGGCAACCGCATGTGGTAAAGCTTTAACATGTGGCGCCCAACTTAAAACTACTTTTGGTTTTACAACTTTAGTATTTTCCGAAATCGTAAGCGCATCGGTTAAGCCCTGTAATGGATGCCCTGTGGCACTTTCCATGTTTACAATGGGGACAGAAGCAAACGCAACGAAGGATTTTAAAACCTCCTCGCTCTCGTCTTTTGTTTTATCTGTTAAGGTTGGAAACGCTCTTACCGCAATAATGTCGCAGTATTGTGAGACTACTGCTGCTGCTTCTTTTATATGTTCTGCAGTCTTGCCATTCATAACCGTACCATTTCCAAACTCAATGCCCCAAGCATCACCAGAAACATTCATTACGATAGGGTTCATCCCTAAGTTTAGGGCCGCTTTTTGAGTGCTTAGACGTGTGCGTAAACTAGAGTTCAAAAACAACAACCCTAGGGTTTTATTTTTACCTAATTCGATATACTTCAATGGATTTGCCTTTATCTTTTTTGCATCGGCAATCCATGAATTGATGTTATCGATGTCATGTATAGACGTGTAGTTCTTCATTTTTCTAACTATTTTTTAAATCTACAAGGTTGTTAAAACCTTGCAGGTTATTTAATTTTAGTAAACGGTACTTTATTTTCAAAAGCATTGACTATGAAATTATCTTCCAATCCGTTTACTATCCATGTTTCTATATTTGCCTTTTTGGTAACCGAAGCTGCTTCAATTTTACTCTCCATCCCACCACTACCATGTGAGGATTTTGAATTAACTACTTGGTTTGTTAACTGACTAAAGTCCTCAACTAATCCGATAGTTTTTGGTGTCCCATTTTCGATCGATTCTTTAGTATATATACCGTTTGTATTCGTTGCGATAATGAACAAATCAACCTCCAAAAGTGATGCTGTTAATGCTCCTAATTTATCATTATCACCAAATTTGATTTCATCAGTGGCCACTGTGTCATTCTCATTAATTATTGGAATATAATTATTGTTAACCAACACATTAATGGTATTTACAATATTGGTTTTACTTTCCTGTTTTTCAAAATCTGAATATGATAACAAACATTGTGAAGTCAACAATCCATATTCTCTAAAAATCTCTTGATAAATTCTTATTAAATGTGGTTGCCCGATAGATGCCAAAGCTTGTTTTACAAAAATATCTTTTCGTTTACTCTCTAATTTCACAAACTGTTTGGCTACAGCAATAGCACCCGAACTCACAATAATAAACTTGCAAGTATCTTGAAGTTTCGCAATCTGACTCGCCATATCCTCAATTTTACCTCTAGAAATATTATCTGTTTCTTTGGTAAGTGTATTAGATCCAATTTTGAGTAATATACGTTTCTTTCTCATGGTTATCGTATTTGTCCGTTTCCATGAACGTACCATTTATTTGTTACCAAATGTTGTAAACCTATTGGTCCACGCTGGTGTAATTTATCCGTACTTATAGCCAATTCGCCACCTAAACCCAATTGTCCTCCATCGGTAAAACGTGTGGATGCATTGTGATAAACGGCAGCCGTATCTACGTTTTCCATAAACAGTTTCGCTTCGGCTTCGTTTTTTGTTATAATTGATGAAGAATGGCCTCCAGAATATGTGTTAATCATTGTAATCGCATCTTGATTAGATGCAATTTCTCCAATTAATATTTTATAATCCAAAAACTCTTCACACCAAATATCGTTTGACTGAATCCCTTCTAAATTATGATTATTTGAAACAACAGCGTCTCCTAAAACTTCAATTTTAAAGCCTTCTAATTTTGAAATAAGCATTTTGAGAAATTCATTTTTATTCGGAAGATTTTCATCAATTAGAACCTTATCAACAGCATTACATGCTGAGATTTTTGATTTCCCATTAATAATCACATCCATAGCTATATTTAAATCAGCTTCTTTGTGCACATACACAAAGTTGTTACCACGCCCGCTAATAATTACCGGACATGTTGCATGTTGTTTTACAAAAGCAATTAAACGTTCGCCCCCACGTGGGACAATTAAATCGACTTTCTGAGTGGGGTTTTCTAAAAAGGCTTGTGTTTCAGTTCTATTAAATTGCAAATACTCCACCCAATCTGTTGATGCACTATTTTCCTTTAAAGCTTGATGCCACAATTCGACAATTTTTAAATTCGATTTTAAAGATTCTTTTCCTCCTTTCAATACTATTTTATTCCCCGATTTAAAGGCAATTCCTGCTGCTTCAACCGTGACATCTGGTCTAGATTCATAAATAATTAAAACCGTGCCGAATGACGCCGTTTTATTATAGACCTGCATCCCATTGTCGTGTTTAAAACTAAAACGCTCAACACCAACCGGATCGTCCTGGGATGCCAAATGTGTTACCGATTTAATCATTTCATCTACTTTAGCATAATCAACTTTTAAACGGTCGTACATTGAAATATCATCGCCATCATAAGCCTCTAAATCTGCTTTATTTATTTCAATAATGGCTTGTCTTTCTTCTTTTAAAAGCTCTGCCATTTTAAGTAAAACAGCATTTCTTTTTTCTATGGATAATAAGGTATTCATCTTTTTAGTGTTCAGTTTTCAGTGGTCAGTCTCAGTTTTTAGTATTAGGTCTTCGTCTTCCATCATCGATCTTTTGTCTTTCAACCTTGACCTTCCAACTTTGGGTTTTCTATATTAACTAATGCTTTTTTTAAAGCTTCAAAAAATTGATCGATATGTTCTTTTTTAATGGTAAGCGGTGGTAAAATTCGCAACAACTTTTTATTTGATGCACCACCAGTAAAAATATGATACTTGTAAATGAGTTTTTTTCTCAGTTCACCAACTTCAAAATCGAATTCTAAACCGAGCATTAAGCCTCTTCCTTTTAGCTTTCTTATCTGCGGAATCGTTTTCGCTATGGAAATAAAATATTCAGAAATGACATTGACATTGTCCATCAATTTTTCATCTTCAATCGTGTTTAAAACCGCTAAACCTGCTGCACAGGCTAAATGATTGCCACCAAAGGTAGTCCCTAGCATACCGTATTTCGATTCAATACTTGGATGAATTAAAATCCCTCCTATTGGGAAACCATTACCCATACCTTTCGCTATTGAAATAATATCTGGTGTGACATTATAATGTTGAAACGCAAAGAATTCACCGGAACGCCCGTAACCCGATTGTACCTCATCGGCAATAAACATGGTTTTATTGGTTTTACAAAGCGCATAAACTTGTTTAAAAAAATCGGCCGTTCCTTGATCTAAACCACCAACACCTTGAATAAATTCAACAATAACGGCACAAACATCACCTTTTTCAAGTTCTACTTTCACCCCTAAGATATCATTCAATTCTAGAATTGTTACTTTTTGTTGCGCATTTATTGGCGCTATAATATTCGCATTATCGGTTACTGCTACTGCCGCCGATGTACGGCCGTGAAATCCATTTTTAAAAGCAACAACACGGGATTTCCCTGTTTTAAAAGATGCTAATTTTAAAGCATTCTCGTTGGCTTCTGCACCCGAATTACAGAAAAACATCTGGTAATCTACACAGCCTGAAAATTCTTCTAACTTATCCGCTAATTGTTTTTGTAGCGGATTTTTAATCGCATTAGAATAAAACCCAAGCTTTAAAACCTGACTTGTAATCGCCTCAATATAATTAGGGTGTGCATGCCCAATCGATATTACAGCATGCCCACCGTAAAGGTCTAAATATTCCGTTCCATTTTCATCGTAAACATGTACATCTTTCCCCGAAACAGGCGTTATATTATATAATGGATAAACGTCAAATAATGGCATTTTTAATTCTTTTTTAGTTGATTAATTTTCTCGAACGACGCCAAAATACCTTGTATTAAAGCAGAGCTTAGTCCCTGGTGTTCCATAGCATTTAAACCTTCAATAGTACAACCACTTGGTGTGGTTACACGATCTATTTCTTGTTCAGGGTGTCTCCCCGATTCAATTAATAAACTAGCTGCCCCATAACAGGTTTGCGTTGCTAGTTCATGAGCTTGTTCTGCCTCAAAACCTAGTTGAATAGCCCCTTGGGTGGTGGCTCTTACCAAACGCATCCAAAAGGCAATACCGCTGGCACAAATTACGGTTGCTGCTTGTACTAAATCTTCAGAAATTACCATGGTGGTTCCCAATTGATTGAATATATCTTGAGCCAATCCAATCTTATCTTGTGCTTTTTCATTCGCCGATAAACACGTCATGGATTTACCAATTGAAATTGCTGTATTCGGCATCACCCGAATGATATTTTTATCGCTCCCAACAATGGCTTCTATTCTAGAAATTTCAACTCCTGCTGCCACAGAAATCACCACATGATCTTCTGTTATCTTTGACGCAACACTTTCTAAAACCTTGCCAATATGTTTGGGCTGAAGCGCAAAAATGACCATATCGGATTTTTGAACTGCAAAACCATTATCATTAGTTAACGTGACATAATCCTCGTTTTCAAAAGCTTTGACTGCTGACGTATTTTTATCACTTAAATACAGTGATGTAAACGACTTGTTATTAATCAGTCCTTTTGCTATGGAGCTTCCTAAATTTCCTGTTCCTATAATGGCTATTTTCATGTGTTCTATCTTTATTATTCCCTCGAAGGAAGGAATCTTTATTATTATTCTTTTTGGGCGTTACCACAAGGGTCGCGCTTTACGTTCCAAGTCCTCGCTCGTACCTCGTTGCGGGCTTTCCACTTCAATCCCTAACGCACCACTCTTACTCTAAATCCTCCCCTAACCCCTCCGAAGGAGGGGAATGGTTTGCGGTTAGAAAGTGCTTCCCTCGTTACTACCTGCAAGGTTTCAAAAACCTTGTAGGTCTGAAACTTAGATTTGAGTAAGAGTTCCCCTCCTTTGGAGGGGTTAGGGGAGGATTAAAAATAAGTCGCTTTTAATCGCAATCCAGTTGTTTCCTCTAAGCCGAACATCAAATTCATATTTTGAACGGCTTGTCCCGAAGCGCCTTTTAAAAGATTATCTATAATGCTCGTAATTAATAATTTGTTGTTATGTTTATGCAAATGGATGAAACATTTGTTGGTATTCACCACTTGTTTTAAATGCAGATCGTCATCTGAAATAAATGTAAATTTGGCATCTTTATAAAAATCTTTAAAAATAGCTTTTGCTTCCTCAAGTGTTCCTTCAAAATCGGTATACATAGTTGCAAAAATACCTCTGGAAAAATTTCCTCTATTCGGCATAAAAAGAATTTCAGAAGAAAAAGTGTTCTGTAATAGCTTAACCGATTGGTTAATCTCCCCTAAATGTTGATGCATAAAAGGTTTATAATACGAAAAATTATTATCACGCCAGGTATAATGTGTGGTTGCAGATAAAGAAGTGCCGGCACCCGTTGCACCCGTTACAGCATTAATATGAACGTCGTTATTTAACAACCCTTTTTCTGCAAGTGGTAGCAACGCCAATTGAATAGCTGTTGCAAAGCATCCTGGGTTAGCAATATATTGTGCGCTTTTAATAGCTTCTTTTTGTAATTCTGGCAGACCGTAAACGAAGCTTTTTCCTTGGAACACCTTATCGCTTTTTAATCGGAAATCATTTCCTAAGTCAATGATTCTTGTTTGCTCAGAAAATGTATGGTTTTCTAAAAACTTGACCGAATTACCGTGACCTAAACATAAAAACAAGACATCTACTTCGGGGTTAACCGTGTTAGTAAACTTCAAATCCATATCGCCCACCAAATCTTGGTGCACTTTGCTAATCTTATTACCAGCATTACTAGTGCTAAAAACAAAATCAATGACAGTTTCTGGATGATTAATCAATAATCTGATTAATTCTCCTGCCGTGTATCCCGCGCCACCTATTATTCCAACTTTTATTTTTTTCATCTCTACATTTCTATTTCTATACTTCTTTTTTCAGACCTACAAGCTATTTAAAACCTTGCAGGTCAATTACCAACTACGAATTTACCTGTTGATAGATTTTATTCTGATTCCCAAGAATTTTTATAAAGCCTTTGGCCTCGTCTGCCGTCCATCCTGTGTTTTCTTCACCGTAACTTCCAAACTTGGTATTCATCAAATCGTGCTCTGAAGAAATTCCATCTAAAGAAAAATGATAAGGTTTCAAGGTTACAATGACATCACCAGTAACCATATCTTGACTGCTTTTCAAAAATGCCTCCATGTTTCGCATCACGGGGTCTAAATACTGCCCTTCATGTAAATGCATGCCATAGAAACTGGATAAATAGTCTTTATGCTGAAGTTGCCATTTCGTTAGCGTATGTTTCTCCAATAAATGATGTGCTTTAATAGTGATTAAAGCAGCAGCAGCCTCAAAACCAACACGCCCCTTAATACCTACAATGGTATCGCCAACGTGAATGTCTCTGCCAATAGCATACGGGGATGCCAAATTATTCAGGACTTCAATATTAATTTCAGGGTCATTCTCAATACCGTTTACAGCAACCAATTCGCCTTTTAAAAACGTTAATGTTACTTTTTCATCTTCCGTGTGTTTTAATTGAGAAGGGTACGCCTCATTTGGTAATGGTTTTTCTGATGTTAATGTTTCAGAGCCACCAACACTAGTTCCCCAAAGTCCTTTGTTTATCGAATACTTTGCTTTTTCCCAAGACATATCAATACCGTTCGCCTTCAAATATTCAATTTCTTCCTGTCTGGTTAACTTTTCGTCCCTAATAGGGGTTATTATTTTAATCTCTGGTGCTAGGGTTTGAAAAATCATATCGAAACGCACTTGATCATTTCCTGCTCCCGTACTTCCATGTGCTATATATTCGGCATCAATACTTTTTGCATACTCCACGATTTCTATGGCTTGAATAATGCGTTCTGCACTTACCGATAAGGGGTAGGTATTATTCTTTAGGACATTTCCAAAAATTAAATATTTTACCACTTTTTGATAAAAGGTGGCAACAGCGTCTATATTTTTGTAGGTAGACACACCCATTTTATAAGCGTTAGCTTCAATGGTCTTTATTTCATCTTTTGTAAAACCTCCTGTATTGACGCTCACTGCGTGTACATCATATTCTTTCGACAAACTCACCGCACAGTATGAGGTGTCTAATCCGCCACTGTATGCTATGACTAATTTTTTCATTTCTTAGATTTTTTTAGATATAAAGATTCCTTGATTCGTTTTAATCTATTAAAGACACGTGCTTTAATTTCTCTATGTTCTGGTTCCTTTTGTGAATTTGAGTCGAATAACATCCCCGTGCATAAACACATTTTTTGATCGGTTCGTGTCAGTACATCGTAATTTTTGCAGGTTTGACAGCCATCCCAGAAGGATTGATCATCGGTTAATTCTGAAAAGGTGACAGGCTTATAGCCCAAATCGCTATTCATTTTCATTACTGCTAAGCCCGTTGTAATACTAAATACCTTAGCATTCGGAAACTTGATCCTTGAATGCTGAAATACCTTATGCTTAATCTGTTTTGCCAAACCTTGTCCCCTATAATCTGGATGCACAATAAGACCGGAATTGGCAACAAACTTACCATGGCCCCAGGCTTCTATATAGCAAAACCCCGTAAACACATCACCATCTAAAGCAATAACAGCATTGCCATTTTCCATTTTTGTGATAATGTATTCTGGCGTTCGTTTTGCAATACCGGTTCCTCTTACACTGGCTGATTCTGCAATAGTGTCGCAAATAATTTTTGCGTATTTACTATGTGATTTATTGGCAATTACAACGTCCATTGTATTTGTTTTTAGTTCTAATTTAATTTTTATTCTCTTGAAGGTTGAACTGGACTCACCTAGTTCTAAAATAGAAGTGTACCCTTACGGGCGACGAGGATAGAAACGGCGCATAGGCTGTGCATTAATTGAAAAACTAACTGAATTTTGAAACGCTATGAGAAAAATATTGAACACTGGGATAAAATTAAAATGACGTACTGAGTTTGCAATTCTTTTAAATTAGAAGCGACGGCGATTGCGCGTGGGCAAACCGGGTATTGCAAAACGTATTTTAATTTCTTGAAGTTTCATATAGTAAAACTATAAATTTATTTTAATTATCAATCGCTTGATTATGAATTTTTTATAAAAATTATCATATTTTATTTTTTAAAGCACTTTTTTTTAGAATTCCGCATAAGATTCTAGTATATCTACAAAAAAAGAACTCCAGATTAAGAGTTCTTTTAAATATTCAATTGTAGAATCGGTTTAAAATTTTTTGATTGAAGCGAAAAATAGCTAATTTTTATTTATTTTAAAGGCTTTTTTGCACTTCATAGCAGGGCTATGAAGTAACAAAAAGGCGAAAAAGGGTGAGAAGGAGCATTTTGTAGCCAATTGAAAAAAGCTTAAACCGATTCTACAATAAAATTATTCCACAATAAATACACCTTTCATCAAGGCATAATGCCCTGGGAAACTGCATAAAAATTCATACTCGCCTGTGGCAGGCGCATCAAATTCTATCACTGTTGTTTCACCACCACCAATTAACTTGGTATACGCAATAACATCTTCCGTATCGATAGGTATATAAGCATTATTAGCAAAAGCCGCTGCTTTATTTCCAAAAGCATTTAAGTCTACCCCTTGCTTTAATAAAACAAAATTATGACCCATGACTTGTTTGTCCATCTTCCCAATGTGCTTCAAAGTTAGTGTCACTTTTTGTCCTGCTTTTACAACAATTTCTTTCTTATTGAATTGCATAGCATCGTTGGATGTTAAAACAATAGCATTCGGGTTGCTTTCTGCTTTTTCTGAAGTTTCGGTTTTTTTCTCATAGGAGAATCCTTCTTTCTTGTCTTCCTTCTTACCACCACAAGCCGTGATAAGAATAGCTATTAATAGAATCGATAGTTGCTTTGGTAATGTCATTTTTAAATGATTTTTCATTTTTAATTTAAAGAATATAATCTGTACTGATAAAATTGGACGTTTTCTTTTCAAGCAACGCTGTTAAAATTGCATT
Source organism: Changchengzhania lutea (assembly GCF_006974145.1). Lineage (NCBI taxonomy): Bacteria > Pseudomonadati > Bacteroidota > Flavobacteriia > Flavobacteriales > Flavobacteriaceae > Changchengzhania > Changchengzhania lutea. The sequence goes on along the minus strand of NZ_CP039456.1, from coordinate 2,573,140 downwards.
ATTGTATGCATTGTCTTTTGACGCCACAAAAGTTCGTATTGAAAATGAACGCAAGGCATCATGAACACTCAAGGTGCTTACAGCAGAATCTTTTCTGCCAGTAAAAGGGTAAACGTCTGGACCACGCTGGCAGGAGCTGTTTAAATTTACACGGCACACCAAATTTACCAAGGTATCGATTAAGGGAGATAGGGTATGAATGTTTTTTCCGAACAGACTCACTTGTTGCCCATAATTAGATTCTGCCATATCATCTAAAGGCTCTTCAATATCTGAAAAAGAAACGACTGGAACCACGGGACCAAACTGTTCTTCTTTAAACACCCGCATATCTTTGCTAACTGGATACAAAACGGCAGGAAATATAAAGTTCTCTGTGGTTTCACCACCTTTCTCATTTAAAATTTTAGCGCCTTTTTCAATAGCATCGTCAATTAATTCCTGAATATAAGCTGGCTTATTTTCTTCTGGGAGCGGGGTTAGTTTAGCACCAAGTTCCCACGGATTTGCAAATTTCAAGGCATCGACCCGTTTTGAAAAACGCGTATTAAATTCATCGACTATAGATTCGTGAACATACAACACTTTCAAGGCTGTGCAACGTTGTCCATTAAATGAAAGACTTCCTGCAATGCATTCATCTACCGTTAGATCTAAATCGGCATCTGGTAAAACAATGGCAGGATTTTTTGCTTCCAGACCTAAAACCAATCGCAATCTGTTTTTTTTTGAGTGCTGTTCTTGTAAAGCATTGGCAGATTTACTGTTGCCAATCAATGCCAATACATCAATTTTTCCTGATTTCATTATTGGTGCTGCCAATACGCGGCCACGGCCATAAATAATATTCACCACCCCTTTTGGAAAACTATTCTGAAAGGCTTCCAATAACGGTGAAAGCAATAATACACCCAATTTAGCAGGTTTGAAAATTACGGGATTTCCCATAATCAACGCAGGAATGAGTAGTGTGAATGTTTCATTAAGCGGATAATTATAAGGCCCTAAACAGAGTACAACGCCCAATGGTCCTCTACGAATATGCGCATACACGCCATCATTCTTTTCAAATTTAGCGGAATCACGATCTATTTGTTTATAGGCTTCAATGGTATCATAAATATAATCTACGGTCCTATCAAATTCCTTTTCTGAATCTGGCAGATTTTTGCCAATTTCCCACATTAACAGTTTAACAACCTCCTCGCGCTTGGTCTTCATTTGTGCCACAAATTTTTCCATGCAAGCAATCCTGCTTTCCACCTTCATCGTTGGCCATAAGCCTTGTCCTTTATCATAGGCGAGGCATGCGGAATTGAGTGCGTCTAGAGCTTCCTTTTCTGTTAACTCTGGAATAGTGCCCAGTAAAGTTGGTTTATAGTTTTCTGTTGAAGAAATTGTGGAATACACCTCTGTTGTTTTACCTTCCCAGTCTCTCAATTCTCCAGATACTAAATAGTTTTTCTGATGCAATAGGGTTTCGATTTGAAACTGCTGAGGGATTTTTGAAAATGTAGATTTCATAAGTTATATATCGTGTTAATAGCTAAAGTAATGTCATTTAAAATAATCACGCTGACAACGTATTCTGTATAAAAATAAGAAAGCCATGTTAAAAACAGGGCTTTCTGGATTTAAGTTTGGCCTCTTGTTAAACTAACACAGAAGATTCTGAAGGCACATCTGTTTTTATAACTTTCATGGCTGTCATGGCAGTTCTTAAAACTTTTCCAACGGCTTCGATTTCGTGTGCTCTAATAACATCATTAGCCTCAATAAGTTCTTTATTATCTACCGCGTTTGAATCTGAAAATGATTTACCAATAACTTCCGTGTGGATCTTTTTCATAAAATCTTCTAATAACGGTTTACAAGCATGATCGAATAAGTAGCAACCATATTCGGCCGTATCAGAAATAACACGATTCATTTCATATAATTTCTTTCTCGCAATGGTATTCGCGATTAAAGGCAACTCATGTAGCGATTCATAATAAGCCGATTCTTCAATAATACCAGAGCTCACCATAGTTTCAAAGGCTAATTCCACCCCTGAACGCACAAAAGCGACCATTAAAACGCCGTGATCAAAATATTCCTGCTCAGAAATATGCTCACTGGTTAATGGTGTTTTTTCAAAATTGGTTTGACCCGTAGCTTCGCGCCATTTTAGTAAGTTCACATCATCATTTGCCCAATCTTCCATCATGGTTTTAGAGAAATGTCCTGAGATAATATCGTCCATATGTTTTTCAAACAAGGGTCTCATGATGTTTTTTAATTCTTCAGACAATTCGTAAGCCTTAATTTTTGATGGATTGGATAAACGATCCATCATGGTTGTAATACCGCCATGTTTTAAGGCCTCTGTAATGGTTTCCCATCCGTATTGAATCAATTTAGCCGCATAGGTAGGTTCAATTCCTTCTTCAACCATTTTGTCAAAACACAAAATAGATCCGGTTTGAAGCACCCCACATAAAATGGTTTGCTCACCCATTAAATCACTTTTAACCTCAGCAACAAAAGATGATTCCAAAACCCCTGCCCTATCTCCTCCAGTAGCGACAGCATAAGCTTTTGCTTGTTGCCAACCTTTTCCTTCTGGATCATTTTCTGGATGCACCGCAATTAATGTAGGCACTCCAAAACCACGTTTATATTCTTCTCTAACTTCTGATCCAGGACATTTGGGTGCCACCATAATCACGGTTAAATCTTTACGGACTTGCATGCCTTCTTCAACGATATTGAATCCGTGGGAGTATGATAAGGTCGCGCCTTGTTTCATTAAGGGCATCACGGCATTCACCACACTAGTATGTTGTTTATCAGGTGTTAAATTTAAAACCAGATCTGCCGATGGAATTAACTCCTCATAGGTTCCAACGGTAAAACCATTATCGCTTGCATTTTTAAATGAAGCTCTTTTTTCAGATATGGCAGCATCACGCAAGGCATACGAAATATCCAATCCGGAATCTCTCATATTCAATCCCTGGTTCAATCCTTGTGCGCCACATCCAACAATAACGACTTTCTTGTCTTTTAAAGCAGCTACACCATCCTCAAATTCTGACGATTCCATAAATCGGCACTTTGATAATTGATCTAATTTTTCTCTTAGCGATAGTGTATTAAAATAATTTTTCATTGTATTTGGTTTATTGATTAAATGCTTGAAGCATTTTTGATATTTTCATTTCTTCTTTAGTCACCGCAATACGACCCGAGCGCGTAAATTGCATAATCCCAAAGACGCTGAGTTCCCGGTGTAACAAATCAATTTCTTCCTTTCTACCGGACTTCTCGAGCACAAAAAATTCCTTATTGACCGTAACTATACGGGCGTTACTTTCTTTTATTATATTTTGAATTTGACGCTCTTCGAATAATAGATCCGACTTTATTTTAAACAAACAAGATTCCTGATAGATAGTATCTTCATCACGATGATAATAGGCTTTAATCACTTCGATTTGCTTATCAATCTGACCGATGATTTTTTTTATTTGATCTTCTGTAACCCGAACAACAATAGTGAAACGAGACACGCCATCTATTTCTGAGGCCGATGTGTTTAAGCTCTCGACATTAATATGTCTGCGCTGAAAAATTGCAGATATACGATTAAGTAATCCAATATTATTTTCGGTATAAACGCTTACTGTGTATAATTCTTCTTCCATAATTAACTTAGTCTAATATCTGAAACGGATGCCCCAGATGGAATCATTGGAAACACATTTGCTTCTTTCTCAACACGAACCTCTAAAAAGTAAGGACCATCACTGTCTATCATTTCTTTAACGGCAGCTTTCAGGTCTTTTCTTTTGGTGACTTTCTGCGCGTCAATAAAATAGCCTTTTGCAATGGCTACAAAATCTGGATTCGTCATTTCTGTGGAGGCATAGCGTTTATCAAAAAACAACTGTTGCCACTGACGTACCATACCTAAAAACTCATTGTTCAATACCACAATCTTTACAGGTACTTTTTGTTGAAAAATAGTGCCCAATTCTTGAATAGTCATTTGATAACCACCATCCCCAATAATGGCTACCACCTCTCGATCTGGTGCTGCCATTTTTGCGCCGATAGCCGCAGGAAGTGCAAACCCCATCGTTCCTAATCCGCCAGAAGTGATATTGCTCTTCGTTTTATTGAATTTGGCATATCGGCATGCAATCATTTGATGTTGCCCAACATCACTAACAATAGCAGCATTTCCGTTGGTTTGGATATTAATTTCTTTCAGTACCTCTCCCATGGTCAAACCTTCTTTTGTTGGGTGAAGATCATCCTTTATGACTTTTTCAAATTCTATGGCGTATAAATCCTTAAACTTATTGTGCCACTCTGGATATGTTTTTTCTTGTAAAAGGGGCAATAATTCCTGTAGACTGGTTTTTGCATTTCCTAAAACCGCCACATCTGTTTTTACATTCTTATCCACTTCAGCAGGGTCTATTTCGAAATGAATAACCTTTGCTTGTTTTGCATAAGTATCTAAATTTCCTGTGACACGGTCATCAAAACGCATTCCTATAGCAATTAACACATCACATTCATTCGTGAGCATATTGGGTGCATAATTTCCGTGCATCCCTACCATGCCAATATTCAAAGGATGCGATGTTGGTATTGCAGAGGCACCAAGAATGGTCCATGCTGCGGGTATACCTCCTTTTTCTATGACCGCTTTTAATTCAGCTTCAGCTTGACCTAATATAATGCCTTGCCCCCAGACAATCATAGGTTTTTTTGCAGCATTAATTAATTTGGCCGCTTCTAAAACCGCTGCGCTATCGATTTTTGGAACAGGATTATAACTTCTTACCCCTGTACATTTTTCATATTTAAAGTCGAATTCCTCGAACTGGGCATCTTTTGTTATATCCACTAAAACCGGACCAGGACGCCCGCTCTTTGCAATGTAAAAAGCCTTTGCCAGCACCTCCGGAATTTCAGAAGCTTTAGTCACTTGATGGTTCCATTTGGTTACTGGTGTAGAAATACCAATAATATCCGTTTCTTGAAAAGCATCACTACCTAATAGGTGTGAGGCTACTTGACCAGTGATACATACCATAGGTGTAGAATCTATCTGCGCATCTGCTAATCCTGTCACCAAATTGGTGGCTCCAGGGCCAGAAGTTGCCATAGCCACGCCAACCTTTCCGGAAATACGTGCGTAGCCTTGAGCGGCGTGCGTTGCACCTTGTTCGTGACGTGTTAAAACATGATGAATTTCATTTCGATATTTAAATAGCTCATCATAAACAGGCATTATAGCGCCTCCTGGATATCCGTAAAGAATATCTACACCTTCCGCTAAAAGGCATTTAATAACAGCTTCGCTACCTGAAATACAATCGGTTTTATCAATGGTAGTCTGTGTTTTATTTTCTGTTTGTGTATTCATAGTTCTCAAATTCAATTCATGAGATTCCTTCCCGATAGCTATCGGGATTGGCAGGAATGACAATACATATATTAAAATTCATCTGTAACACATCCTTTGGAGGCTGATGATACGGTTTTTGCATATTTGTAAAGGACACCCCGATCAAATTTTAATTTTGGCGCCTTCCAACCTGCTCTGCGTTTTTGCAATTCTTCCTCTGAAACTTCCAAGGAAATACTATTCGTTTCAGCATCAATCGTAATCATGTCACCATCTTTAACAAAGGCAATGGTGCCACCTTCTTGAGCTTCTGGTGTGATGTGACCCACTACAAAACCGTGTGTACCACCTGAAAAACGACCATCTGTAATTAATGCCACATCCTTCCCTAATCCAGCGCCCATAATAGCTGCTGTTGGCTTTAACATTTCTGGCATCCCAGGTCCACCTTTTGGACCTTCGTAACGAATAACAACCACATCTCCCTTTTCTACCAGACCATCTCTAATCCCATCGTTAGCGGCATATTCGCCTTCAAATACTTTGGCTTTTCCAATAAAGCTTAAGCCTTCCTTTCCTGTAATTTTTGCAACACTGCCTTCTGTTGCTAGGTTTCCATAAAGCATACGTAAATGTCCAGAAATTTTTATAGGCTTTTCAATTGGTTTTATAACATCCTGCCCTTCGGATAAATCGCCCACATCCAATAAGTTTTCAGCTAAGGTTTTTCCGGTAACGGTTAAACAGTCGCCATGCAATAACCCTTTTTTCAGTAGATATTTTAAAACAGCTGGAATGCCTCCAACGGCATGCACATCTTCCATTAAATATTTACCGCTCGGTTTTAAATCGGCCAAAAAAGGTGTGTTATCACTTATATTTTGAAAATCTTTAAGCGTAAAGTCAATTTGGGCCGCTCGTGCAATCGCTAAAAAATGAAGTACGGCATTGGTAGAGCCTCCTAAAATAGTAATTAAGCGTATGGCATTTTCTAATGACTCACGAGTAATAATATCTGAGGGTTTAATATCTCTTTCAAGAAGCACACGCATGGCCTCCCCAGCTTTTATAGATTCTGCTTTCTTAGCATCACTCAATGCTGGATTAGACGAATTAAATGGCAGTGCCATTCCCAAAGCTTCAATAGCAGAGGCCATAGTATTTGCTGTATACATGCCACCGCAAGCACCTGCGCCAGGACATGCCTTTTGTACAATACTTTTAAATTCAGTTTCTGACATGGTGCCTGCCACTTTACTTCCCCAAGCTTCAAAAGCAGAGACCACATCTAATTTTTTGCCCTCATGACATCCAGAATCTATAGTACCGCCATAAACCAAAATTGAAGGTCTATTCAAACGAATCATGGCCATTAAAGCACCTGGCATATTTTTATCACAACCAACCACCGTGATAAGGCCGTCATAACTCATCGCTTGAACAACAGTTTCCATAGAATCTGCTATAATATCGCGTGATGGTAATGAGTAACGCATTCCTGGAGTTCCCATAGAAATGCCATCGCTCACACCAATGGTATTGAATATAAGACCTACAATATCTTCATTTTTCGTTCCTTTTTTAACCAGTTTTGCCAAATCATTTAAATGCATATTACAAGGATTTCCCTCATAACCCGTACTGGCAATACCTATAAAAGGTTTATAAAAATCTTCATCCGTCAGTCCAATAGCGTGCAGCATGGCTTGTGCTGCCGGTTGCGTTGGATCTTGAGTTACTGTTTTACTGTATTTATTGAGTTCCTTCATTTATATTGCGGATCGTTTTTGCTTTAATCATTATCGCCATAAGTTTTCAAAAATAATAGTTTCTATTCGCTTAGATTACGGCGTAATCAGTATAGGTTTCGAAATTAATTGATTCGCATTTTATTAGATGAAACTGTTCTTGGCATGAGTTAAATTCAGTGTATTGAAAAACAACATAAAATACTGAATATCAATTATATAAATTATATTTTATATGATGCCCAAAATTGAAAAAATATTGACTGAAATATTGTTCTATACTATAATTACCAAAAAACTGACGGAACAATTACTAATTCCTTTTATTTTTTTACATTTGCAGACAATTAACAGAGGAAAGATTTGACTGATTGCAACCTCTTTTATACTAAACCTAATTTAGTATAAAATAAAAATGCTAAAGGCAGTGTAAACTTCCTTGGACGTACTCGTCAAATCCTCAAATAAAATATATTTATGGCCTATTTATTCACTTCGGAAAGTGTTTCTGAAGGACACCCAGATAAGGTAGCAGATCAAATTAGCGATGCTTTAATTGATAACTTTTTAGCGTTTGACACAGATTCTAAAGTCGCTTGTGAAACTTTAGTTACTACGGGACAAGTGGTGCTTGCTGGCGAAGTAAAGTCTACAACCTATTTAGACGTACAAAAAATAGCAAGAGAAACGATTAATAAAATCGGTTATACCAAAAGCGAATATATGTTTGATGGTAATTCATGTGGTGTGTTTTCGGCTATTCATGAACAGTCAGACGATATTAACCGTGGCGTGGACAGAGCGAGCAAGGAGCAACAGGGCGCTGGTGATCAAGGGATGATGTTTGGTTATGCCACCAAAGAAACCGAAAATTATATGCCTTTGGCTTTAGATTTATCGCATCGCATTTTAAAAGAACTTGCCGACTTACGCAGAGAAAATAAAGACATAGACTATTTAAGACCCGATTCTAAAAGTCAGGTAACGATTGAATATAGCGACGACAATGTGCCACAACGCATTGATGCCATAGTTGTCTCAACACAGCACGATGATTTTGATGAAGACGAAGCGATGCTCGCCAAAATCAGGAAAGATATTGTAGACATATTAATACCCCGTGTTGTCGCAAAATTACCAGAAGCCATTCAAGTGTTATTTAACGATGATATTACCTATCACATCAACCCAACAGGTAAATTTGTAATAGGTGGCCCTCATGGCGATACCGGATTAACAGGTCGTAAAATTATTGTAGATACTTATGGTGGAAAAGGTGCCCACGGTGGTGGCGCATTTTCTGGTAAAGATCCCAGTAAGGTAGATAGAAGTGCCGCTTATGCCACGAGACATATAGCCAAAAACCTAGTTGCTGCCGGGGTAGCCGATGAAATTCTAGTACAAGTAAGCTACGCCATTGGTGTGGTTGAACCTATGGGTATTTTTGTGGATACTTATGGCACCTGTGCCTTTAATTTAACCGACGGTGAAATCGCTGAAAAAGTGTCTGCCATTTTCGATATGCGCCCGTTCGCCATTGAGGAACGCTTAAAATTACGTTCTCCCATGTATAGCGAAACGGCTGCTTATGGGCATATGGGACGTGAAAACGAAACTGTCACTAAAACATTTTCACAACCTAACGGCGAATCAGTCACCTTAGATGTTGAATTGTTCACTTGGGAAAAACTGGATTATGTGGATAAAGTAAAAGAAGCCTTTGGGTTATAATCCTTAATTTTTATAAAATTTTGAAGCCTTGTAATTTAGTTTATGAGGCTTTTTTATTGAAATTATTTACTTGAATTTGTGAGAGAAATTTGCTAATTTCGTTTGCTTGTGCTGAACTTGTTTCAGTAACGGCGGATATAAAATATTGAAACGATTTCATATTCTGAAGGCATTATCTTTAATTGTTCGGAAAAACGAAATTTACATCTGACTAATAATACTGGAATGATTAAATTAATCTTGAGAATTATTCCCTTATCGCTTTTATCAGATTCTCAACTTTTTCTATTCTTGGAATAATTTCCTTTCTAACCCTTCTCTTATTCAAAAAATAAATAAAGGCTCCAAACACAACAATTCCCATAAAAATTAATATTAATAGCTGTTTAGGCACATCACTTATTCCTATTACGAAAAGCATGACACCTGTTAAACTTGGTAAAATATACCAATAAAGAGAAGTATCCAAAAGTCTTTTTTGGACTGTAATGTACTCTTTTGTCCTGTTTAAATATTCTACATAATTCTCATTCAAATCACTTGGCTTAAATTTTTTAACGCTTAGTATCCGAATTAGTAAATAAATTAACCAAACTACTATTAATGCTGCGGCAATTTTTGATAAAACATAAGGCACCGTAAAAACGATAAAAAGAAATAGTGGAATCGCTATTATTGCACCAACAACCTCGGATATTTCTACATATTTCCACCATTTATGGAGACGTCCTAAACTAGACTCCAACTCTATCATCAACTTTGATTTTTCAAATTTTAAACGCTCCTGATTGCTGGCCGATTGCCAAATTTTAATTAATTCATCTTCTATCATGATATTTCATTTATACAGTTCAACAACTTTGATTTTATACGCTTGACCTTTACCGCAACATTATTTTCAGTCAAGCCAAGAACACTTGAAATTTCTTTATAGGCGAACTCCTCCAAATAAAGAGCAATTATTGCCTTATCACCTTCATTCAATTCTTTTAAGCACTTTCTTAGGCTTTTTAACTTTTCATCTTGCTCTTCACTCTTTTCTTCTGTAAAATTGGTTATTGTAATACTATCCAATCTTATGAACCGACTTTGATTTTTAGTATGTTTAGATTTGAAACGAAGACAAACATTAAGGGCAACCCTGAACATCCATGTACCTATAGATGATTTAGCTTTAAAGGTGTCCATTGAGCGCCAAATATGAATTAACACCTCTTGAAAAAGGTCTTTGGTATCTTCGTCATCTTTAGAATAAATCGAACAAATTCTAAGTAGTTTTCCCTTATTTTCTTCTAGAGCACTAAGAAATATTGTTTCACGTTCTTTTCTCATTGTTAAAGCTTATCTCTACTATTTTAGTTACCAGAATTTCAAAAATATGACAGTTTATTGCTATAATTTTTTTATTAGCAATAATAAAGGACTATTTACTAAGACGCAACTGTTGCGTCGGACTTATCACTCGAACGGATTTTCAGCTAGTTTACGCAGGTGGACTTCACTCAAACTTACCTCTTGCCCAGGGCTATATTCGGGCGAAGAAAAAAGGAAAACGAAATCGGAACGTGCTTACTCGGCCATATCGTTACAGAAGATAACAAAACCTATAAACAATACAGGCTTCGGGCTTAATCGAAAGGTTTGCGTATATTTATGAGGATCTCAAAATCTGTTGGATTTTGCGTTGAATAAAACAAAAAAAAATAAAAATCAGTTTTTGCTATGTGCGTGTCGGAAAATAATCTCCCGTTTACTTCGGTACTGTTCATAGCTAAACCGTTAAACGAACTTTTTAAAATTCAACACTAAAAAGTATGAATGAATAACCCCGCAGCAAGCTGACGAGGTATCAAGCGGAAAAAAAATTTTTAGATTGATGAAAACCTAAGGTTTTCAAACTTTCCACTTTTACCCCGAAGCAAGCTGCGAGGAATTCTTTAGATTAAACATCCTAGTTCCCAATTAATGAAAATAAGAAATATTGTAGCACTTTAAGCATTAAACTTAGTATTCAATTCTTCAACAATCATTGCAATTTTTTTGTTTTTAGCACTTTTTTCCAGGGCCACGGCTGGAACTTGTCTCACCTCACAATCTGTTATCGCACACCGTTCGCAAGTTACACCAACCTGCTGTGTTTTAATTTTAGAATCATTTATAAAATTGATTTTTCGTTGGAGTTGCTTATTGATAAGTAGACCAATACTTATGCTTCTATACTGATTTTTTTTAAAAGGATCTCTCGTGGCTGATGACAAAACCAAATAGTTCATATCCTCATCTTGATAATCTGAAATTTGCACGTCAAACACATGGTCCTTTTTACTTTTACTAATGTCTTTGAGCACGTTTAATGATACCCATCGCCGGCAATAATGCTCGTTCGTTTCATTGGCATGAGGCGCGTGATGATGCGATAAATGAAGTTCTTTTTTTAGGTAATATTTGTCACTTTTAGCTTGATGCGTAAATCTTAAAAAAAATAAATTCTGAATATTAAATTCTTTAGGTAAAATATTAGTTAAGCGCTGATAAAAGGATTCTGGTGATGTATTAAAAGAGTAAATAGTCTTGGTAAATAAAGTGGAATCAAATGTTTTCTTTTGAAAAATCTCAGTCATTTGTGACGTGATTTTTGCTTTTGAAATAATTAGAGCGCCTGCAAAATAGGACGCGTAAAAGTTATTAAGCACTTGGTCGAAAGTGTCAAATTTAATCCACGGAAAGGTGTTTAGCCGTTCCTTGTACTCCAAAAAATTATAAGCCAGTTCTTTAGCATAAATAAACGTGCGTTGCGCTTGGTCTATCCCGTGAGTTAGCAACAACGTTTTTGTTTTGGGAACAAAAACAGAACGTAAATTATCTAAATCATCATATTTACTTAGCTCGTTCTCTTCAATAGTATAACCGTATTCTTCCATTAAAATCTCTTCCAAATCTTTTGAAGTAATACTTTGGTTCAAATCAATTTGGTAAGCTTTAGCAAATTTCAATACGTTTTGCTCTAAATCTTCAAAATAATTATTATTTGCCTGTTGAAATGACCTTACCGAAGCCAGATAAAAACTCTCTCGACTAAAACTATAATGTTGTGCAATTTCAATGATGGTACTGATAAAGGCCGTCACTTTAACAGGCGCATTAGCAACAATATCTATCAAAGTACTTTCTTTAATCCCAAACAGCTCCAAAGGAATTTCCTTTAATATCTTAGACCGCAATAAATCGCCAATAGGTGCTAAATTCTTATCCAATTTTAACGACACCATTTGATCGTAAGGCACATCTAATTTTTCTGAAAGGGCTGCAATTTTATCTGGTTTCGGATATTTTTTTCCATTTTCAATTTCGTTTAAATAGGATTTTGATAATCCCGAAAGTTTAGATAATCCAAATAAGGATAAATTCCTGTCAGTCCTTATCTGCTTTAGCTTCAATCCAAATATAAGTTTAATATAATCTTCTTCCATATAGGCAAATATAAGCATTTTTGCGAACTTCTATATTTTGCGAAAAATAATATTTAGCGAACGTTCGCTTGTTTTTTAAAGATCTATTTTAATCATTGTCCTATAATTTTACAGTACTATGGAACACACACTTTTAAAACAACAGAAAATTACCTTCTCTAAAGAGGTTAATAATTATTACCCGGAAATTCTAACTGAGGCCGCCTTGACCTTCATTACGGCACTCCACGAAAAATTCAATACAGAAAGAGCTGCACTATTAAAAAGACGCATCAATCAGCAACAGGTTTTTGACGCTGGTAAATTTCCTGAATTCCCAAAAGAAACCAAATCCATTAGAGAGGGCGATTGGACAGCTGGAAACATACCCCAGGATTTGCAGGACAGACGTGTAGAAATCACCGGGCCAGTGGATAGAAAAATGGTGATTAATGCCTTAAATTCTGGAACCAAAACGTTTATGGCAGATTTTGAAGACAGTAATGCGCCAACCTGGAGCAATACCATGGAAGGTCAATATAATTTGATAGACGCCAATAAAAGAACCCTTTCTTATTATGACATAAAAAAAGAGAAGTCCTATAAACTCAATACCGAATTGGCCGTGTTGTTAGTACGACCAAGAGGGTTACATTTAAACGAAAGACATATTCTAATTAATGGTGAAGCGGTCTCTGGTGCATTGGTGGATTTTGGTCTGTATGTTTTTCACAATACCAAGACCATGATGCGGAACAATACGGCGCCCTATTTTTACTTACCAAAATTAGAGCATTATTTAGAAGCCCGTTGGTGGAATGATGTATTTACATTTGCTCAAGACTACTTGAAAATACCTCAAGGCACCTTTAAGGCAACGGTTTTGGTAGAGACCATTACGGCCAGTTTTCAATTGGATGAAATTATCTACGAACTAAAAGACCATATTGTTGGTTTAAACTGTGGCCGCTGGGATTATATCTTTTCATACATCAAAAAATTCAGAAACCATCCCAACTTTGTGGTGCCCAATCGCGATCAGGTGACCATGACCACACCTTTTATGGATGCCTATTCTAAATTGGTCATTCAGCGTTGCCACAAAAGAGGCATTCTTGCTATTGGCGGGATGGCTGCGCAAATTCCAATTAAAAATAATGAAACAGCTAATGCTTTGGCTTTAGAAAAAGTAAGAAAAGATAAAGAGCGTGAAGTTAAAAATGGTCACGATGGCACATGGGTAGCACACCCTGATTTAGTTGAAGTTGCCCTGAATGAATTTAACAAACACATGCCAACTCCCAATCAGTTACACGTTACACGTGACGATGTACAAATAAGCTCAGCAGATTTGGTCGAAATCCCAAAAGGAACGGTTACGGAAGCAGGGATTAGAAAGAACATCAATGTCGGGATTTTATATATAGAATCTTGGTTAAGAGGTCACGGTGCTGTAGCACTTTATAATTTAATGGAAGACGCAGCTACTGCCGAAATCTCTAGAACCCAAGTTTGGCAATGGCTAAAAAATGAAGTCAAGTTAGAGGATGGGCGAACATTCAATATTGAGCTCTACATGGACATTTTTGATGATGAAGTAGAAAAAATAATTACAGAAATTGGAGAGGATAAAATAAAAGACACCAAATTCAAATTGGCCTTCAGCATTTTCGACAACTTAGTAATCTCAGAAAATTTTGAAGAATTTTTAACCCTTCCGGCCTATCAATATATCTAAAAAAACAATCCTGCGATTGCGGCAACAATCAACAGGATCTAATTATTAATAATAAATAACCTATAACAAAATTATGAAAAATCAAGCGAAAACACGAACATTAATTACAAATTGGGCGATAAATAATACGTTCCAATACCATGAGCCTAAAGGTAGCACTGGGCTGAATTCTAATCACATCTTTTTAATTGAACCATTAAACGCTTAAGTTATGACAAATTATAATTCAGCTATAGAAACGATACGTAACTTAAAGGCTAAACACGGAAACAATTGGACAGCTATAAGTCCAGAGAACGCAGCACGTATCGCTATGCAAAACCGATTTAAAACAGGATTGGATATTGCCAAATACACCGCATCAATCATGCGCAACGACATGGCCGAATATGATGCTAATCCTTTAAATTACACACAATCCTTAGGTTGCTGGCATGGTTTTGTAGCGCAACAAAAAATGATTGCCGTTAAAAAGCATCATGGCACTACAAACAAAACATACTTATACCTTTCTGGATGGATGGTGGCCGCATTGCGATCAGAACTCGGGCCATTACCTGATCAATCCATGCATGAAAAAACAGCAGTACCTAAGCTAATAGAAGAAATCTATACCTTCTTGTGTCAAGCTGATGCCGTGGAACTCAATGACCTTTTTCGGCGCTTGGACAAAGGCGAAAATGTACAATCTGAAATTGATAATTTTGAAACCCATGTGGTACCCATTATCGCCGATATCGATGCCGGTTTTGGCAACGAAGAAGCGACCTACCTATTAGCAAAGAAAATGATCGAAGCTGGTGCCTGTGCACTTCAAATCGAAAATCAAGTATCAGATGCGAAGCAATGTGGACACCAAGACGGTAAGGTCACCGTACCCCATGAAGATTTTATCGCCAAGTTAAATGCCTTGCGCTATGCCTTTATAGAACTTGGTGTAGAAGAAGGTATTATTGTAGCCCGAACCGATTCAGAAGGCGCCGGCTTAACCCAAAAACTACCCGTATCTCTTGAAGAAGGGGATTTGGCATCGCAGTATATGGATTTCGTGGAGGCAGAGGAAGTGTCTATGGGAGACATCAAAGAGAATGATGTACTCTTTAAGCGCAATGGCAAACTAGTGCGTCCGTCACGCATGCCTAACGGACTCTATAAATTTAAAGCAAACTCCAATATAGACCGGGTCGTTTTAGACTGTATAACCAGTTTACAAAACGGCGCAGATTTACTTTGGATTGAGACCCCAACACCGCATGTTGGTCAAATTGCGCATATGGTAAACCGGGTAAAAGCGCAGGTTCCAAATGCCAAATTGGTGTATAACAATTCGCCGTCTTTTAATTGGACCATCAACTTCCGCCAACAGGCATACGATGCCATGAAAGCAAACGGTGAAGATGTTTCGGCCTATAATCGCGTTGAACTTATGGATGTTAAATACGATGGTACAGCACTGTCAAACCGTGCCGATGATATGATTCGAACCTTCCAAAAAGATGCCGCTCTGCACGCTGGGGTGTTCCATCACTTAATCACATTGCCAACATACCACACCACAGCATTGCATATGAACAATCTGGTTGAAGGCTATTTTGGCGATATGGGTATGTTAGCTTATGTAGACGCTGTGCAGCGCCAGGAAATACGTAAAGGTGTGTCCTGTGTCAAGCATCAACGGATGGCGGGTTCTGATATTGGTGATGATCATAAAACTTTTTTCGCCGGTGACAAAGCCTTAAAGGCAGGAGGCGAAAAGAATACGAGCAATCAGTTTGAGGTTAAAAAATCGATTGAAAAACGAAAACTTGTTTTAGCTAAATAACCACTTATGCAATAAATGTTAAGAGGCAGTCTGAAAAGACCGTCATTGCGATCCCGAGTATTCGGGAGAAGCAATCCGTTAAATTTAAGTTGCTGATTAACAGATTACTTCGAAATTAAAATTTCTCGTAATGACGAATAAAAATGACTTTTTAGACAGCCTCTTTTTAATTTAAGTTCTTGTTACCAACTTTCTTAACCCATATTAAATATATTTTTACAACAGCAGACCTCTGGGATGAGCATCACGAGCTACTCATCTGTGCCGATTCCATTTTTTGTTCTTTTGGAGCTAAGAAGCGTTTTTCAGGCCCCATTAAAACCCTAAAGTTATTTGAAGACAATTACAAGCATTAGAATCTAACGGACAGGAAAAAGTGCTCGTTATTGACGGTGGCGGCTCGTTACGTTGTACCTTAGTAGGAGACCTATTAGCTGCATTAGCCATACAAAACAACTAGGGCGGGTATAATTATTAATGGTTGTATTCGCGATAGCCAAATTATTGAAACTATGACCATAGGGATACGAGCATTAAACACCTCTCCTGTTAAAAGTATCAAACGTAATATAGGCGTCACTGATATTCCTGTTAAATTTGGAGGCATCACCTTTGTTCCAGATAATTATGTTTATGTGGATGCAGATGGTATGCTTTTGAGTAAACAGAAACTGTTATAAGAATCATTTTACTTGAGTTTGCGAGGAGAATTTGCTAGTTTCGTTTAACGGTTAATATAAAGCATTGAAATGGTTTTATGTCCTGTGGGCATTCTCTACAAGCGGAAAGCCACCGCTAAAACAGCACATTTATTTTTGCCAATCACACCAGCCAACGCTGAAAAAATAAAAGAGCTGTTTCTGCCTTTGCACTTGAGCAACTTTATCTACATAAGAATGTGAACAAAAAAACGGATAAAAAAGACAAGTAGAACATATCTTTTTTAACTTGTGGAGTTGAATTTAAAAAGGAATGATAAAAGAAAGAATTGACATAAAAAAGATTGACGGACAGCTATTTGAAATAAAACTGGTTGAGCCAGAGAACTCTAAACCAGCTTCTTTTACCCATTATTTGCACAATCACACAAATGGAGTTTCGCAATTCTACAAAAAAGATGCACTTGCATTTGTAAAGGAAATACTTGTGAAAGAATACCCAATGAACGAAATAACGAACAAAGTCGCAGAAGAGGCTTTGCAATATTTAATTTTCGACTTAAATAAAACAGTTCCTTTTCCCGCACCTGAAAAACCAAAATTCAAATTCATTGACCTTTTTGCTGGAATTGGTGGATTTAGAATGGCATTTCAAAATCTCGAAGGAAAATGTGTATTTACTAGCGAATGGGATAAATATTCAAAACAAACTTACAAAGCCAACTTTGGAGAAATACCATTTGGTGACATCACAAAAGAAAAGACTAAAAGCTATATTCCAAACAATTTCGATGTACTTTGTGCTGGTTTTCCGTGCCAAGCTTTTTTTATTGCCGAAAAGACGTGGTGGATTTGAAAATACTCGCGGAACATTATTTTTTGATGTTGCAGAGATTATAAAAAAGAAACAGCCAAAAGCTATCTTTTTGGAAAATGTAAAAGGTTTACGAAATCACGATAAAGGAAAAACATTAGCCACAATCTTGAATGTATTAAGAGAAGATTTAAACTACTATGTTCCAGAACCACAAATTTTAAATGCAAAAGAATTCGGAGTTCCTCAAAATCGTGAACGGATTTTCATAGTTGTATTTCTTAAAGATTTGGGCGTTACCCTAAAGGGTCGGGCTATCCGTTGCAAGTCCTCGCTCGTGCCTCGCTGTGGGCTTTTCACTTCTATCCCTAACGCAGCTTGAGAATGGCAAAAAATAATTGGTCAAGAGAAGAAACTATAGTAGCTTTTAATGTGTATTGTAAAATACCATTTAAGAATAGCAGTAAAACACACCCAACAGTAATAGAATATGCAAACATTATTAGACGTTCGCCTTCTGCTTTAAATATGAAAATCGGAAACTTGGGAAGATTAGACCCAGAATTGAAAAAGAGAGGTGTTACAGGTTTGGTAAACGGAAGTAAATTAGAAGAAATTATTTGGGACGAATTTCATGGGAATTGATATTCAAAGCAAACTTACAACAGAAGATTTTCCTGAAGGAAAAGATAAAATGAGAATGATAAAAACAAGAGTTAACCAAACATTTTTTAGAAGTTCTGTTCTTTCGGAATATAATTTAAGTTGCTGTATAACTGGTCTTAAGATACCAGAATTATTAATCGCAAGTCATATAATTCCTTGGAAAGAGAATAAAGAAAGAAAGTACTGTTCAAAATCAATGATAAAACCGTATGACAGTTGTTTTAAATAAATGTCACTGGACTTTGTTTTAGCTTTTAGGAATCGTTTTAAGTAACGCTCCGTGGTAAAATAGTTCTTCAATGTTCCAAACTTTAGGACGGTTTTCATATTGGCGTTATGGTAGTCCACCAAATCCAATAAGCTCTTTTGGTGTTCGTCCTCCCCTAAATATCTGGCTTTGATGGCTTGGGCGGTTATCAGCTTAAATTCAGACAATAATTGTTTATGACAAGCCAACAAGTCAGCATATACTTGGTCTAGGTAGGCATTCAAGGCTGGGGCATTTGGGGTTCTTGGTTTGGCCCTTTTGGTTTGGGGGGCCCAAGAGGTAACCGATTGGTAACGTTTTAAACTGATTTCTGCACGTTTTCCGTTGACCGTTATACGGGCATAAACGGGTGCAATACCGTTCTTTTTTTTGGATGTGTTCAACCAAAAATGGATGCTAAAAGTCTTTGAAGTTCGCATGTACTCTCGCTTTAGATGAATATTCGATTTGTTTACGAAAGTCAAATCGTGCGAAAGTCAATTGTTACTGGATTACCAATGTAGTGAAAAATTCGGTAACTTTTTAGGTAACCTACCAATTGATATTAAAGCTAATCTTTTGATGTCAAAAATTATGAAAATCGTTGATTATCATAAGATTAGCTATTTTTTTGTATCGTTTGATACCCTAAAAGTCGGGGTGGCAGGATGACACCTAGCCCACGTAATATCTTATATACCAATCATTTATAAAATACAAAAACAAACTGTTATCCGATTTGTTGACGGTGTTATAAATGAACTTAAAGTAAAATGCCTTACTTTCTGATGCTGCAAATATATTATTTGTTGCATATCAAACCAAGACAAATGTTCAGAAATTTTATTAATTGATGTTTTTTAATCAACGAATTGTTAGTTTCCGTTTTGCTTTTTCAATAAAGTTCTTAGTGTTTCGGGATTCATCCTGTTATTGAAAAATGTAATCAAGTAAACTTTATTATTTTCTCTGTCTTCTTTATAAAATAGAGAAACATTTTTGTGTACCAAACCTTTTCGAATTCCTAACGCTTCATTTGCATATAAATGGGTAACTCGTCTGTTTTTGATTTCTTCTAACACCCCATTGGTTAAGTCTTTGAAGGTTTTTATTTCCTTCATTGTCCATCTCCTTTTAAGGTTTTCAAGAACCTCCAAATATGTGACCTTAGCTAGTTTTGTCCAAACTATTTCCATTCACTAAATACCGTAAGCTTCATTAATCTCTTTCATTACTTGCTCATGAGTGAATGTATTCCCTTCCTCAATATCTTTTAACCCAGCTTCAATCAATAATTTTTCTGTTTCAGAGATATCACTTGACCAGTCAGAAGCAGTAGAAAGGTTATTTTTCATATGCTTTATTTTAGAGATGATTGATTCGTCTTTAAGGCTCATCAACCACTCCACTAACTTATATTTTTCTAATTGAATGTCCATTGTTATTAGGTATTGTTTTGTTACAAAGATAACGAATATTGCCCAGAGTTATTTCGCTTCCTATAGACTATCTTTGATTATCGCATAAGCATTGTCTAATCAAAATAGGGGAACAGTCTAGGCTAGTGCTTTTCATAGGACACGGTGTCAGCCACTGGCTTTTTCTTCATATTCTGGACAGTCTAATCTAATCTCTCGGTTTAATAATTCTTTTTGAAGTAAATTACAATAATCCGATTCCTGGTTTTTTTGATAAAATTTACAGCCATAACAAGTCCGCTGTACGCTCAAAATTCCGTATCGGTTTAATTTATAAATTAATTGGCTTAAAGTTCCGAATAAACTCTCTAATTCGGGTTGCGAAAAGCTGTCAACTTGTTTTTTTAATGGGCTTGAGAAATCATAGGTTTGAGATATTATATCATTTCCCAAATCGGATAACGAAATTGAATAACTGCGACTATCGGATGATGAAAAGTCCTTTACAATGAATCCTTTTTTATCCAAAACCCTAACTGCATCGCTTACAGTTGGCTTGGTCACATTAAATTCTTTGGCAAGATGGCTGACATTGCACAATTCTCTCTTGTGAAAAGCTATGAAAATGAGTATCTGAATTTGAATCGGACTTAAACCGACCAATTTGGCTTTTTCCCATAGCAGGATTTTAAATACTTCTGAAACTCGTTCCAATCCTGCAACGATTTTACTTGAAATATCCTTTTGTTGTTGTTCTGGGTTGAATGTACTTTTCTTCATAAAAAAAGCCTGCCGAAATTTGTCCGACAGGCAAAGTTAGTAATCCTAATTAAATTAATTACAATTTTCCATTTCAATAATTGAATAACCATTTTTTTCAATGGATGCAATTATTTCTTCTGTAGCCTGTTCAATATGACAAAGACGACATTCTTTAGCGGTTAATTGTTCTGTTTTAACTGACTTGGATTGTAGATAATGTTTACCAAAGTTAAATATGGTCTGTTCGTCATTTATTTCACTTGGTACGAGAATATCGAAGTGCATAATTTTCCCATCTTCTATTTTTACATAAGTGTCCCAAACTGCTACTTTCATTTTATTGGTTTTTCACCTTATATGGTAATGACAAATCTCCACTTGCCACACTAAAAACTTCGTAAACTCCGAGCATAGGTAAATTTTCATTACTTGTATTTACTTTCATAAATGCAGTAACACCATCACAACTAAAGTCTGTTCTATTGTTCATACGATAATCTGGTACGACTACCTTTATAGTGTTGTTTTTAGTTGTAACAGGATAACCTGGTGAATCCATATACATTGGCATTCCTGGGTTTGTTGGTGGTAAAACAACTGTTTCATCTGCTTTCTTAAATTGTTTAACCGAAAGACCTCCATCAACTCTTTTGTCCTCGTGAAGAATTACCCAATGTGGATGCCAAATAATTCCATCGTTATCAAATATTTGGTCACTATTCTCGTCCCATAATGGTGTGTCATCAAAATCGGGATGTGATGTTAGAGCAAGTGCAACAATTCCGTCCGTTTGATTAAAGCCAACATCACTAGGTTTTAAACTTGTTGGAAAAACATACCCTAAAACTGTCGCACCATCAAGTTGACCAACTTTGGTAGGTGTTGTTTTTCCTGCTGTTCCATCTACAGTTATTTCCCAAATAGTAACGCCTAAATCGGATTCGTGTACTACACTAACTTCATTAATCTTGAAGTTGTCATTTTTATATTCGCTTTCTTGAGCACAAGATTTTGTTGTGCTTAAAAGCATCGTTGCTGAAAGTAATAATAGTATTGATTTCATTTTGATTTGTTTTAAGAAGTTAGGACTTCCTTTAGTGTTAGGAATCCTAACTATTTGTTTTAAAAATTAACCTTTTACACCTGCCATCGAAGCACCAAAATTGATATGTAATGTATTGCCATTTGGTGTTACCAATGCTGGGACAGATTTAACACCAGCTTTTTCCGCTTCTAAAATTCGTGCTCTATTTTCGCCAATGTTAACAACTTCAACATTGTCGGCACCGACTAAATTAATAATGTCGTGTTCTGCACTTACGCAAACTGGACATCCTGCGTGATAGAAAATTGATTTACCCATTTTATTATATTTTTAGATTAATGCATTATTGCCCTACAAATATAGTAAGGATTCCTAACTACACAAATTTTAAGTAATCTTTTTTGAAATAGTGTGCTTTATTTTTTAGTTAGAGAGTTTATTGCGTGCAGTTTTTTCAGCTTCCAACTAACGTCAAATATTAAGTTCTGATAATCAAGTGATTGCTAAAACCGACGTCTTCAGGTTTAATCTCAAATTTAATTATATTTTTTTTAATTCTGTTGACCAATTTTAATTTCCTCTTTTGGTCAAGATACAAGTATGCTTCTGGCGGATTATAATCCCGTCCTTTAGCAAGCATATTCCAAATGATAACAGCGAGTTTTCTTGCTGTAGCACTTATAGCGGTGGCTCGTCCTTTTTTATAATTTATTCTTTTGAAAAAATCATTAAGATGTCCTTCTTTTAAATTTCCAATGGTATTTGCAGCAAGTCTAAAAGCTCTTTTTAATCTATTGCTTCCTTTTGGTAGGTATGTGGTTTTCTACGAAAAAGGAGGCTATAGTGGAAAGGACGGACAAAGTGAGCCACCTCGGGCTGATAAAAGTGAGCATAGCAAACCAAGTGCTCAAATTTGATTCTTTGGTGGTTTAAAGTTAGTGTTTTTTAATTGATTTCTTTCTCATTTATTCACCTTGGATATCGATTCTGTGAGCTGAGTGTACTAATCGATCCAAAATTGCATCTGCAATGGTCTGTTCTCCTATGATTTGATGCCAGGCTTCAACAGGGAATTGTGAGGCGATAATGGTACTGCGCTTGCCGTGTCTATCTTCGATAACTTCCATAAGTGCTTGTCTGTTTTTGTTCTCCGTTATCTTTTTCAAGAAACTTAAAAAAGAAACCTGTTCCTGTGGAAGTATTTCCGTTATTTAATACAGTTTCAATTCTTACTGTACTATGCTGTATTTGTTCTGAAATTGTCATTTTTGTCATATTATGCCTAACGTGTTTGTGTATGATTTGCGTGGTTTAAGCAACTAATTTAGCAAATAAAAACTGAATAGAAAATCCGCGAGGATTTTCGTAAGTAGGCTGGAACCAAGCAATTAATCATAGGATACGTTGTTGTGTGTTCGTTACTTTTAATAGCGTATATATCAGTGTGATAAAAAATTAATTCATTTTAAATGTTAAATATATTTTACATGGTGTAAAAAATATATAACTTTGTGTCATAATTAGTTAACATAATTAAAAAGAATAAATAATGTCTATACAAGTACAAAAAGCAGTATTTAATTTCGTTACGACCATTTTATTATTGGGAGGATATCTATTTTACGTCTTTGGAATTCAAGGAGATATTAATCTGTCGAAGGTTTTAGATATTCAATTTTGGGGAATTTTCATATTAAAATTGACAGTGCTAATGGTTGTGGCAAAAATCATCTTGTTTATTTTGTTTGCAATTTTCAAAAAAGTAAAGAACAGAAATATGGATGAAGAAGATTTAGAATTTATGGATGAGCGAGATAAGCTCATAGAAATGAAATCAGATCGTTACAGTCATTGGATTGCCATGTTTGGATTTGTGGCTTCAATGATTCCTGTTTCAATGAGTTATTCAGTCCAGTATATGTTTATAACTATTTTGATTTTTGGTTTTTTATCAGCTCTGATGAGTGACGTTTGGAAAATATATTTCTATAATAAAGGAGCTTAAGATGATTAAAGATCATATTCAAAATAAAGTTAGAACCCTACGTTTTTTTAAAGATGAAATGACACAACAACAATTGGCGGATGAAGTTGGGGTGACAAGACAAACATTAGCAGCTATTGAGAGTGGGAAATATTCTCCATCACTTGAACTTGCCTTTAGAATAGCAAACGTTTTTAAAGTCACTTTGGATGAAGTATTTACTTATGATTCGTCAAAAGACAAATTCAAAAGGAGAAAGAAAAATAAATGATTAAAGCGTATGTGTTCAAAACGAATAGAAAAGATATAAAATGAATAAATCAAAAGAATTTTGGGATAAGGCTTCAAAGAATTATGATAGAACGGAAGAGCGTTTTGAACACATTCATAAAAAGTCTAGAGATAATACCAAAAAATATCTTAGGGGCAATAATATTGTTTTGGATTATGGATGTGGGACAGGTACAACATCTTGTGAACTTGCCAATTATGTGAAAGAAATCCATGCTATTGATATATCATCAAAAATGATTGAAATAGCTAAACAAAAAGCTATCGATGGTAAAGTTGAAAATGTAAATTTCTCACAAACAGATATTTTTGATAAAATATATAAAAAAGAATCGTTTGATATAATTCTAGCCTTCAATATGTTGCATACGGTACCTGCCCCAGAAAATGTGGTGCAAAGAATACATGAGTTATTAAAACCTGAGGGGTTATTTATTTCTGTAACCCCCTGCTTACGAGATAAAATGTCATTTTTAGTTAGTATTCAGATTCAGCTTGTTCGGATATTGTCTAAAACTGGAATTATTCCCATTCCTATAAGAAGACTTAAAAGTATTGAATTGGATGATTTATTGGCAAATGGCAATTTTCAGACCGTTGATTCTGAAAAGATATATAAAGGGGCATCTAGTTATTTTGTTGTAGCAAAAAAGAAAAGCTCAGAATAAGGAGAAATGAATTACGAACTATAATGATCTTTAATTAGTTGATTATAATGACACACAACGTAGCGCGTGTAATAATACGGTGTTAGGCACAGTTTTTATTCTTTTTTTATTTCTCCATTTTCGTGAAACAGAGTTCTTTTTGTTAAAATTCCGTCATTATCATAATTAGAAATTTCTTTTATTTTTCCGTTTTGATAATATCTTTTTAATTCTCCAATTACAAGTCCGTTTTTAAATTCAGCGTTAAGTCGAATTGTTCCGTTTGAGTAATATTCAGTTTCAATTCCGTCACAAGCCTTTGAGCAATTCATAAACTTATAATTAGGAATTAATCCAAGTTTTTTAAGTTGTTCTTTACTCGTGCCTTTTTTATAAGAAAAATTAGTTTTCTTTATGTATTCTTCAATTCTTGGTTTAATTATAGTGTCCGAATTGATTAGTTTGTCAATTACAATTTTATGTGTTTCTCCAATTTCGGTTGCGACAAGTTTATACTCTCCTTTGGTTTGAAGAATTATTGTTCCGTCAAAGTCCGATATATTATATTCTGTTCCATCTTTTTCAAGATGATAATAAGTACTTCTTTCAATTTCGTTAGAACAAGAATCTTTCAAAAAAAGATTGAATTTTATTTCTTGGCTAAACCCAGAAATGGTAGAAAAAAGTAATATTAAAATCGATAACTTCATTGGTTTGTCAAATTGTGCCTAACGTGTTGTGTATGGTTAGTTGCTTGGTTAAGCAACTAATTTAGCAAATAAATAACAGATAGAATATTCCGCAGGAATGTTCGTAAGTCGGCAGTAACCAAGCAATTAATTATACACGGTGTTGCCATTTCGTTGTTTTTTTCGTATATTTAAATATGAATTTACCAGAAGAATTTTATCAGATAACAATTTTAATTATTGCTATAAGCGTGCTTTTTGGTTTTGTAATTTACTTTACCAGAAGAGGGAAGAATTTCCGTAGCAGTAGAAACAAAAGGGCAAGAAGACAATTATAATCAGCTGAAACCTCTTTTTTGTTTGAATCAGTTCAGTTAACGGAATAATCCGCAAACTTTTTCAATTCCGATTGAGTAAGCAATTCCGCAACTTGCTAAATTCCGCACACAGTTCGATTTTTTGTTTTCAATTCAGATTCCGATTCCGCAAACGAGCTAAAAAGTCCGATGTGATTTTTATTCCACATTTGAGTGAGAAATCAGCACAATTTTAAAAATTCAGCAACATAATTTTTCGGTTTTTACTTTCTTAAAATTCAAAAAAATAACTACATTTTTTTCCGTTCAGAGTGCGTTGCGCAATGAATGGCAACGGTTGAGCTATGAACAGTACGGGGGCAAACTAACGTTTACTTTCCGCCACGCAATTAGCCAAACCTTTTTGTTTTGCTTTTTCTTTTTTTATTTAATGCCAAATCCAAAAGGTTTGGCGGTGTTGGTCGATATTCCGGGTTTATATCTTAAGCAGCTAAGCACGTATTGTTTATAGGTTGTGTTGAACGAATCCTCCCTACCGGTCGGAAGCCCATCTCCGAGTCTTCGAAGGGGAGTTCTTTTGTAAATATAATAGATTTATTAATTTGTATCTAAATTTTAAAATGAATATTATGTTTAAAAAAAAGTAAAACCATTGCTGAACGCGCTTTTGATGAAGTTGCAGGTTTCAGTACCCTTCAAGACAAGTTGGAGCAAAGTTTTTCCATTAATGGCAAAGCCAAAAGCACCTTAAACAATTACCTCAGGTGTTTGGCTCACCTTGCTTTGCATTATAAGCAGAGTCCCGAAACACTCTCTGTAGAAAGCATTGAATCTTACCTTTATTACTGCCAAAAACTTCACAAAACGCCTTCTGAAAGTTTCTTTAAACACACCATTTTCGGTCTTAGAGCCGCCTATAAGGTTATGGGTATGGCGGGTAAACGTGTGGCGTTACCTCAAATTAAACGCGACTTAAAACTGCCGATAGTTTTGAGCCAAGATGAAGTGAAACGTCTTTTAAAAGCGCCCAAGCATCTAAAACACCGTTTAATTATTGGCATGCTTTACGGCTGCGGACTTCGTAGCTACGAGTTGTGTGACTTAAAACTGTCAGACATCGATTTTGATCGGAAAACCGTATTTATTCCCAAGAAAAAAGGGAAGATTGATCGTTATGTACCTTTAAGCAAGTTCTTAATCAGAGGGCTGAATACGTACATCAAAACTGAAAATCCTCAAATCTATCTTTTTAACAGTCAGGTCACCAAACAAGGAAAGCCTCAAGGGCTTACCACCAATGGCATCCGCTGGGTAATTAAAGAAAGCCGTAGTAAAATAGGCAGTTCCAAAAAGATAACCGCCCACACCTTTGCCACACATTTGTTGGAATACGGTGTAAACCTAGTGAGTTTAAAAGAACTTTTGGGACATGCGCATATTGAAATGACTTTAACCTATCTGCATGTGGCCAATCTACCCAGTGGTTCGAAATTTTCTCCACTGGACAAACTCTACGATTAATGCGTTCCCGACATACGGTCGCTGACATTTTAGAGATGGAACAGCTACAGCTCAGCAACTTGAGCTTGACCTCTTGGCATTACCGAGCTTTGCAGGCCATCAGGAGGTGCCGCACCAAAGCGATGGGCGGTCATATTGATAAATGCGATTGTTGCCACGCATTGCACATCAGTTACAACAGTTGCAGGAACAGACATTGCCCAACCTGCCAAGGACATAAACGTGAAGAGTGGATTCGGGCACGAGAAGGCGAACTTTTAAATGTTCCTTATTTTCATTTGGTGTTTACCATTCCAAGTGAGTTTAACAGTTATGCTTTGAGCCACGGAAAAATAGTGTACGGTAGTTTGTTTAGGGCAGCATGGCAGACTTTACAGCAATTTGGCAACAATCCCAAACACTTGGGTGGAAGCATGGGGATGATTGCAGTGCTGCATACTTGGGGTCAGAATATGAGTTTGCACCCGCACTTGCACTGCATTGTGCCAGGGGGTGGTTTGAGTCAATCTGGAAGATGGAAAAAGGCAAAGAACAATGGTAACTACTTGTTCAATGTAAAATCCATGAGCCAAGTGTTTCGAGCAAAATATATAGCAGAACTCAGAAAGAATGACTTAAAAATTCCTCAGAAAACATACAATGATCTGTTCGGTAAAAAATGGGTGGTTTATGCCAAACAACCTTTTAGAAGTCCAAAATATGTGAT